>JBFLZY010000067.1:0-14726 GCA_040755975.1 Bacillota bacterium | reverse complement strand
CTGCTTCAATTTTTTTTCCCATTTGTAAATTAAAATCCCTTAATTCCGCGTCAAACTCAGGCAATAGGACAATTTCCGCCCCTGCCGGGATCTTTTCTTCCAGTTCTGGATGTTCAAATAAATATCTGCTAAACTCCGTGCTCAATTCAATATTTTTTTCGATCATTTCTTTTTCTTTACTCATCAAGCTCACTCCATTAGAAATCTTTTTTTATACATCTCCCAGTTTGCTTTTAAATCACTCTCCGCAAAAGCAAGGGCACTATTATAATCATGAACAAAAAGAGGCGTTTTGATAACTTCCCCTTTTCTGGTAAACAAATCACGGTGGGCAAACCCGTGTGCCGTATCATATCTTACCACAGGATGCCATTTATTTTCAATCATTGTTTCATATTGGACAGAAAAAGAGATAATCTTTCTCTTTTCCCGGATATGTCTGTGTCTATACCTATCGTCTGTTCCCAGCCTTAGAACATATTCAATTTCTTGCATCATCCATCCACCAGAATTATTTTTGGGCTAACAAAACCGGCAACGCCTTCAACTGCTCAAAGGCATTCTCATGGGCTTTGTTTAGAGCGGAAGCCTGTTTCACCAGTTCTTGCGCCTCTTGCTTTTTCCCCAGGCAGAAACAGAAGGCCTTTCGTGCCCGGCCAAGAGAAGCAGCCCGCTGCCGGAGCTATCTGCAAGCGGTTCCACCTTGGCGGAAATAATTATTTGTATGTACGTATTTGATACCTTTATTGCTTAACCAGTTCCTTGATAAAGTTCTCCAATTCTCCCCTGCGCCTGGAAACCAGTTTATAAGCAAACATTCCTTCGCGTTCGGCTATGCCGGCTATGACGGCGACCTCGATTACCTGCAGTTCTGTAACCTTCCAGATAATCCGGAGCGACCTGTTATCTACATAAACGCTGCGGTATCCTGCCAGGGGCCTGCCGGCCTGGTTTTCCAACTCCTTGCCGAATGCAGAGGGAGCCCGGGATATTTTTTGCAAGGCTTTAATTACTTTTATCTGCCTGCTTTTATCCAGTCCCAGGAAATCTGCTTCAGCCGCGGGAAAAAACTTCACATTGGCCGGTACAAGATCAATCATTTTCGAGATCGACATCAGGAGCAGCCTCCAGATCCTCCGCGTTTATACCGGCCTTTTTAATTACTTCAGCAAGGGGCGCCAAAACGTGGCCGCCCTTTTCGTTTTCGAGTATACGGCACAGCAGTTCCAATTTTAGTTGCAGTTCCGCGGCTTCAGTAACCTTTTCCCAGAGTTCCTTAAATTTATCATAGCTTAAAATAGTCGCCCTGGGTTCGGAACCGGAAAACATCATTAAAAAGGGCATCTTATGCAATTTAGGTTCTACGACACTGCGCCATTTACGTTGTAAATCGCTGATGTTAACAATCTGGTCGCTGGAGAAAAGCGGCTTACCTTTCATAACCGGTATGAAGTCTCCCACTAAAAAATCCTCCTTTCTATATGATATGCATTTACGTTCGTAAATAAATACGTTATCATTTTCGTTTAAATTATCGCGTATTTGGACGTGAAAGTCAAGAATATACGTTTTTGGATTTCGGCGGCCAGCTCGAGGGTGCCGGCCATTTGGGGAACCCGGCGGGGGTCAGCGAAGGCGCCGATTTCGATTTCCCGCAAGCCCGCGCCGGGCAATTTATCCAAACAGTCGATTTTCACCGGCAGGGGGACCGGCCGGGCCTCGTTCTGGAAGCTGGTTACTCACCGGCTTTTCAGCAAATTCTTCAGCCGCCGGCCGAATTCTTGCTTTGTCTTTTAATCCAAGACTGTCCTTATATAGCATATAATAGCATGTTTTGTGTAACATTTCCAGGTTAAGAAACATAGAATACTAAACTAAAAGAAAAGTAGTGACATTTCAGGGGGGATATTAATGACCATAGAGGAATACAGCGGACTTGAAGGCAACCGCCGGCCGGAAGAAGAGAAAGAAAAATGTCAGCAGGAGTTGGCCAGAGAACAACTTTCCGGAGCAGATCAAACAGAGAAAAAGGAGCAAAGAAAAAGCGGAAATCAAATGGCCGCCCAGGTTATTTTATCCTTTTCCGACCTGCCGGATGATGCTGTAAAATATTTTCAACAATCAATCGTCCCGCAGCAGGTAATTGACTACTACAAACAGTTCGGGCTGGACGAAGAAACCATTAAGCTTTTGTTTCACGCCCATCCTTTAGAGAGAGCAGCTCACAAGCCGGCGATCAACCTGCCCGCCTCGTATCCCGGTTGCTGAGGAAGGCCCGGGATATAAAGGCGGCAGGCTGCCGTCAAAGACGCCAGCCGTGAAAAAAGAGGGGAGCTTATGTCTGATTGTCTCACGTACACAAAGAAAAGATTTTGTGCCACTTTCAACATCCCCCTTGCCCGCCCGCCCATAACCTGTGAAATAGCTGACGCCTCTTTATCTGCAAAATTGTTTGAAAACAATATAATCCTGGCTTTCGGTAAATATGATCTTGTTTTTTTTTATAAAAAAGAAAACGAAAATGATTATGAAACATCCTTAACCAGCCGGTCATTTTGCGAAAAGCTGGCGCTGACTGAAACAACAGATCAATTACCGCCGGGGATAATAATTAACGCCTCTTTCAGTCAGCCTTTACGCATCCATACTCAGGTTGCCAGGCCATCAAACTTAACAATATGGGAGTTGATTAAAAATATTTTCTCCTCTGCCGTCCGGGTAGAAGTAAAAGTGGAAGGTGAAATTGCGGCGGAAGTTGTCCGGGTTAAGAGCGAAGCCGGGGAACCGGCGGCAGCCGCAGGTAAGCAAACCGGCCCTGACAGAGAGGCATCTCCGGAACAGGATAAGCAGGTTGATCAAGGTGAGCCGGTTTTAAAAACAAATGACCAGCCGGCCGTCAACCTTGAAGTTCTTGCCGAACTGGTGATGAAAGTTATCGAGAAGTATGAAAAAGAAAAAGTAAGCTTAAAAGAACCGGCTAAAATTTTGCCTGAAAGAGAACAGCCTTTCCGGGAAAGGACGTACGACGCCCGAACACAGGCAGGCGCCAGTCAGCCGGTTCCCGGCAGTTCGACAGGTGTTCTCATCCCGCCCCCGAGCTTCTATTCCGGTCAATTGGCACAGGTTCCCAGCCGGCCGGGGTTGTCTAAAAGCTTCATCCGCCAATCCATGCCGCCTCCCAAACCGTCCGGGGCAGGCGGGTGAGAGCAAAGAAATATAAAACCGTCTTGTCAAGACGGCTCAAGAACATAATAAAGCGGCAATCATATGGGTGTTGGCAAATTCGCGCAAATTCACACATATAAAAGCGGCAGGATATCTGCCGCTTTTATATTTTTAACTGATTAGGGATCAACGGGTGTGGCCAGGGTAAAGCCGTCGATGGTAACGTTGAAGGTTGTTACTCCGACAAGGGTGCGCTGGAATACAATCACACAGGCGGTGCGGCTGTCGTGAACAACCCCGGCCGTATCGGTAAATTCAACCGGCACGTGGAAGGTAATAGTTTTTCCCGTAACCGGGTCGGTAAAGATTATATCGTCCAGGCTTCCGGCAAAACCGCCGACTTCGGCAAACGTGGCATTGCCGCCGATATCGGTTCTCTTAGTTATATCTATTGTTGTGGCATCCACCTTTCGCCTGAGGGTTACATCCACATTCGGAATACCCGTACCAACCACCTCTAAGATTGTAATTAAAGGAGGTTCCTGGCATCTTTGCGGCGGGAAGATGGGCTCGGGCGGGCAGGGGAACTCGGGCTGCGGCACAGGTATGCAAGGATCGAGCTCGCAGAAGCCATAGCTTGGTACCAGCAGCTTCACCAGCGCCTTTACCTGGACCTCCTTGCAGACCTTCACCTGGCTGCAGATGAGCTGCTCGCCGGTAACCGGGTCGGTAACAATTTCACATGTGCAATCGCCGGCGGCAAGGATCTGGCACTGTACAAAAGTACCTGGCGGCGCCCACATCAAAGCCTGGGTCAGTGCTTGCAGAGCGGCGGTGTAGGTGGTAATCAAATTTCCGTTGGCGTCTCTTACTTCTCCTTCCACGCTCACCCTGTTCACCACCCTTACGGGCCTGAAATACGGCGGGTTAAAGGCGCCAAACCCGGCAAAGAAACAAACGGCGCTGCCAGGTACAACGCTACAGGTGCAGGTAGAACCAGGCGGTATGGGTACCGGTGCCGGCACGCAACCGCCAAGCAACTCTTCAGCTGCACATTGGTCGTAGACCTTAAAGACTTCAATACAATCTTTCTCCGTAAACGGCGGACAACCTGCAGGTGGGCATTTACCCGGTCTGATAGCCATATAAAATACCTCCTTGGCTCAGTATAGATTTTTGCTTGGTACATTATATGGCATAATTGATATAATGTTACAAAATTAGTTATAATTTCCTCTTGCTATTGGAAGAATTCCAGACAGGTGAAAAACGCCTGAAATAATTAACAGGGAATTAAAAAAACCACAAAAAGAAACAGCCGGGAGAATCGATAAACTCCTGGCTGGTAAATTGATGCCGGCGCGGAAAGGCCGGATTGAAAATTGCGGTTTTCTGCACCGTAAGCTGCCGGTATCTCGTGGTGGCAAGCATCCGGGGCGCGGAAAGCCTCCCAACCCTCCGGCGGCGGCGTCGAACCGGCTGACTCCCGCCTGCAGGGCGGCAAAGGCGTTGGCCAGGCCCCGGCCCAGGGTGTCGTGGAGGTGCGCCCCCAGCAGGACGTCCCCGGGGATGATTTCCCTGACCGTTGTTCAGGTTGTGTTTTTCGCTGGCGGAAAAAACGAAGTTCAGGTGCGCAAGGCCCGCTTTCCGGCCGGCGCGGGAGCCGCGGAGATTGGGAATGAGGGGGCAAGGGGACCGGCCGGGCCTCGTTCTGGAGGCCGTCCCGGGGTGCTTGCAATATGAGCATGTATATTTTACAATACAAACAGGAGGGTGATTTTTTATGGCCCAAAAATTGATCCTTAAGAAAGCAACCTTTACCCTGCCCGAAAGCTTACTGGAAAAGCTCCGGTACCTGGCCGCCAGAAAACGTGTCCCTTCGGCCAACGCCGCGGTGCGCGAGGCGCTGGAGCAATACCTGGCCCGAATAGAAAAGGACGATTTTCGCCGCGATATGGAAGCTGCCGCCAGGGATCCGCTCTTTCTTAAGGATGTTAAAATGACCCAGACCTCCTATGGAAATGCCGACGCCGAAGCGGCGAGGCTGATACCGGAATGGTGACGTACCGCTGGCGTATTTTTTGGGTGAGTCTGGACGCGGTGGCGGGTTCCGAACAGGCCGGAAAACGCCCTGCGCTGGTGGTATCCCCCGAAGAAGTTAACCATTCGTTGCCGGTGGTTACCGTACTGCCGATAACCTCTTTTAAGCCCGGAAGAAAGGTATACGCCACTGAGTCACGCCTATATGACTCGGGAACTCAAGGCCTACCTCCGGCAATTGAAAGGGGAGGTGCCGCGGTAGCGGCAGGGGGCCTAACCCCCGGCATTTCTTTTCTCGCCACCCGGCTGCTGCGGGCCGCCCGGTACGGGTCCGCTCTTGTTTTCACCGGGCCTGACGTTGCCTCGCGCCAGGGATGCGAAAATCCCCCCGCAGCAAATCACGGTGAGGATAACAAACGATATCCTGGCGCCGTCCAGGAACCGGCCGGCACTGGCGGCGGTTAGTTCCGCCCTGCCCACGTACAGAACCATAATCAGGGTCACGATGGCCATGCTGGAAGCCTGGCCCACCAACCGCATGGTGCCCAGGGTGGACGAGGCAACTCCGTAAAACCTTTTCTCCACCGAGCTCATCACCGCATTACTGTTCGGCGAAGAAAACAGGGCAAAACCGATGCCCAGCAAGGCCAGGTTTATAACCAGCAGCCACAAGGGAGTGCTCCTGGATATAAAACAGAACACAAGCAATCCCAGAGTGGTTAGGGTCATCCCCCATGATGCCACCACACGGGGTTCCACCCGGTCGGAAAGCCGCCCGGCGAAAGGCGATATGGTCGCCATGATCACCGGCTGGGACAGCAGGATCAAGCCCGCTGCCTGGGAGTCATAGCCCAGTACCACCTGGAGGTGCAGGGAAAGCAGGAAGCCCACTGCAAAGGTGGCGCTGTAGTTGATCAGGGCCGCCAGGTTGGAAAAGGCAAAGGCGATGTTGCGGCTGAACAACCGCAGGTTCATCAGGGGTTGCGGGAAGCTCGTTTCGTGCCGGACAAAAACCAGCAGCACCAGTACCCCCAGCAATAAAATGTACTTGCCCCACACCGACGATTCCACGGATGTAAAACCGTACATCAGGGACACCAGGCCGGCTACATAAAGAACCGCACCGGTATAATCGTATTTTTCTCCCCTCGCCTCGGCCCATTCGCCCTTCAGCTTGGCTAGAGTGAGGGTCAAAACAAAGACGGCTAATAGCACGGTAAGGTAAAATATGGACTGCCACCCCAGGTTGTGATTCATGGCCCCGCCCAGCACCGGACCCAGGGAAAGGGCGACATATACAGTAGCCACGTTGATCCCCAGCACTTTGCCCCTTTCCTGTGGCGGAAACACCGAGGTCAAAATGGCCATACCGGTACCGAAAATCATGGCGCTGCCGATACCCTGCAGCACCCGGAACGCGATCAGCGTCTCGATGGACCAGGCCAGACCACATAGCAGCGAAGACAGCCCGAATGAAACCACGCCCGCAAGAAATATTTTTTTTCTGCCCACGATATCCGCCAGCCGGCCAAAGGGCAACAAAAAAGCCGCCGACGCCAGTATATAACTGGTGGCAACCCAGCTTAACATGTAAGCGTCGGCACCGAACTGCCTGCCGATGGATGGAATGGCCAGGTTGATGGAACTGCCCATGAACGGTGTAAGGAAAGAAGCAGTGGCGGCCACCATCAGGGTATAACGTTTGAGTGCGTCATCTTGACTCATCTTCAACCCCCCGAATCCGGAATGTGTTCGATACAAAATTTTTAGAGAACATCATAGACATTCCCGTCGTCATGGTTGATAAATTCCACAAAATACCGGCCTCCAAAAAGTGTGTGATCCGGTTGCACATGGTGAACTTCTCCAGGTGTCTGAACGTCGGCATTCTTATGGTAATCACTGGTAAAAGGATGACACATCTGCTTCAATCTTTGCACATTCAATGA
Organism: Bacillota bacterium; assembly: GCA_040755975.1. GTDB lineage: Bacteria > Bacillota > Desulfotomaculia > Desulfotomaculales > Nap2-2B > JAIMBK01. The sequence goes on along the minus strand of JBFLZY010000067.1, from coordinate 7,572 downwards.
GCTCGAGTTGGTGAACCCGGATACCTTCTTTGTTGATCTCGACGTCCAGGACTTGAAATATCAGATAATCGATTGGTCGGTAAGAAGAAAGCAATATTTCAGCCTATATAGATACGGGTGGGAAAAAAATGAAACTGCCCGCTCAAGCCGCCATCATCGAAGTCCCGCTCCGGGACGGCCTCCAGAACGAGGCCCGGCCGGTCCCCCTCCCCCTTCATTCCCAATCTCCGCGGCTACCGCGCCGGCCGGGAAGGGAAAGAACCTCTTTCTATTATATCATGAAGATATTTAAAATCACAGGGCCCCAAAGCCGGAATCGTCCTCAAACCGCACGATGTTGTCTTCCGCCAGTTACCCCCCAGCTGCACTTCGAAACGCTGGCATTTGGAAAAGGTAAAGGCTGAAATCACCTGATTTTTTTCAAAAAAGCCGCCAGCGCCTCCGGGTCGAAGTGCTTTCCCGATTGCTCGCGGAGGTAGACCAGGGTCTTTTCCCGGGGCCAGGGGGAGCGGTAGGGGCGCTCGGAGAGCAGGGCGTCCCAGACGTCCACCACGGCGAAAAGCCTTGCCGCCAGGGGGATTTGTTTTCCCTTCAGGCCCCGGGGGTAGCCCGTGCCGTCCCACTTTTCGTGGTAGCAGCAGAGGATGTCCAGGGCCGGGCGCAGGTAGCCGATGGGGGAGAGCATCTCGTAGGCGTATACCGGGTGGCGGCGCATGATGTCCCACTCTTCCTCGGTAAGGGGGGACCTTCCGCCAATATTTTTCTTAGGATTTACCATTTTCTGGTCTTGACACCCCCCTGGGCAGGGGTTATAATATGGTCGTGGGAGAGAACATTTGTTCGGGGTCAAAATGACCCGAATGTTTCCCCCGGCCATAAGCAAAGGAGGGAGGTGAAAAAGCCATGGCAGTCAACAGGGTGCCCGGCGGGACGGTGCTGCAGCTGGAGCTGCAGACCGGGGTGGACGCGCAGGGGAACCCGGTCTACCGGAACAAGAGCCTGCGCTACGTCCGGCCGGACGCTGCGGACCAGGATCTGTTCGACGTGGCCCAGGCCCTGGCCGGCCTGCAGGAGTATACTTTAAGCAAGGTCAGCCGCATCGACGCCAGCCAGCTGGTGCAGGTGTAGGCGCGGCGGAAGTCCATGCCCGCCCGCGCCCGGGAGGCACCGGCCGACCGCTCAACGGGCACAAAGCAAGGGGCGCGGGCGGGAGCTTTGCGGCAGCGGATTTAATCCATTATTTCCCGCATACTGCCGGACGCGCCGGACAGCGGCCGCGTGCCGGTTAAAGGAGGTGAACCAAGTGGCCGCGGTAACCACCCAAACGCTGCGGATGGTCTTCAGGAACGAAGAGGGCAGGAATTTCACCATCAGCCTGGACAACCCGCGCGACAACGTTACGCCGGCGGAGATCGAGGCCGCCATGGACCAGGTCATCGCCAGGAACGTCTTCCTGTCTGCCGGCGGGGCGCTGGTGGCCAAGCAGGACGTGAAGATCGTCGACCGCACGACCAACGACCTGTACGACCCGGCTTAAGCAACCCGGGCCGCGCCCAGGGCAGCCCGCCGGTTTTTTAGGGCGGGCTTCCGGGCGGGCCGCAGGCGGGCTGCCGCCGGGCTGCAGTTTGGGGAAGGAAACTGCCGGGGTGGTTTCCTTCCCCGTTTTTTAGCGGCAAAAACATAAAGAGGAGGTTTTGCTGGTGGATGAAATTTTCCAGTACGTAGGCAATCTGGGCTTCCCCATCGCTGTCGCCGCGTTTTTGCTGGTGCGCATCGAAAGCAAGCTGGATGACCTGACCGCCAGCATCGCCGAACTGGCCCGGGCCATCGCCGCGGGCCGGAAGTAATTTATTTCCGCCCCCTTTGCAAAGGGGGTCATTTTTTTAAACTTGAACTTGCTTCAGACTGAAAATTTTTGTACTATACTAGTAAGAAAATTACAGGAGATTACAATGACCCCACAGGCTAAAGAATGGCTTAACCAGGCTGATTACGACTTAAAAACCGCTCAAGCTATGTTTAAGACAAGGCGTTACATTTATACCGTTTTTATGTGTCACCTGGCGATTGAAAAAGCCTTGAAGGCTGTCGTAGCCGAAGTTACCGGCCTACAGCCGCCTAAGATCCACAACCTGATTCACCTTGTCAAACTTGGATCACCAGTGCTTACAAAAGAACAAGTAGAGTTTCTTGCCGAAATAAATACTGCTAACATTACAACCCGATACCCTGATGAACTTAAAAAATTGTTCAAGAAATATACCCGGAAGCTCGCCAATGAGTACGTGAAAAAAACGAGGGATGTGATTAAATGCATAAAGAAAGATCCGAAATTGAAAAAATAATCGGCAGGTTTAAAAACGCATTGGAAAACCACGGAGTAAAAGTCGATAAAATAATTCTTTTTGGTTCTCATGCTAAAGGAACAGCAAATAAATTCAGCGATATTGACCTGGTGGTAATATCGCCTGACTTCGCAAAAATGAATTTCCAACGCCGGTGTGAAATACTGGGCAAGGCTATTGCCCACGTGATGGAGCCGATTGAACCGCTGGCATATACACCCGAGGAATTTAGAAATATTTCTGTTTCTAATATTGCTGGCATGATAATGGAGGATAAAAGTGAATATGTTGTGATTTAACCGCCAGGGAAGCAAGGGAAAATTGACCTGAGAGAAATCAACCGGGCGGCCGGCGTCCGTACATCCTTTCGTAGTACACGCGGTACTCGCCGGACTTGATCTTGCGCCACCAGCTTTGGTTTTCGCAGTACCACCGGATGGTTTCGTGGAGGCCCTGCGCGAAGGGGTATTGGGGGCGCCAGCCCAGCTCGGTGCGCAGCCTGGTTGCGTCGATGGCGTAGCGGCGGTCGTGGCCGGGCCGGTCGGCGACGAAGGCGATGAGGGATGCGGGCTTGCCCAGTTCGGCCAGGATCAGGCGGACGATCTCCAGGTTTTTTCTTTCGTTGTTGCCGCCGATGTTGTAGACCTGCCCCGGGCGGCCCCGGTGCAGCACCAGGTCCAGGGCGGTGCAGTGGTCGCAGACGTGCAGCCAGTCGCGCACGTTTTGGCCGTCCCCGTAAACGGGCAGGGGTTTGTCTTCCAGGGCGTTGGTGATCATGAGCGGGATGAGCTTTTCGGGAAACTGGTAGGGGCCGTAGTTGTTCGAGCAGCGGGTGATCAGCACCGGCAGGCCGTAGGTGCGGTGGTAGGCCAGGGCCAGCAAATCCGCCGCCGCCTTGCTGGCCGAGTACGGGCTGCTGGGGTTAAGCGGGCTTTCTTCGGTAAAAAAGCCCGTTTCGCCCAGGGAGCCGTAAACTTCGTCGGTGGACACCTGGATGAACTTTGCCGCGCCGTGGCGGCGGGCGGCCTCCAGCAGGACGCGCGTCCCCTCTACGTTGGTGCGGATGAAGTCGCCGGCGTCCGCGATGCTGCGGTCCACGTGGGATTCCGCGGCGAAGTTGATCACGGCGTTGATTTTGCCGGCAAAAATTTCCTCCACCGCCTGCGGGTCGGCGATGTCGCCGCGCACGAAGGTGTACCGGGGGTCGTGCTCTAAGCCGACGAGGTTCTCCAGGTTCCCGGCGTAGGTCAGTTTATCCAGGTTGATTAGTTCGTAAGGGTATTTGTTCAGCAGGTACCGGATCATGTTGCTGCCGATAAACCCGGCTCCGCCGGTAATCAGGATGCGCATTTTTCTCCCCCTAAATCACGAGTTGCGCGTCGTCGCCCAAAAACATGCGCAGGGCGCGGCGGTTGTCCCCGGCGCGGCAGACCCGGGCGCCCCGGCCCAGCAGGCTGTCTTCGATGCGCTGGATGTCTTTGAGCTCGCACCCCTCCAGGATGACCGAGTGTTCGATCCCCACGCTGGAGAGCCTGCTCTCGTCGCCGACGGCGGTGAAGGGGCCGACGAAGCAGTTTTCCACGACGCAGTATTTGCCGATAACCACGGGGCCGCGCACCACGCTGTTCTTGACGACCGTGCCCTCCCCTATTTCCACCCGGCCGGTGACCCGGCTTTCCCCGTCCACTTCCCCCCGGACGTCGGCTTTGGCGTAGGCGTCCAGCACCGCCCGGTTGGCTTCCAGGATGTCGTCTTTTTTCCCGGTGTCCAGCCACCAGCCCTCGATCCTGCGGGCCAGGACGCGGCGGCCCAGGTGCAGCAGTTCCTGGACGGCGTCGGTGATTTCCAGCTCCCCCCGCCAGGAGGGCCGGATGCGCTCGATGGCCTGGTGGATGGCCGGGGTGAACAGGTAAATGCCCACCAGGGCCAGGTTGGAAGGGGGCTCCTTTGGCTTTTCGACGAGCCGCACCACGCTGTTGCGGCCGTTTAAAACCGCCACGCCGAAGGCGCGGGGGTCGGCAACCTCTTTGAGCATGATCAGGGCGTGGGGCTTTTCGCTAAAGAAATCCGCCACCGCTTTTTTGACTCCGCCCTGGATCAGGTTGTCGCCCAAAAACATGAGAAAGGGATCTTCGCCCAGGTAGGGCCGGGCGGTTTTGACGGCGTGGGCCAGGCCCAGGGGCTCCTCCTGAACGATGTAGGTGATGTTCGCCCCCCAGCGGGAGCCGTCCCCCACCGCTTCCTTCACCAGTGCGCCCGTTTCCGGGGAAATGATGACGCCGACGTCGGTGATCCCCGCTTCCACGATCTGGTCCAGGACGAAGAAAATGATCGGCTTGTTGGCCACGGGGATGAGCTGCTTGGCGGTTGTGTAGGTCAGCGGCCGCAGGCGGGTGCCTTTGCCGCCGGCCAGGATGAGCGCCTTCAAGGAAAACACCTCGCGTTTATCAGTTATCTAAAAACCGTTGCCCAAGCTGTCCGGGAAAGGAACGGGAGATTTGCGCTACCGGTTTTTCGTCGTCCAGTCGAAACCGATGGTCGGGTCGTCCCAGGGAATGCGCTTTTCGTCGGGGTCGTCCCGGTTGTAGGAGGCGGTGGTAAAGTAGACGATGACGGCCGGTTCATTGCCCAGCACCCGGTACCCGTGCGCCACCATCCGGGGAATGAGCAGCAGGATGGGGTTGTCCTCGCCCAGGTAGAAGACGTTGGTTTCCCCCCTGGTGGGGGAATCTTCGCGCAGGTCGTAGAGCACCACCTGGGCGTTGCCCGCGGGGAAAAACCACAGGTCGTCCTGCCGCTCGTGGTAATGGAAAGCCTTGATGACACCGGGATAAGTTTTGGACAGGGAAGCCTGCCCGAAGCGGGCCAAAAGGCCGTCGTCGTCCCTTAAGATTTCCATGAAAAAGCCGCGGTCGTCGCAGTGCCGGATTAATTTTTTAACTTTTACGCCCTCAATCATTATTCCGCGAAAAGCCCTCCCTGCCAAACATTCGAAAATATTTTTTACCGGTGTGAAGGTCCTTAAATATTTTATTCGCCGGCTGGTTAAATCGGCAACTCCTGCCGGTACTTTTGGAAAAATTCCGCCAGCGCCTCTTCCCAGGGACGCAGGTCCGGCAGCCCCTGCAGCCGCAGGCAGTAGTTGTCCAGGACGGAGTGGGCCGGGCGGGGGGCGGGCCGGTTCAGCTCCGCTGTGGAAATGGGCTTGACGCGCCCGGGTGCCAGCCCCGCCAGCTTGAAAACGGCCTGCGCGAAGTCGAACCAGGAACAGGCGCCGTTGTTGCTGGCGTGGTAAATGCCGTACAACTCCGTTTGGATGAGCGCGCCGATAAACCGGGCCAGGTCTTCCGTGAAGGTCGGCGTGCCCACCTGGTCGTTGACGACGGCCACTTCCGGCTGCGCCGCGGCCAGTTTGAGCATCGTTTTGACAAAGTTGGTGCCGCCGCGCCCGTAGAGCCAGGCGGTGCGCACGATAAAAAAGCGGCCGGAGAAGGCGGCGACGCATTTTTCGCCGGCCAGCTTGGATTTCCCGTAGACGCTTAAGGGGGCGGGCGCGTCGAATTCCGTATAAGGGGTTTGCTTTTGACCGTCGAAGACGTAATCGGTACTTATGTAAACCAGTTTGGCCTTGACTTTCGCCGCGGCCACCGCCGCGTTGCGGGCGCCCAGGGCGTTGACCAGGTAGGCGCGGTCCGGGTCCAGCTCGCACCCGTCCACGTGGGTATAGGCGGCCGCGTGAACGATGACATCCGGGCGGGCGGCCTCCACCGCCTCCCGGACCTGCTCCGGCCTGGTTACGTCCAGCCGGTCCCGCCCCAGGCTGATTACTTCGTACCCGCCGGGGCCGGCCAGTTCCTTTTCCAGGTCGACCCCCAGTTGCCCGCCGCCGCCGGTGATCAGTGCTTTCATCAACGAAGCTCCCTTTATTTTATCTCAGCTGGACTCAGCAAGGTTTGTTCCTTTTCGTTCCTTTTCGGGGGTGCATGCTTAACTTGCCGATGCGGGGTTTTCCAGGCCGGTACGCCGCTTAGTTCTATTTTGGTCAACCCGTCCCGCAGTTTTTCGGAAGCGTCCAGAATCTCCAATCCGATTACACAATTATTATCATCCAGGTCCATGGTTATCCCTTCTTCCGAAAAGGACAACTTCACTTTTTCTGCGACTCCTTATGTCATTATTATAACACCACCGGCAAAAAGCACAATAATTAACGCTCATCCGATAAAGTGGCGGATCGCTTCCTCCACGCGCGCGATGTCGATGCAGGTGTCGCGGCAGGGGCCGTGGGGGCGTTCGTTGGTCACTCCCAGGACGGGCAGGCGCCCCACGTCCTGGATCCCGCTGCTCAAGTCCCGCTCGCAGGCGATGGCCACGACGGCTCTCGGGCGGTACTCTTCCACGTACTTGCGGGCCAGGGTGCCGCCGGTGGCCACCCCCATCTTGACCCCGAACCTGTCCCGCAGGGTGAGCAGTTCGTCGATGTAACAGGTGCCGCAGCGGCGGCAGTTATCCACGTCCACGGTGATCTTGTGCGGACAGCCTGTCCACTGCAGACAGTGGGGCACCAGGACGAGGACCTGGGGCGGCTCCGCCTTCACTTTTCTGGCCCTGACGAGCTGGTTGTTTACTTCCACATAGGAACTGCGGATGCGGTCTTTGTCGATGCGCAAAAGCCGGCCCAGGGTGAGCGCCGCCGGGTAAAAAAGGTGGATGGCCAGTTGGATGGGCGCCTGCAGGAAGGGGAAGTTTTTCGCGGCCAGGATGGTTACGACGATTCCGACGATGCCGAAAACGGCCAGCAAGAGCCCCCCGGCAACAGCTAACAAAATGATCAAAAAAACGGTCTGGTAAAAGGTGGAGCTCCCGGGGTGGAAGAAGAGGTACCAGAGGCCGAAAATCAAAAGCAAAAGCGATGCCAGGCTTCCCCCCAGAAGGCCCAGGAAGAGGCGTTTTTGTACGTGAGGTGAGATTACCACCGGCGTTTTCATTGGATATACTCCCTCGAAAATAGCGTTCTACCATTCCTTACCATCGGGCTGGAATTTGTCCGGCTCGCTCCGATGCTCCGGGTCGACCAGACATCAGCTTACCACGGAGCGAACCAGGCAGCGCTGCAAAATGCGCATGAAACGTTAGTGTTTTAGCCTTGCCGGTCTAACCAGCGATTATTGTTAGCACTTTTGCATAGTGTTATCTGCGCGTTTCGCGCTGCCGGTTCGCTTGCCGC
>JBFLZY010000066.1:0-15231 GCA_040755975.1 Bacillota bacterium | reverse complement strand
ATTAAGGAATGCACGGATAAGGGGTTGCCCGGGAAAGCAGTCTATGATGAAGCGCAGCGTTTGATTAAGGAGCGCAAGGCAAAGTAAAAAGGCTTACGGAATTATCCAGCCCCCGGCTTGCTGGGTTATTTGCTAAAAAGTACTGCAGCAGGCCGGGGGAATTGTGATAAAATGCGCGCAAAAAAAGATACCGCCGGAATTCCGGGCTGATGAAATTTAACTAACAGAAGAGGGCAGGGTTGATCCGATTATGAAGATTATTTATTCTCTAAGCCGGCTGATGGGGTATTTATCGACAGGAGTTTTAAGTGTTCTCATGATCCTGATCGTGGCCGATGTATTGGCACGGTTTTTGTTCAACGCGCCGATACCGGGTGCACCGGAGCTTTCTGAACTGCTGATGGTGATTCTGGTTTTTCCTGCCCTGGCGTGGTGTGCCCTGGAGGGCAAACACGTAAGAGTGGAATTGTTCGTATCGCGCTTTTCGCGAAGAGCGCGGGCAGTTTTGGACAGCCTTACCCTGCTTGCGGCGCTGGGTACATACGTTGTCATCTGCTGGCGGACCGTTCTGGAATCGCTGGGGGTAGTTACCAGGACTTCACTCCTCAGAGTGCCGCACGCCCCTTTTTACTGGGTTATGACGGCGGGCCTGGCTGTATTTTGCCTTTCGATAGCGGTTTTGGTGGTTAAAAACGTAGGGGAGGCGGCAAAAAAGTGAGCCCGGAAGTTATCGGCCTCGTCGGTCTGGTTGTCCTGGTTGCCTTGCTTTTCGCCGGGATGTGGATTGGGGCGGCCATGGCCCTGGTCGGCTTTCTCGGCTATGCATATATCATGGGTATTCAGCCGGCCTTCGGCGTGGTGGCTCAAATTCCCTTCAAAACCGTCGCCTACTACCCTTTAACCGTGGTCCCCATGTTCGTGCTGATGGGGTGCTTGCTTTTTTATTCGGGGGTGGGCGCCGACCTTTACGAGAGCGCGTACAAGTGGATTGGACAGCTCCGGGGAGGGCTGGCGATGGCAACGGTGGTTTCTTGCGCCTTTTTTGCGGCAATCACCGGGATCAGCGCGCCCGCTATCGTCACCATGGCCAAATCCGCCCTGCCGCAGATGAGAAAGTACAATTACAACGACCGGCTGGCGCTGGGTTCGATTGTCTGCTCGGGTACCTTGGCTTTCCTTATCCCTCCGAGCATGTCCTTCATTCTGTATGGTATTCTCACCGAGCAATCCATCGGCGCGCTCTTTATGGCCGGCGTCTTGCCGGGGATACTTCTCAGCGCCCTGTTTATAATTACCATTGTGGTTATTACGATCTTCAACCCGCAGGCGGCGCCGGCGGGACCAAAAACGAGCCTTCGGGAGAAAATCGGCTCGCTGAAAGACACCTGGCCTGTGGTGGCCCTCTTTATACTGATCCTGGGGGGAATTTACGGCGGCATTTTCACGCCGACGGAAGCGGGCGCGATAGGCGCCTTTGGTGCGGTTGTGTTCACGGCAGTTAAAAGGCGCCTCACAATCAAGAAGTTAATGGATTCTCTGCTGGAAACAGCCCAGACCTCGGCCATGATCTTCCTTCTGATTACCGGCGCCTATATCCTGATGAAGTTTCTGGCGGTGAGCAAGCTTCCTCTCCTGTTAAGCAAGGTTGTTTCCCAGTTGCCCGTGCCGCCCGGGGTAATTCTTGCCGCCATAATAGCCCTTTATATCCTTCTCGGAATGTTCCTGGACATTATGTCGGCTACCATTCTGACCATTCCCGTGATCTATCCCTTGATCTTGATTCTGGGGTACGACCCGATCTGGTTTGGCGTTTTAATTACCCTGTTGATCCAAATGGGCCTGGTTACCCCTCCGGTCGGTTTGGACGCTTTTATCCTTGCCGGTGCGGCCAAAGTTCCGCTTGCTGACGTATTCAGGGGCGTGATTCCCTTCCTGGTTGCAGTCCTCGTCTGCATAGTAATCATTATCTTTTTTCCGCAAATTGTGCTGTTTATTCCAAAAACGATGCCTTGATGTTTTTTTGTTAAGTTCCAAGCCGTGTTCGGGAGGGTGAAGGAGAACATGAGCCGCCATCAAGTAACAGGAAACGAAAATATTAAAACTGACGTTGTTGTTGTGGGCGGCGGCGGGGCCGGCCTTGCGGCGGCGCTGGCCGCGGCAGAAAAAGGGGCCAGAGTAGTGGTTCTGGAAAAGCATGGCCTTGGCGGCAACTCCGCGCTCGCGTGGGGCATCTTTGCCGCTGAAAGCCCTGTTCAAAAGCGGGCGATGATTGACTGCAGCAGGGATTACTGTTTTAAGACGGCCATGAATTTCGCCCACTGGAGAATTAACCCTAGAATTGTGAGGGCTTTAGTTGATAAATCGGGGGATACGATCCGCTGGCTGGAAGGAAAAGGTTTGGAGTTTACCTGTGTGCCGTTCTACCCCAATCAGATACCTACCTTACATATACCGAAAGGGCGCGGCGCAGCTTTAGTGAAGGTCCTGATCAAGAGGTGCAGGGAGCTGGGCGTGCAGCTGCTTACCAATACTCCGGCCAAAAAGATCCTGACTTCGCCCGGCGGCGAGGTAACCGGAGTGCTGGCGGAAACAAAAGGGGAGGAGCTGAGAATAGCGTGCCGGAGCGTCGTTATCGCCACCGGCGGTTATGCCGGCAGCAGGGAGTTGCTGGAGAAATATTGCCCGGACTACCGCGCCGATATGGAACGCGTCGGACTGCCCCATAAAGGTGATGGTCTGCTTATGGCCATTGAAGCGGGAGCCGCCACCGAAGGGCTGGGTGCGATGCTGATGGGTGGGCCCGCCGCTTCGGACAAGGTGTTCGTGAAGATTGGCGAACCGCCAAATACATTTAAGGTTCACCTGATGGCAATCGCCCTTGAACCCTATACCGTCTGGGTGAATAAAAATGGGGAGCGGTTCATCGACGAGGCCGTGGGTTTCAATCACTACACGAGTTCAAATGCCGTGGTCCGGCAGCCGGACCGGGTCAGTTATACCCTTTTCGACGGCAAAATGGTCCGGATTATGGCTGAAGAGGGGCTTGTCCTCGGCATGGGCCTTCCCGAGGGGGCCCAGGGAAACAAACTGCCGGGACTGGAGAGGGAACTCCGGGCGCTGGCCGGGAAGGGCCTTGTAAAGGTGGCGGACTCCTGGGATGAGGTTTCCGACTGGATAGGGGCCGATCGGAAGGCTCTTTCGGCTACGATAGATGAGTATAATGCAGGCTGCGATCGTGGTTACGACAGGATTTTTGCAAAAGACAGAAAGTACCTTCTGCCGCTGCGGACCCCTCCTTATTATGCAGTTAAATGCCATGTATCCCTTTTAAACACGATAGGCGGCATTAAAGTAAATGAAAGAATGGAAGTAATCGACAGGAACGACAGGCCGATACCGGGTCTTTATGCGGCCGGTGTGGATACCGGCGGCTGGGAGACGGAAACGTACTGCGACACGTTAAGCGGTCACGCGTTCGGTTTTGCCGTCAACTCGGGCCGGATTGCCGGGGAGAACGCGGCCGATTTCGCCCGAAGGCAGCAGTAGAGCAGTAGCCATTGCGGCAATAATCAGCAAAAAGAGGTGGTGCATGAATCATGGAGCAGGAATGCCGAAAGATTGTTGTTGTCGGGGCCGGGACAATGGGCCACGGTATCGCCCAGGCTTTTGCCCAGGGAGGACTAAAGGTTTCTCTGGTTGATACGAGTTCGCAAACTCTCGAGAGGGCCTTAAGATTGATTAAGTCAAGCCTGAATACCATGATCGAGGAAGGGCTGCTGGAGCATACCGAGGAAGAGGCGGTGCTGGAGCGGATCAGCTTTACCACATCTTTGGAAGAGGGGGCTAGAGATGCGGATATTGCCATAGAGGCTGTTTTTGAAGATGCGGAGCTAAAGAAGGAAGTATTTGCCCGGCTCGATGCCTGTTGCCCTTCAAAAACATTACTGGCCAGCAATACGTCCTTTTTGAACGTTTTTGATTTCGTGGAAACTTCCCGGCCCGAGAAAGTTCTGATCGCCCACTGGTATGCGCCCGCGCAGCTGGTCCCCCTGGTGGACGTGGTCGGCGGGCCGAAAACGGAGGAAAAAAACCTTAAGCTGGTGGTCAGGCTCTTAAAAAAGATCGGGAAAAGGCCGGTTTTGATGAAGAAGTTTATTTCCGGATACGCCGTCAACCGCCTGCAGTACGCGATGCACCGGGAAATCATGTATCTTTTGGACAACGATTACGTGACTCCCGAGCAGCTCGACGAAGCGGCCAGGGTAGGCCTCGCTTTCCGTATGATGGTGGTCGGGGTTGTCGCCCGCTATGATTTCGGCGGGATTTTTTTGGGGACCGGCAAGCCGGCCGGATACGAGGAAGTTCCGCCGGACTACAAGCCTAAAAAAATGCAGGAACTGGTTGACAGGGGTTATTTAGGGGTCAAGTCCGGCCGGGGCTTTTATAATTACGGGGGAAAGAGCGAGGAAGAAGTCTACCGGGAGAGGGACGTGCAGTTAATTGAAATGTTAAAAGTGCTGAAAAAGATGGAGGCGAAGAAGCCTCCTGACAGCTCCTGGTGAGAAATTAAAATTAATATTGATTTAAGTTTTTGTTGCGTATTTTACTATCAAAGTAGTAAAATATTTATGGGTGGTGAAGAACGTACCAATGGCCAAACCGGCAATTGATACCGTTGATTATCTGGTAGAGCTGGGCCTGACCGTTTACGAAGCAAAGGCGTACCTGGCTCTTTTGAAATATCATCCGTCCAAGGCTCATGAAGTCAGCAAGCTTTCCGGCATTCCGGCGGCCAGGGTGTACGAAATTATCTCCCGTTTGGTGGAAAAAGGCCTTGCTGTTCCCATCGGCAACGATCCAATCCTCTACGAACCGCTGCCGGCAAAAGAATTCGTCCGCATGCACAGGGCCCGTCTGGAGCATATCGTAGGCAAAGTTGAAGAACAGTTAGAAAACATTGCTTCTGGGCCGGCTGCGGAGGTGCTTTGGCACATTACGGGTTACGAAAACTTACTGGCAAAGGCGCGCGAGATAATCAACCTGGCTACCAGGCAGGTACTCCTTTCCCTCTGGACGCCGCAGATAATAGACCTGTATTCAGATTTAACTGCGGTTCATTCGAAAGGGATCAGTGTGGTGACCATCCATTTTGGGGAAAACCCTTCCGGCTGCCCGCAGTGGCCCGTAGGTCAGGTTTACAGGCACCAGATGAGTCCAACTGTTCATGAGCGGCATGGATCGGAGCTTCTCATCAGCGTTGACGGGCTGTATGGGCTGATTATGAATCGTGCTTCCGGACGGGATTGGGAAGGGTTTTGGACGTCCAACCCGGCCATCGTCAGGGTAATCACAAATTACATCCGTCACGACATTTACCTGGCGAAAATCACGGGCCGCTACAAAGATATGCTGGAAAGTGTTTATGGGGAAAATATGGAGCTATTGTTAGATGTTGAAAAAGACCTGGTAATTGGAAACACCTCTTGAATTTGTGGTTTGTTTTGAAAAAATTCCAGGAGGAAAAGCCATGACCGACAAAGTCATCATCACCGCCGCCATCACCGGCGCCATCCACACACCTTCCATGAGCCCCTACCTGCCCATTACACCCAAACAGATTGCCGACGAAGCAGTCCGCGCCTGCGAAGAAGGGGCCGCCGTGGCGCACATCCACGTCCGCAACCCCGAAAACGGGATGCCGGCGTCCGATTTGAACCTGTTCAGGGAAGTGGTGGCCGAGATAAAAAGCCGCTGCAACATCGTCCTGTGCCTGACCACCGGCGGCGGCCTGGGCATGACCACCGCCCAGAGGGTGGCCGCGGTGCCCGAATTTAAACCGGAGCTTGCTTCTCTAAACTTCGGTTCGGTGAACTTCGCCCTCTTTCACGTTCTTTCCGACAGGTTCCAGGAGTTTAAATATCCCTGGGAAAAACAGTACCTGGCCATGACGGAGGACTTTATCTTCCCCAACACTTTTAAAACCCTCCGGGAATTCGCCGAGATTTTCAACGCCTGCGAAACCAAACCCGAGCTGGAAATTTACGACCTGGGCATGATTAACAACGTGGTCTTCATGCTGGAAAAAGGCTACCTGAAAAAGCCGGTCTACCTGCAGTTTGTCCTCGGAATTCTGGGGGGCGCCCCGGCAACCCTGGAGAACCTGATGTTTTTCTACCAGACGGCGAAAAACTTAATCGGCGACTTTACGTGGTCGGTCTGCGCGGCCGGCCGCCACCAGATAAGGATGTGCACCGCCGCTCTTCTCATGGGCGGCAACGTCCGGGTGGGGCTGGAGGACAATCTCTACCTGGAAAAAGGGGTCATGGCCAAAAGCAACGCCGAGCAGGTGGCCAAAATCGTCCGCATTGCCAGAGAGCTGGGCCGGGAGCCGGCCACTCCGGACGAGGCGAGGAAGATTTTGGGCTTGAAGGGGCTGGAAAAAGTACAGTTTATTGGCTAACTATTAATTAAAAATCACAAATATTAATTACACATTTAATTACGTGAAATAAAAAAGTGTTTAACTGCCTAAGGGTAAAGTTCAAGGCATGTTTGATGTATAGTTAGTATACATGCACACAATCATTTGTATCAAAACCACACAATTTTAGGCCCCCCCGGGGGGCTTTTGTTTTCCGTCCTGGGGATTTGGGTTTGTGGTTGGTGTTGGCACGATTTTTGATAAAGCAAAGATCAGAATAAGGTCACAAATCAGATTTCTGAAAAAAGTTGGTCAGCGGGAAGAGATGGGAGTTGTAAATGCCCGGAGCTTAAGGATTAATCGACTTAGTTCTGGGATATTACCCACAACCGGCAAGTGTGTAAGGGGGAATGCGATGAAAGGTATCTGATGATCAATGAGCAACAAGTAGTAAAAAAGCCTGTTTTTTGAGAATCGACAAGGAGGAACCGACAAGGAAGGTGACCCTAGGGTGAGACCATGGGAGAAGGTGTGGCCGCCTCACGTGACAGGGACGTTCGAGATCACCAAGCCCCTGCCGGAGATTGTTCGGGATGTGGCTGAGGACAACCCGTCAAGAATTGCTGTGAGCTATTACGGAAGAGATATCAGTTACGGTGAGTTGAACGAGTTAAGTGATCGTTGCGCCCAGGCGCTGGTCCGGCTCGGTTTGAACAAAGGGGACCGCGTGGCGCTTTTCATGCAGAACTGCCCCCAATTCATCATCGCGTACATCGGTACGCTTCGGGCTGGCGGCGTGGTTGTTCCCCTGAATCCAATGTTCAAGCAGGCCGAGTTGAAGTATGAGCTCCAGGATGCAGGCTGCAAGATCCTTGTTTCGTCGGATGTCCTTTACCCCGAGGTGGCGAAGATCAGGGAGATGTCGGTTCTCGAGCATGTTCTGATCACGTCCCTGGGAGACTATTGCTCTTCCGGCTCAGCCTTGACCCCTCCGGCGGAAGTCCTGTCGCCGAAGCAGGTATTCCCTGATACAGAGGATTTTAACCGGTTGCTGGGGGAGGCGGAGCCTGTGCCCACGTGCCGGGTGAACGATGTTCGGGAAGACCTGGCTCTTCTTCAGTACACCGGGGGCACCACCGGGCTTCCGAAGGGAGCCATGATCACTCATCACGCGTTGGCCTATGCGGCGGTGGCTGCTAACAACTGGTTCCAACACCGGGAAGATGATGTTTTTTTGGGGGTTACGCCATATTTTCACATTATGGGCATGGTAATGGCAATGTGCGCACCACTTTTAACTGGCGGGCGAATCGTCGTCTTGTCGCGTTTCAGTCCTGACGGTGTTGCCCGGGCAATTACGGAACATCGTGTCACTGCCTGGGTCGGTGCGCCGACAATGATAGTGGCCTTGCTCCAATTGCCAGATATCCGGAACTACGATCTGAGCAGCTTGCGATACATTTGTTGCGGCGGTTCTTCATTTGGACCGGAACTCAAAAAAAAGGTGCAAGAACTGGCGCCCCGGGCTTTTATCTTGGAAGGGTACGGCCTGACGGAATCTGTAGCCCACGGGGGTGCAGTGACTCCGCTCGGTGCGTATAAGCCGGGGTTCGTGGGCGTTCCGCATGTCAACACGGTCCGGATTGTCGACCTGGAAACCGGCGAGAGGGAGCTTCCGGCAAACCAGGAAGGCGAAATTGTCATCAAGGGTCCCATAACATTCCGGGGGTACTGGCGCAGGCCGAAGGAAACCGGGGAGGTCCTTCGCGACGGTTGGGTTCATACGGGCGACGTGGGTCTGATGGACGAAGAGGGGTACGTGAAAATCCTTGGGCGGAACCGGGAACTCATCAAATGTTCCGGGTTCAGCGTATTTCCGGGAGATGTCGAGGAACTGCTGTACCAGCATCCCGCGGTAGGGGAGGTAGCGGTTATCGGTGTGCCGGATCCGTACAGAGGGGAAAGCCCCAAAGCTTTCATCGTATTGAAGGAGGAATTTGTAGGTCGAATAACGGAGCAAGAGATCATTGCCTGGGCCAGGGAAAATATGTCTGCCTACAAACGGCCCCGGGAAGTCGAGTTTTGTCGGGAACTGCCCAAAAGCGGGGCTGGGAAGATCCTCCGCCGTGTTCTTGTGGACCAGGAAAGAGCTCGCAGGCAGAGTACCCTCCAGGCCGACTGAAGTTTATTCGTTGTTTAATTTGCTTCAACTGCTCTGATTTGTTAGAGATGAAATTATGTACATAAGTGAAAAACTAAAAAATTAAAATTAATCTAAGGTGGAGGGATTCAAGTGAAAAAGAAAGTGTTGCTTATTCCGCTGGTATTGTTGTTAGCTGTCAGCGTGGCTGCCTGTTCGTCAAAAGAATCTACGCAAGCAAAAAGCTCTTCGCCGGCATCGACAAGTTCAGCTCCTGCGGTAGAATTGAAAGTACAATACCACTTAACAGGGACGCAGTTTGAGCGCACCCGTAATATTGTTGAACCTCTTGTTGAGAAATTAACTAATGGAACAGTCAAGATTAAATCGTTCCCGGCGGGCGCACTGGTGCCGGTGCCTGGAATGCTTGATGCCGTACGGACAAGAACGCTGGATGGGGCAGTATATCCTGAGGGCATTTATGCTGGTGTAGTACCTGTGTGTGAAATTGGCGGGGGCCTGCCTTTTGCTTTTGCAAATTTACATGAGGCCTGGATTTTTATGTGGCATAGGGGTTTTGTGGACATTCTGCGGGAAGAATATGCCAAACAAAATGTATATGTAATTCCCTATGAAGCATTTAATGTCGGCTTGATGACCAAAAAACCGATTACTAAAATGGATGATTTAAAGCAGATGAAGTTCAGATCGCACAGTTCGGTCGCCGAGTGGTTGAAACAGGCCGGAGCCTCGGTTGTTAATATCCCTTCGAATGAGCTATATACAGCCCTTTCCACTGGTGTTGTAGACGGTGCTAACTGGGGCGATGCAGGGCCAATGTACGAAATGAAGTTCCAGGAAGTGGTAAAAAATTATATGTTGCCTGAGCCAGGGACGGGCGCTTGGAACAGTGTGATGTTCAGCAAAGATGTGTGGAACAAGTTAACTCCTGAGCAAAAAAGGGCCGTTGAAGCAGCTTTCCTCATCGCCGGCAGGATATCGCAAGAACAAACCCGGGCTACATACGGGAGGGCGCTTGATAGTATGGTCAGGGACTACGGCGTTCAGGTGAACAGACTATCCGAAGAAGAGCAAGCAAAAGCGAGGGAAATGGCGGCAAGAAGCTGGGAGGAAATGGCAAAGAAAAACCCGCGCAACGCTGAAGTAATAGATAAGGTTAAAGCCTTTGTGGAAGAAAGAAAGGATAAGAATAAGATTGTCCCCCCAGTGACGACATTACCCTGGTAAGAAGTAAGCAGGTTGGGGGGCGTGCCCCCCAACCTGAAAATTATCCGGACAATAAAAGGAGGCAAGATCGGGTGAGCCGTTTTTTACACTTGATTGATCTCGTCAGTGAGTGGACAGGAAAACTCAGTGCTTTTCTGATCGTTGTATTGAGCTTTGTAGTTGGCTACGAAGTTATATCAAGATATGTGTTTAAACATTCCACTGCATGGGCCAGTGAGGCTTCGGCGATGCTTTTTGGCGCCTATATAATACTTGGGGGGGCTTACACGCTTTCCGTCGGCGGGCATATCAACATGGACTTAATTTACCAGCGGCTTTCCAAAAGGCAAAAAGCTTTAATGGATATAGTTACGTTTTGGTTTTTTGCCCTCTTTTGCGTGGTGCTGGTTTGGAAGGGGGGGGAAAGGGCCTGGTACGCTTTAAAAAATTTGGAGCATTCCGGATCTCTTTGGAACCCGCCTGTCTATCCGATTAAGCTGTTGCTTCCCGTAGGTGCTTTTCTCCTTCTGCTGCAAGGAGTTGCTAAATTTATCCGGGATGCCGTAACGCTGGTCGGCGGGAGGGATGGATTATGAGCGTTGGCCTGACCACATTTCTTCTGTTTGCCTCTTTAACTGTACTTCTTTTATCGGGCCTCCCGCTTGCTTTCGTCATGGGAAGTCTCGCTGTCTTGTTTAACCTTTTTTTATTGGGACCTCAAAGTCTTGCTATGATTTCCAGCGTTGTTTATGGAGTAATGGATAATTTCATTTTTATAGCCATACCTCTGTTCATCTTTATGGGAATGGTTCTCCAGCGTTCGGGTATTGCCGAAGATGCCTATGATATGATGTATAAATGGATAGGCGGTATTAAAGGCGGCCTGGCGATGGGAACTGTAGCAATCTGTACTATATTTGCGGCTTTAACTGGAATAAGTGCTGCGGCTACTGTAGCAATGGGACTTGTAGCCCTCCCTTCTATGCTTAAGCGCGGCTACGACAAATTTATAGCTATGGGTTGTATTTCTGCAGGGGGAACCCTGGGAATACTTATCCCACCCAGTGTATTGATGATCGTTTACGGGGTTTTCGCGTCGGAGTCAATAGGGAAGCTGTTCGCCGGCGGTATTTTGCCCGGTTTGCTTCTTTCCTTTTTGTTCATCGCCTATATAGCAGTAAGATCCCATCTGCAACCACAACTGTGCCCGGCAATCCCACCCGAAGAGCGGCCCACCTGGGGGGAGAGATTTCTTGCTTTACGGGGGTTGATTCTTCCGATACTCCTCATTCTTGCGGTTTTAGGAGTTATTTTTGGGGGTGTCTGCACCCCTACTGAAGCTGCCGCCGTTGGCAGTTTGGGCAGTCTCCTATGCGCTGCCATTCGTCGCAGCCTTACCTGGACAGTTCTCAAAGAAAGTTGCTACCAATCAATAAGGCTTTCTTGCATGATCATATGGATTATCATTGGCAGCTCGTGCTTTTGTTCTCTCTACACTGCTGTGGGAGCTATAGAGTTTATAAAAGAGATAGTGGCAGCATTACCGGTATCTCCCTATCTCATTATGGCAGGAATGATGTTTAGCCTCATTATTTTGGGTATGTTTTTGGACCCGGGAGGGATCGTTATGATCACCACCCCGATCTTTGTACCTGTAATCAAAATGTTAGGCTTTGACCCGGTTTGGTTCGGAGTGCTTTTCATCATTAACATGCAGGTGGGCTATCTGACCCCGCCTTTCGGATTTAACTTATTTTATATGAAATCGATAGTTCCTAAAAATATAACAATGAGTGACATAATTCGCTCGATCGTACCATTTGTTATAATTATGATATTATCTCTGATAATACTTATAGTATTTCCCGATATAATTTTGTGGTTACCCAATAAGTTATTTAAGTAGAGGTTCTGGTTGCTGTTATCGGCCGTAAACAAATTATTTTAAATCGTTGTCATCGTGACAGGCATAAAAAAGGCAGTTTCGCTTCCTTCTGCCGGTTTGTTGAAAAGGCTGCAGGATGGTACAGTTTTTGCATTTTAATAGTCAGGAGAAACAAAATTGATAACTATGAGGAGGCGGCTATGGATTTTAAAAATCTGCTCTGGGAACAGGACGGGCGTGTAGTTACCGTCGCCGTTAACCGGCCCGAGGCGTTGAACGCCTTGAATGAGGAGACTCTTGACGAACTTGAGCGGGCCATCGGAAAGGTGGAGGCCGACAGCAGTATCGGTGCTCTTATTTTAACGGGAGCCGGGGAGAAGGCTTTCATCGGCGGGGCGGACATCGGCGAACTCAGCAAACTGGAGAATGTCATCGCCGGAATAGCCCTGTCCCGTCGCGCCCAAAGCTTGCTGGCCAGACTGGAAAACCTGGATAAGCCCGTCATTGCGGCCATAAACGGGTTTGCCCTGGGGGGAGGGCTGGAAACGGCTTTGGCGTGCGACATTCGCCTGGCTGCTGATACCGCCCGGCTTGGTTTGCCGGAAATTAACCTGGGCATAATCCCGGGAAATGGCGGCACCCAGCGGCTGACCCGGCTAGTGGGCAAGGGTATGGCCAAGTATCTTATCTTTACGGGCGTGTACATTACGGCTCAGGAAGCCCTGGAACTGGGGATTGTGGAAAAGGTGTACCCCGCCAAAGAACTTCTGGCGGAAGCTAAAAAGCTGGCTGCCGCTCTGGCGGACAAGGCGCCGGTCGCACTGGCTCTGGCAAAAAGGGCTATAAATGCCGGCCCGGAAATGGACCTGGCCGCGGCCTGCGCACTGGAAGCCCACTTTTTTGGAATAGCCGCCGGCACAGAAGACGCCAAAGAAGGTACGCGAGCGTTTCTGGAAAAACGGCCGGCCCGGTTTAAAGGGCGTTAAGTAGTAAATTATATAATGACTTAAAAAGTGATTAAATTATGATTAGCAAAGATATAATTGGTCGGGAAAGCAATCCTGTTCGTATTAAGATAGAGAGTCATATGGTACGTAGATTTGCCGAAGCGGCAGGCATTCCATTTAGCAATCAGGTACCGCCGACCTTCGTGGGGACCTTTGGAGAAGGCGGCATTGACGGGGTTGACCTTCTTCAATACGAAACAATTCACGTTGAACAGAAAATTACTTATTATCAACCGGTTTCGATAGGAGACTGCATTACCTATACCCGGCGGATAACGGATGTATACGAACGGGTCGGCAGGCTTGGCAAGATGATCTTTATCGTAATCGAGACCAAGGGGCGTAATCCTGCCGGGGAACCTGTTTTTTCATGTAGTTCAACAATGCTAGTCCTTGGTAGGAGGGCTGAAGATGAAACACCTTTGGGATTATCGGGTTAACGACCCCCTGCCTGTCCGGGAATGGCGTCCGGACATCCTGCAGTTCCGGCAGTTTGCGGAGGTTTCCGGAAATTTCAACCCTGTGCATTTAGACGATGCTTACGCCCGCCGGGCGGGGCTGGAGGGTGCAGTTGCCCAGGGGGTGTTGACTATGGCTCAACTGGGGGCCATGCTGACGGACTGGATGGGTGAAGAAGGAACCCTGAAGAGCTTGGAAGTCCGGTTTGAAAAAATGGTCCGTGCCGGGGAACGGATATTATGTTCCGGCTATATTAAAGATACAAGTTTAAATGCCCTGATATGCGAAATTATGGTAGTTAATGACCGCGCGGAAAAGGTATTATCCGGATCGGCGGTGGTGACGTTTAATACCCCGGAGAATTAAGAGGATGGGCCATGCCGCAAACGGCGCTGCGAATTATGGAACCGTTAAACAGGCATTTTCCCCCTTTCGAGGATTTAAGATAGGTATCCAGTCTTTTTTATGTTATAATGTTTACAAAATATACGATTGGGGGAAAGCGTATGAGCGTTGGTTCTTACGCCGTAACCACAAGTGTCATCAAGCAGTGGGATCAAAGACTCTTATTTAAAATCCTCGATAATATTCGGGACGTCGTGATGGTTTTGGATTCGGACACCACAATTGTATATGCAAATGAGGCTTACGCCAAAATCTTGGGGGTACCGGTCCATAAGGTTCTGGGACGCAGGCTTGATAAAATCGAGCCCAATGCCCGTGCGATTGAGGTCCTGCGTTCAGGTAAAGAGAGTTATAACGAGAGGGACTATCTTTCCTCGGTTGGGATTGAAGTAATCGGAAAGTGTTTTCCCCTGTTTGAAGGAAATAGGATCATAGGCTGTGTTTCTATTTTCAACAACATATCTGAAATTGAAGAACTGAACAGGGAATTGCAGCGGGCAAAGGGAGTAGCTGATTATTTGCAGGATCAGTTAAATCAACGGGAGCAGTTGCCCCTGTCATTTAAAGAATTGATAGGGCTGAACGGCCGTTTGAGGGAAACCTTGGAGTTAGCGGCAAAAGTGGCTAAAACAGATAGTACTGTACTTATCCGGGGTGAAAGCGGAGTCGGTAAGGGGGTTCTGGCCAGGGCCATTCATAATTGCAGCCGGCGGAATGATAAACCTTTTATTAAAGTGAACTGTGCGGCCATACCGGATGCTTTACTGGAAAGTGAACTGTTCGGCTATGAAGACGGGGCTTTTACAGGGGCAAAAAAGGGTGGCAAGCTTGGGAAATTTGAACTGGCTCACGGTGGCACCATTTTTTTGGATGAAATCGGTGATATGAGCATAAACATGCAGGCCAAGCTTTTGCGGGTACTGCAAGAAAAAGAATTAGAACGGGTGGGCGGCACCAAGACCATAAAGTTGGATATCAGGGTAATTGCAGCCACCAACCGCGACCTGGAAAAAATGATTGAAGACGGCAGTTTTCGCCGTGATTTGTATTATCGGCTCAATATTGTACCTCTCCACCTGTTGCCTTTGCGCGAACGCAAGGATGATATTCTCCCTCTCGCTCAAAAGATTCTTACTAAATTTTCGGCGGAAGCCGGCTGTAAGTTAACTCTTTCTCCGCAAGTGATAAAGATTCTGCAGGGTTATGATTGGCCGGGCAATGTCAGAGAATTAGAGAATGTATTGGAGTATGCCAGTATTGTTCGAAGCGGCACGCAAATTGAAGTCCAGCATTTACCGGCTTACTTGCGCCCAATCAACAGTGAATGTCAATCAGGCGAAGACAGGCCGTATAATTTAAAAGAAACTGTGGCAAAAGTTGAACGGGAATTAATGCTTGCGGCTTTGGCGTACAGCAATAACAACCGGAGTGCCGCCATAAAAACACTGGGTATTTCGCGCCGTGCTTTTTATGATAAGCTCCGCAGGTATAACATTGGAATCAAGTAAAATAAGATTGTTTCTATTATATACAGTTGTAATAAACTCTTAAGCTTAATTATATCCTGAATCCGTGATACCATCTCACTAATAACCATTTTTAGGCATAAACTGGGTAATGTTACCTATTACTATGGGAATCCTGCTTAAATTTCAGTTATCAGATTCCTGCTTGAGGAGCAACACCA
>JBFLZY010000065.1:0-15406 GCA_040755975.1 Bacillota bacterium | reverse complement strand
TAAATGGTTATATTCCTTCTTTTTAATAAAATATCTCTTGTTTTTGTTGGCTCATGTTAGATCATAACTAAATACTATTGGGTGTTATTTATTGGTAAACATAAACAGGGGGTTTTTCGACAGTCTCCTGTAATAGGTTGTTACGCCTCCCTGAAAAGTTTCTTATTCTACTATTCCTGGTTAAATCCATACTCTTTTAACCTATTTCTCGCTATATTTTTTTCTTCTTCGGTAAAAAGCCCTTTCCATTCTGGTCGAAGGACAAGATATTCCACCGTTAGGTCAAGCCTACCACATTCCCACAGTTTTTCAAAGCCATACTGAATATTTGGGTTAGACAATAATCTTTTTGCGGCTCGAACTCCACCTAGCTCGTTAACCATACGAAGGAAATATGTGGCTTTATAGCCGCATTCTTTTAGTGCTTTTTCATAAACAGAAATCATGGCTTTGTGAAACAATTTCTCCAAAGCATCGTTATTTTCCATATTTTCCATTTGTATCACCCCATGTTTGTAATCAAGGAATTCGGCTTAGCTTGAAATACGTGAGTCCTTCGATTGAAACACCATCTTTTTCATAACGGCCAAATGCCCATACATCATCATGCTCAAGCAATACAGCCCACACGATTAGCCCAAAAAACTTCGCTGCAGCTTCCTTATCATACCTGCAAGCCTTCTCGTAAATCGGCTGAAATACCGTACCGGTCCAATCCGACCCCGGAATCCAACTGGAAGTATGAATTTCTCCACTCTCAATTCGGTTATTGAGCTCGTCAACTATTGCTTGATACTCCTCATCAGTAAGACGACTCCTCCAAATCTCAAATTCCTTACGGTGGGGAATATCTCGAATATATGATTGGGATTCAATTGAAAACAACATGATAACTTCTCCTCTCCAAAACAACCTTGCTGGTTTATCACTTTTAAACTTATTATTCAAACAATGACATTGTATACCAAAAGAGAAATATGTGTCAGAAGCGCATTATTACCAACCAGTTGGAGAAAAGTGGTTGCCTGAATTGGAACAGGTGGACGGTTGCTTCGGAATGAGTTTGGGATGCTATCCTTTTTTAGGACTTTTCACTTAAGCTGGTAAGATCTACCTTGATGATCGTGGGGTCATTTTCTCTAACTATTTTAACCCCGGACCCCTCCCAGAGAATCAGATCGTCCTTTATTTTTATTTTCTTCTTGATCCGTGCAGCAAAAACCCAAAAGCCCCTGGCTTCTAAGGACTTAAGCAATTGTGTCAAGTGAAATTCTGCCCAGATAATTCCCCCGACCTCCAATTCATCCAGGATATCCCCATAATTTTGCAGTTCCTGGCAAAACCCTCCGACTAATTCAACTTCGTCCTGGTTCTCAAGCTCAACAGTTGAAAACTCATAAAAGTATGCCCCACGAACAATGGCTACTAATTGTTTTCCAGAGTAGACTCTTGGTAAAAGGATTTCCGCCGGGTGGAGGGATGTTTGTTCCTGGGAAGCAAACTTGACTGCGCCATTTCCCAGGGTTTCCCGGATCCAAGCCTCGTGCTGATTTTTCATCTTTCTCAAATATTCGGATGTAAAGATCTGAGGTTGGTCATCGATGAACTTATGGCAGTTTTTGCAGAGCAAAATTAAATTATCGTAACCGTCGAAATCTATCACTGCTTCTGGGTTGCTCCGTAGGCCGCCGGGGGTTTTACTTATAATGTGGCATTCATCGCCAATGACCGTGTCCAGACCCGTGACGCAACCTCCCTCTACCAATTCCTTTTGGCAGCGAGTGCACCTGTTTCCTGACCGGCCCCAGAGGATTTTGCGTGTTTTTTGGGAAATGGCCATGAGATCACTTTTTCCCCCAGATGCGTTAGAGACAATTTTTTCTTATATTTTCATGGGAACCGTATGGAATCTATTTTGAATTTAACTTACCCAATTAGTTAAACAAAACTATAATAGACAACTAAATGAGGAGTAGAGTCCTTTTTTGCGACCGGCTCAATTTTATTAAGGTGCCTTATGGTTTATTTTTCCCAGCTTTTATTTCTATTTTGGCCAAAGAAAAGTCCCTATTCAGGTAAATGGAAACCCGCTCCGTTAAGTCGTACTTTTTTGTTGGCGTTCCGTAGCTGAACTCAACCACTTTTTCTGTTTCCTCTGAGAGAGGAACGCCTATTAAGCGATTCACCATTCGGATTATCCACTGAAGATCATCGGGATTAGCCCGCTTTTTAAAATTAGCTAAGGCGGCATTTACCAGGCATTTTTTAATTTCCTCGAAAGTTAAGTCGCCGGTTTCTCTAAATTTTTTGATTGTCTTTATAGCGTTGCCGTATCTGACTTCTCTTTCTTTTTCTGTAAGATATTCATCAACCAAAGAAAATTCAGTCGCCCGCCCGGTCTCCTCCTGTTTTTTATTTTCTGTTTTTGCCGCTTCCTTTTTTCTTTTTGGGTATACCCTGTCAAAAATGGGTGTGATTTCAGGGAGGAATTTTGCAAATTCTTCTTTCCTCTGGTTAAACTTTTTTTCCAGGCAGTTTAAAATATCCTCTAATTCTTGTATTGTTATATCCCGTAAGGATTTCTTTAATGGCAAGTAGTTTCAGCCCCTTTCATAAGATTATCTCAATATTATGTACTATACAAACAGTATTACCTGGTTCGGTTCATCAATTCCCAGACGAAGCCCCGGATCCGGCTATATATCCTTATATAATCTGGGGTAATTCCATCGCCTTTCCTATAAAGCAAATCTGATCTGGTGGGGTTTTTGCACCGCTTACTGCCACCATATTTTTGGTAGGGTCTTTCGTAGTACGGTAGGCCTCCCTCTTCCCCTCTAAATTTGAAATCTGTAACCACATATAAAGGTTTAACATCTCCAATCCAATTATCGAAACATTTATAAGAATTATCTGCCATTATTTTTTCTGCTATTCTTATGTGATCTTTCCGGCGGATATCAACCCTGTTTAAAACCGCTCCGGCGAACTCGATCTTAACGTCGTCGGGATAAAGCTCTTTAAGCTCACCTATCCTCCTTTGGATCAACCTCAAACCAAAAGTTGAAAGCTCTTCAGGAATTACAGGGACTACGTAATAATCACTCGCCAAGATAGCGTTTGCCGTCAGGATAGATAGGTTCGGCGGACAATCAATAATAACATATTTAATAATCCTTCCTCAGTAAGCGCCCACTTTAAAGCCCTCCTTAAAAAATTTAAATCAATTTTTCTACCTGTTTCGTAAGCCTCCATGACTTTCTCCTCAAAATTAAAAAGATCAAAACTGGAGGGGATGACGTGCAAACATCCTGCAGTGCTTATAATATTTGAACATCGTTCAGAGACGCAACTATTGATCGAGACCTGGGGGTCCTCCAATAATGAAGAAAAGAAATGATATGTCGACATCTTATTATTCCAACAGTTTCTTATTTTTTCTTCATCTAAGATGGCAAAGGTCAAGTTGGACTGCCCATCTAAATCAATCATAAGCACCTTTTTATGAAGGGAAAAATCAGTTCCCTCATACCACCATTCGTTTCCTGCCAATATTTCACCAGCCGCAAGGGCCAACGTTGTTTTTCCGACTCCGCCTTTTAGATTAATAAAGCTAATCACTTTTGCGGTCATTCTCCTCCCTGCCACCCCCTAAAGTTTATAATCAGTTAAATGCTTGTAAATACATTTTTATTCCCTTTTATCATTGAAAGGATAAATATGTCAAGATATCCAGCGTTTTTAAAAGGCATTATCCACCGGCGCCCGCCCCCCACCCGGCCACCACCGCAAGCAGCGCCTAGTGCATCTAGCAACGGCCCGCTCAATTCGCATTGCTTCCCTTTCCCCGGGGGTAACCGCAGCGGTGGTGTTCTGGTAGGGTGTGGGCTTTGGTAACGGGCGATCCGGAAAACGTCGTGGTCCTCCCGCTAAAACGCAGCTGCGCCCTTTCCCCCGGAGGACCGCGGCGTCGTGGCCCCCGGCCGGCCGAAGCGAGCACCTTTTTCCCCCAGAGGAAGCTTCCGGCGAAACGAGTATCCTTTCGGCGATCTGTTTCTTACGGGCGGCTGCAGCCCTCCGCTTCGCTCCGGTCTTCCGCTGCACCCGCGGCGAGCCAGGCCTGGGGTTCGCCACCGGCCGGGCCCACCACGCCGCGGTGACGTAGTGCGATCGATCTAGATCCGGCGGCGCACACCGGCCAGGCCATGCTCACGGGTCAGTCTTCCGGGTCGGCCCGGCCGGAGTGCGCCTTTGGTTTCTCTTCTCCTCAGCGTTTTTTCTGATCCGGCACTTGGCCCCCCGTTCCGCTCAAGCATGACTCCGGACAAATCCGCAAGTTGTCCCGGATCAGCACAGGTATTACATGAGCAACGTGGATCTGATCTCTGAAAACTGGCCAGACCTGAGCCATGCTCCCCCCCAATCGTCCCCCCAAAAGAGATCCCCTTTTGCTGCCGTGCCCGTTCCCCTCCCGCCCGCTTTGCGCCCCTTATGTGCCCGGCAAAATAAGAACAGCACCATCAGCATGGCATTGATAAGGCACTGCCTGCCGGCGTGCCTGCGGACGCGCTGTTCTTTCCCGGGCGCAAAGCTAAGCTGCCGGGGAACAGGCGCTACGCAAAACAATTGAGATAAAAATTGAGCGCGCTGCGTTTTTTCCGTTGGAAAGGTTACTGCCGTCAGTGCTGCCTAGAGATCAGCATATGCGGACCGTTAAACGATCAAGGCTTCTACCGGTTTTGCGTCTGCAAAGGCTACGGTGAGCTGCACATGAAGCTGTCAAACTACAGGGTTGCTTCCCTGCACACCAGGCTGCAGGCGTATGCAGAGAGGGAATTTTGGAAAGGGAAAGCCCGGGGGTGACCCGGGCGCGGTTTTATTGAGGGTGTGGGGGAAATCGTCTTTTGTAGTGAACTGGATCGCTTCGTTGGCTGGTTGGTGAATAGGTGAAGGCCAACTTTTTCTCCTGCGGCCAAAGGATAAAGCCAGATGATCGAGGGGGCTGGCTTTGCGGTGCTGGAAAGCGATGTCTTCCATGAGCATATTTTTTTACTCGTCCTCCTTCCAGTCTCCCTTATCCTGGAAACTGAAAAACTCGGTCTTTTTAGAGTCCCGGATGTCTTCCCGGCTCGGCATGGGCAAGCTTTTGTCTTTACCGGCTGGCGAAAATCTGGCGCGAATGAAAATATCCTTGCGTTAATTATTGACACAAGGATAATATTGCATTATTATAATTATGAACATATGATATGTTTCGGGTTCCAAAACCGGTACGAAGTGCTTATACCCCCTCTTTTGCATTATCCGCCTGATCCGGGCGGGTATTTTTTTGGGTGAGGTTGAGCAGCCGGGAGAAATCTTCAATTATTTCGTCAATTGCCGGCTTGTTTTTCAAGGCGGCAAGCCAGTGGGAAGGGATGGCCGGGTAGCCGTAGTAAGCTCCGGCCAAACCCCCGGTAACTGTGCCGGCGGTGTCGGTATCGTCGCCGCGGTTGACCACCTCTACCAGGGCTTCTTCAAAACTGTCTGTATTCAAAAAGCTTTGCAGGGAAGCGGCCAGGGTGTCCAGGGCATTTCCGCGGGGCACTGCTGCGGGCGTTCCTTTTTGGATGTGGTGGATAATGTGCCAGAAAAATTTAGTGGGGTGGAGGTCGAGTGTTTTGCAGAACCTGTCTGTTTCGTGCAGGGCCTCGGTGACCATTTCCCTTTTGGAAGTTTTCCTCCGTCCGGCGAGGTAAACCAGAATGTTGTAGAATATACAGCAGGTTACCCCTTCCTGGCTGTAATGTGTCATGGTGCAGATTTTGGCCGCCCATTTGGCCATGGCGGGCAAATTGCCCCAGTACCCAAAGGTAACGGGCAGCGTACGCATCAGCCCCCCGTTGCTGTCCAGTTTATTGAGGGTTTTGGCGGTGAGCTTGGCAGCCTCCGGCCAGTTGCCCAGCCGCAGGTAGTTGCGAAAGGACATCAGGGTGGTGTTGCCGATGTCCTTTGGCCGGGACTGGTACCACCGGATAAAAGCCCGCCCGATTTCTTCCACCGGAAAATAAGGGTTGGCCAGGATCCCCTTCGCCACGGCGATAATCATCTGAGTGTCGTCGGTGTATTCCCCGGGTTCCAGGTTGAGCCACCCGCCGCCGACCATTTCTTTGAGGACCCCGTACTTTTCCCGGATTTCTTCTGCGCTCAGCAATTCTGCCGGGCCGCCCAGGGCATCGCCGACGGCCGCGCCGTAAAAGGCCCCTTTGATTACGTCCGGGGTAATAACGTCCTGCATAGTTATCTTCCCCCAATACTTTGTGCCTTTGTGCCCGTAAACTTTGTCCGTACACTGTGGGCGAACTGTTTGCCTGCATGCTCGCTATAATTAACCGTATAGGCGCTTATATAACTTGTAGTTCCAGATTACCTTCCGGATGAACTGCCTTGTTTCCGGGAAGGGCACCTGGTCAATTTTGCCTGACCGGGTCCAGCCTTCTTCGGCCAGCCACTTCTTTACGTTGCTGCGGCCGCCGTTGTAAGCCGCCAGCACCAGAATCAAATCGTCCTGGAACTCCCGGGAAAGATCGGCCAGGTACCACGAACCAATGCGGACATTGGTTTCCGGGTCAAAAAGCTGTTCCGGATAAAAACTGGCCTGTCCAGTCACTTCGGCCACCCATTTCCCCGTTTTCGGCATTACCTGCATTAATCCCAGGGCGCCTTTGGGCGAAACGGCCTGCGGGTTAAAGTTGCTTTCTGTTTTTATAATCGCCGCGACCAGGTAGGGATCAATATTATATTCCCGGGCGTAGTGAAAAATTATTTCCCGGTAGTGAAACGGGTAAAAAGCTCTGGCCAGGCGGCCGGCATTCGCAGCCAGGAAGAGGACGAGCAGCAGAAATAGAACTGGTGCAAGATTTCTATTTCTGCGCCGAAAAAACACAAACAATCACCCCAGGTTTTGATTCGCCGCCGGCAAGGGTTTTTCCTGCTGCTTCACAGCAGCTTTGCTAAGCCCAGGAAAATCAAGATGCAACCCGGCAGGACGGAGAACTGCTTGCCCAGCCAGGTGGCGCTGAACCCCCGGCCGGCCAGCAGGCCCAGGTAGGTGAGCGCAAGGTGGCCGATGCCTACCAGGGCGGCGGTGAGGGCGAGATCAAAACCCAGCATGGAAACGGCGAAGCCGGCGCCGAAAGAATCCATGGCCAGGGCGGCGCCCAGTAAAAAAGCCTCCGGCGTGGAAATTTCGCCGGAACGGTCCAGGTCGGCCCGGTGCGGTTCTCTGAGCACGTGAATGACCAGATCCAGGGAATAAATGCGGATCCGGAGGAGGGTCCTGGTTTCCGTGGTGTGATCGGCGGCGTGAACGCTGTTTCTGCGCAGACTTTGCCATACAAACAAGCTGCCGATGAAGAGCAGGGTAAAGCCGCCCAGGCGGCGGGCAAAGGCGTCCGGGACAAAGCTGGCCAGCAGATTTCCGGCCAGCATGGAAAACGTGATGGCCAAAACCGAGAGTCCGCTGATAATCAAGAGAGAGGCCAGGGGAATTTTTATCCGGCGCATTCCGTAGGCTACACCGGTGGCAAAGGCATCCATATTCAGCGCCAAGGCGAAGAGGGTGATGGTGAGAAGCTCCATTTCCAGCGGTCCTCCCGGTACATTTTTACCTAACTCTAATCTTATGGGAGGACCGGCGAAGTTGTGCCTGGCGCGAGTTAATTTACGATTTTTGGCAATGCGGGCAAAAGTATGTGCTGCGCCCCCCGAGACGGACCCGGATAATTGGCTTACCGCATTTTAAACAGGGTTCTCCTTCGCGATGGTGAACCCTCAGTAAATTCTGGTAGTTGCCTTCTCTTCCATCACCGTCCACGTAGTCCCTGATGCTTGTACCCCGGTTGGCAATCGCCTCCTGTAACACTTCCCGGACGGCGTAAAAAAGGCGGCTGGCTTCCCGGGGGGTGAGGGTGTGCGACTGCCGCCGCGGGTGAACCCGCGCCCGGTAAAGAACTTCGTCTGCATAAATATTGCCCAGGCCGGCTACGAAGCTTTGGTCCAAAAGAAGCGGTTTAAGCATGGTGCGCCTTTGTTTGAGTTCTTTTTTGAAGAACTCGCGCGTAAAATCCGCGTCGAAGGGATCAAACCCCAGGCCGGAAAGACCCGGCAGATTCGCCAGTTCTTTAGCGTCGACCAGGGTAATGCGGCCGAACTGGCGCAAATCCGCATAACGCAACTGGCAGCCGTTGTCCAGGTGAAAGACGACGTGTGTATGGGGCGGAAGGGGATCGTCCGGCCGGGAGTAGACAAGCCTGCCGGTCATGCGCAAATGGATAACCAGGACAAGATTTTCCGAAAAATGAATAAGCAGATACTTGCCCCTGCGTTCCAGTTTTTTAATTTTTTTACCCGGCAGGCAGGCGGCCAATTCTTGCGGATCAGGGGTTTTAATGATCTTCGGAAGAATTACTTCTACCGCCGTGATGGACAGATCCTTTATTTTTCCTTCCAGGGTGCGTTTGATTGTTTCTACCTCGGGCAGTTCGGGCATATCCGGGCATCTCCTTTAGGTCGGGCGAAAGGGTTTCATTTGAAGGCGCTTTACTTTTGTTCCTTTGTTCCTGCTTCCAGCGGTTTGGTTTCGTACCAGTTCGGCCCGGCTTTGATCTCGACCACCAGCGGTACCTTTAAGACGATCGCGTTTTCCATGCAATCCCGCACCAGTTCGGCAACTTCTTTAACTTCCTGAACAGGAACATCAAAGATAAGCTCGTCGTGGACCTGCAGGATCATTTTCGTTTGCAACCGGCGTTTTTTGAGTTCTTCGTGGGTTCGGAGCATGGCCAGCTTGATAATGTCGGCGGCGCTGCCCTGAATGGGGGTATTGATGGCGGCGCGCTCGCCGAAACTCCGGACCGTCCGGTTGGGGCTGAAAAGTTCGGGCAGGTAGCGGCGCCTGTTCAGGATGGTGGTGACGTACCCCTTTTCTCTGGCTTCGGATTTGGTGCGTTCAATGTATTCCTTGACTCCTTTGTATCGGTTGAAATAATTTTCAATATACTGTTTTGCTTCCTGGCGGGAGACGTTGATGTCCCGGGCCAAACCGTAATCGCTTAAGCCGTAGACGATACCGAAATTGACCGCCTTTGCCCGTGTGCGCAGATCCGTGGTGACCTCGGCTACGGCTACGCTGAAGACCTCGGCAGCTGTCCGGGTGTGGATGTCCTCCCCTTTTTGGAAGGCCTCCACCAGGCTGGGATCGCCGGTCATGTGGGCCAGGATGCGCAGTTCGATCTGGGAGTAATCGGCTGCCAGAATGAGATTGCTTTTCTGGCGGGGGACAAATACCTGCCTGATTTTGCGGCCTTCCTCAAGGCGCACGGGGATGTTTTGCAAATTCGGATCTGAGCTGCTCAGCCGGCCGGTGGCCGTCACCGTCTGGTGAAAAGTAGTGTGAATCCGGCCGGTGCGCGGGCTGATTAACGCCGCCAGACCATCCACATAGGTCGATTTGAGTTTTACCAGCTGCCGGTGCTCTAAAATTTTGTTGATCGCGGGGTGGGCGCCGGCCAGTTCTTCCAGCACTTCCACGTCCGTGGAATAGCCCGTTTTGGTGCGCTTAATTACCGGCAGTTGCAGTTTTTCGAAGAGAATGTGCGCCAGTTGCTTCGTCGAATTGATATTGAACTCTTCGCCGGCCAGCAGGTAAATTTCGGCGGCCAGCTCCTGGATTCTTTGTCCCAGTTCAGCGGACATCAAGCTCAGGCGGCCTTCGTCGATAGCGACGCCGGCCATCTCCATTTCGGCCAGGACGTTGATCAAGGGCATTTCTACCGCGGCAAAGAGCCGGTCGACTTCCAGCAGGTGCAGCTTGGTCTGCAGGGCACCGGTGAGGCGGTGGACGGCGTCGGCCCGGGCCGGCAGAGCCCCCGGCCCGCCTGCCGGCAAAACCACATTTAAGTATTCCAGCGCCAGATCCGGCAAATCAAGGTTGGGGGAGCCGGGGTTGATCAGATAAGCCGCCACCATAGTGTCGAAAGCCAGGTTATTGACCGGGATGTCGTTCGCTTTCAGGAGCCAGAGGGCATCCTTGCCGTCGTGAGCGATTTTTTCTATCTCCGGATCGGCGCATATTTCGCGAAGCACAGCAAGTTTTTCTTCGTTCGCCGGGTTTAGAGAAAAGAGTTGCGGATCTTCCTCCCGGCTTTCACCGGAAGGATCGATTAGGGCCAGGGCTGCTGCCCGCACCCCCGTCTCCCGGCTGCCTTCCAGGGCCAGGGCCACGCGGCCCGCCCGCCGCGCCGCCGCCAGCAAATGGGCCAGTTGTTCGGGACGGGTAATTTCCAGAAAGCCCACCCGGTAGGTGGCGATTTCGTCCGGGTCAAAAATTGTTGCCGCCTTTGGCTTCGCTGCCTTTTGCCTTTTCTTTTCCGGTTTTTCCGGCTGGGTAAGGGAGCGAAGCAGGCTTTTAAATTCCAGTTTATTGAAAAAGCTCAAAAGTTCATGGTAATCGGGGCCTTCCCAGCGGCACTGCGGGAGATCGATTTCCAGGGGCGCGTCCTGCCGGATCGTGGCCAGGCGCTTGGATAAAATTGCCTGGCCGGCAAACTGCTGAATTTTTTCCCGGTGGCGTTCGGGCAAATCTTGGGCGTGGTTGATTAAATTTTCCAGGGAGCCGTGTTCTTTCAGCAGGGCGGAGGCCGTTTTCGCCCCGATGCCCGGCACGCCGGGTATATTGTCGGATTGGTCCCCAACCAGCCCTTTAAAATCGGCAAACTGGGCGGGGGTCACGCCAAACCGTTCCCAAACCTTCCCTTCGGTATATTCTTCTAATTCCGTAATCCCTTTTCTGGTGAGCAGGACTTTTGTTACGGGCGAAACAAGCTGGAGGGCATCCTGGTCGCCCGTCAAAATGATGCTCGTTATTTTTGCTTCCCGGGCTTCTTTGATGATGGTGCCGATTAAATCGTCCGCCTCGTACCCGTCGCATTCCATGATTTGAATGCGCATGGCGCAGAGCAGTTCCTTAATCAAAGGGAACTGGGTGCGCAGTTCGTCCGGAGTGGCTCTGCGGTGGGCCTTGTATTCTTCGTAAGCATCGTGCCGGAACGTTATTTTCCCTTTATCAAAACAAACCGCCACAAATTGGGCGGGGTACTCTCCCAACACTTTCAAAAGCATGTTGGTAAAGCCGTAAACAGCGTTGGTGATCACTCCCTGGGTGGTGGAGAGCAGGGGGATGGCGTGAAAAGCCCGGTGGGCCAGGCTGTTGCCGTCGATAACTAAAAGGGTCTCTGTTGCCAAAGAAAAACACCGCCTTATTCCATCGCTTAAAAGTAAGTATTTCACCACCGCCAACCGAAATACCTGCTTGTTTGACAATTTTAAAGATCTAAAAATTTTTCCTGATGAAGGAAATTAGACCTGGAAAGGCGAAAGTACATAATGAAATTTTTTTGGGGTGAGGAAAGTGGGCAAAAAATTAATGTTCGCTCTTTTTATTTTTATTTTTTGTTTTTGTGTCTCGGTATCGCCTGCCCTGGCTTTTGAGACGGTTGAACAAGGAGCGGGGGCAACGCACGAGATCATGGAATACATTTATAGTCATCATATTAACCGTCCCGGCGTGGATGTTTTGACTGAAGGGGCCATTCGCGGGATGATCGAAACGTTGCATGACCCCTATACGGAATATCTCAGCCCGGGTGATTTAAGCAAGTTTGTCAGTTCCTTGGACGGTGAGTTTTCGGGGATCGGGGTGGAACT
This sequence comes from Bacillota bacterium, assembly GCA_040755975.1. Classification (GTDB taxonomy): domain Bacteria; phylum Bacillota; class Desulfotomaculia; order Desulfotomaculales; family Nap2-2B; genus JAIMBK01. Next base: position 3,661 of record JBFLZY010000065.1, on the reverse strand, counting down.
GGAGGCACAGGAGCCTTACCCGGCGGTCACCAGGGTTATCAATGGTTCGCCGGCGGCGGAGGCAGACCTGCGCGTGGGGGACCAAATCGTCAAGGTGGACGGCGAGGACGTGGCGGGGCGGCCCTTGTCGGAAGTTGTCTTCAAAATCCGCGGCCCGCGCGGCAGCCTGGTGCGGCTGACCATCCGGCGGGCCGGGGCAGGCCAGTTTGACGTGGAGGTAAAACGGGCGGTCATCGCCGGCCCGACCTGCCAGTGGCGGGTGGTTGGCGGCAACGTTGGCTATATTTACGTGCATACTTTTGGCACCCGGACTGCCCGGGAGTTTCAAGAAGCTCTGGAGGAATTGGGGAAAGCCGGGGTTAAGGGCTTGATCTTAGATCTCCGGAATGATCCGGGCGGCTACCTGCAGGCGGCCGTAGATATCGCCGGCTGTTTTTTGCCTTCCGGAAAACTGGTGGTTACCACTGTGGACCGGGACGGCGACAGGGAGGAATACAAAACTGCCGGTACTTCGGCAAGATATAACCTGCCCCTGGTAATTTTAATCAATGGCTACAGCGCCAGCGCCGCCGAAGTGCTTGCCGGGGCGCTTGCCGATTATCAGGTAGCCACGCTGGTGGGGACCCGTTCCTACGGAAAAGGAGTCGTCCAGGCGGTAATACCTCTGCAGGCGGGTGGAGCGCTCAAGATGACCATCGCCCGTTATTTAACTCCCCGAGGAATTTCCATCGATAAAAACGGCTTAAAGCCGGACCGCGTGGTTTCTACGCCGGAGTTGCAGGTGGTTGTTGCCCGCCAGTTAATCGACGCTCAAAAGACCAGGCAACTTAAGTTTGCCGCCGACGGAAGCGGGGTTTTTATCGACGGCGAAAAAATTACGGCAGGTCCCGCCCCCCTGCTGCTGGAAAATGAGATATATTTGCCTTTACGTTTTACCCTGGAAGCAATTGGCTATGAGGTTGAGTGGCGGGATTCAACAGAAGATATTGCCATCAAAGGCGGGGATAAGAGGTTTTTCTTTTCTGCGAGTGAGCAAACTTTCCTTTTAAAGGATGGAAGAGCCTATTTAAAAGCCGATTTTTTCAGGCTGATCAAGGCAAATATATACCAGGAGGCGGGGTATATTATCCTGGATACATAATTTCCGGCGGCAGGAATAGGCGGGCCTCTTGTTGAATAATTTCCAAAGTGGCTTGAAGAGAGGTGGACAGAATGGAAAGGAAAAGTCAACTGCATAGCGAAAAGCCGAAGGTAGTTTCCCTCATCCAGTTTAAGTGGCGCCGGACGGGTCAGCTGTTGCGCCGTAAACTGGGCGATTTTGCCGACCAGCCCTTTTTTGCGCAGGAGGCGAGCCGCGCCCGGCAAATATACGTGCGCAGCATCGATCCTTCCCTGGTTAACGAATATGATGAATTTGTAACGGAGCGCTTCTTTGAGTGGTTTATTTTTGACTATCAACTGTCCACCGGGAGGACGCTACTCGAGCTCTTCCTGGAAAGTCCCGATTTATCCGCAGAAGAGAAGGAGCTTTTAAGGGAATGGGCAAAGGCCCGCCTCACCTTGTATGAAGTTCTGGAAGTTTTCCCCGGTAAAGGGGTTGTTTTACAAGACTTGCTCGGCCGCAATAATGTTATGGTTCACGATACCAGCATTGCCCAGGAAATAAATCCCGGGATGATTTTGCTCATGCGTGTGTTGAAAGTGGGGGACAGATACGAGTTTTCCACCAGTGGCCTGTCTCTGCCCGCTTTTTGCAAAGATGTCCTGCTGGCCAGAATAGATGAATATTTGAAGACTTTTTGCCGGCGGAGAAGGCTTTCGCTGCGGGAGGGGAAAGATTTATTTTTAAAGGAAAACGCCTGTTTATTGAATGCGTGGGTAATCGAGTTGGGGATTGGTTCCCTCTTTCCCCGGCTGGTGAACGAGCATAAAGAGGACGTGCAGCAAATTACCCGGGAAATTGTCAGTGCTTTTTTGGATGAATATCACAAAGAATTTCCGGAACGTTCACCTTCCGCAAGCAATAATTACCCCTGGCCTTCCCCCGAGTGCGCCCAGGTGGCCGACCGGGTGGCGGAAGATTTAACGGGCCGCGGCTATAACCGCCGGCAGATCGATGCCGCCATGCGTTTGTGGTCTGATTACTGTTTGCTGGCGCACCCTTCTTTCCGCAAGGCCGCCGTCTGGGTGGCCTCGGTGGTCTACACCATGGCCCGCCTGGAATTGGACAAAAAGGTTAACCAGCATGTCCTGGCGGAAAAATACGGCGTTTCTGCTTCGACCATTTCTGCCAACTTCCGGACTCTGTGCCGGACTCTGGAGCTGGTGGCTTTTGACCGGCGGTATTCCACGCGCCGGCCAATTTTATCGGGACTTTACGAAAATTACCCCCTGCTTGCCCGCATCCTTAAGGATCTGAAGCTATAGTTGATTTTTTCTTTTTGACCGGGAACATAACATAATGGGAGAACGATGTTGGAAATTGTTTCTAACCTCTTCGAGGTCGTCATTGCGAGAACGGTTGCCTTTATTTCTTCGTTGGGTTACTGGGGTATCGCCATCGGGATGGCTATCGAAAGCGCCAACGTACCTTTGCCCAGCGAAGTCATTCTCCCCTTCGGGGGCTACCTTGTATCTACGGGCCAGCTGGAATTTTACCGGGCGGCCCTGGCCGGTGCCGCAGGTGGTACGTTCGGCTCTGTCTTTTCCTATTTTCTCGGCTTGTGGGGCGGCCGCCCTTTCCTGTTGCGCTACGGACGCTATGTCGGAATTTCCCAGAAACACCTGGCGTTGGCGGAAGGCTGGTTTGCACGCTACGGCGAAGCGACCGTCTTTTTTACCCGCCTGATGCCCGTCGTTCGGACGTTCATCTCCCTTCCCGCCGGTATTTCCAGGATGCATTTTGGGCGTTTTGTGCTTTATACCTTTTTAGGTTCGCTTCCGTGGTGTTTTCTGTTGACTTACCTGGGTTTTAAGATGGGCCAGCACTGGGAGGATTTAAAGTACTGGTTTCACCGCCTGGACATCTTGATTGTTCTGGCGGCAGCAATCCTGGTAATTTATATCTGGCGGAAAAAGAAAATCATCTGATAGTCAGGGATATCCGTTCAAGGCAGATCCTTCCTTTCATAAAACCATTCCGACGTGCGGACAATAAGGTTAGAAAGGAAGGATTTATTTATGCGGAAGTTATTTTTGCTCGCCGTATTTCTCTTTCTTTTGCCGGCTGTTGCCGCCGCCGAGCCGCCGGAAGTTACTGCCGATGCGGCTGTGTTGATGGACGCCGCTACCGGCCAGGTCTTTTACGTAAAAAATCCCCACAAGCAGCGTCCCCCCGCCAGCCTTACCAAGATTATGACGGCGCTTTTGGCCCTGGAATACGGGAATCTGGACGACGTGGTTACCGTAAGCCCGAGGGCCGCTTATATTTTCGAGGGTTCGATTATCGACCTGCATCCGGGCGATAAAATTACTCTGCGCAACTTACTGAAGGCGGCTTTGATTATGTCCGCCAACGACAGCACCGTAGCCGTCGCCGAGCATATCGGGGGTACGGAGGAAAGATTTCTTCAAATGATGAACGCGAAAGCCGCTCTTTTAGGCGCTTTGCGCACCCGCTACGCCAATACCAACGGGTATACCCATCCCAACCATTATTCCA
>JBFLZY010000064.1:0-15447 GCA_040755975.1 Bacillota bacterium | reverse complement strand
GGCGGACAGGTAGCGGATCTTCTGTTTGCGGACAGAGAAATAGAGCCGGCCACTCTCGAGTATATCCACCGTCACAAGACAGGGGCGCTTTACCGGGCAGCGGTGCGCTCCGGCGCCATCCTGGCGGACGCCGACGAAGAAATGCTTTGCTCCTTAACCGCTTACGCCGAATCCCTGGGTCTGGCTTTCCAGATTAAGGACGACATTTTAGATGTGGAAGGCGATCAGGCAAAACTGGGCAAGCCGGTGGGCAGCGACCAGCGGAATCAAAAGGCCACTTACCCCGGTCTTTTCGGGATGGAAAAAGCAAAGGAAAGAGCCGGCGAGGCAATTACCGCGGCCATTCACGCCCTTAAAGATTTCGACCACAAAGCAGACTTTTTACGGGCACTGGCCAATTTCGTCATCGCCAGAGATTTTTAGAAAAAAGGAGCATTACCCTGCAGGCAAGATCTTTTAACTGGTTAATTATCAAAATGTTCGTTAGCAGTACCTGCCCGCCTGTAGCAGCTTTTTTCAGGCAGCTAAGTTGTTTGCTCAAACCAGCGGGTTATGCTATAATTACCTTCTAAAAATAGTTTATATTCAGGTAAGTGATGCAGTATCCTAGTCGGGGATGCCTTTTTTGAAGGCGGGCCTAAAAATCCGTCAAGGGCACAGCGATGAAGTTCCTGGTGCTGGCTACCAACGCCCAGTTGGGGGCTGGTACTGGGAGTTAAGGGGGTGGGGCGAGCCGCAAGGGCATGCGGGCGTTGACCCCGCCCCCGTGGAGACTCAAGTTTGTGGGGTGCTGCCAGTGACCTGGCAGGTTACTATGGCTTGAGGCATGAACCTGCACGTGGTGGGCAGCTGCGTGCAGTGTAGCCTGCCTTGAGTGATAGCGGTGGATGTTGTCCAAATGCGCAACCGGTCCATGGGCCCTGGCCGGGAAGCAATGACTGAAACCGCTATTGCAAAAGAGGCTAGAAAAAGGCTACCCGCTGAGGAAAACTCCTAGGCTGTCCGGGAAGCCGGGGCAGTGCGGGGATTGCAGTGTGGACTAAGTGGCAATCCAGCCCCGAAGTTAGCGATAAGTCGGAGGCGATCTGAAAGGGAAACCGCCGGTCTGGCGACAGCCGGTGATTGCCTGGGAAAGCCTGCTGGACCTAAGCCGCAATATTTACCCGCACTGCTATCACTTACCTTAAAGCCCTGTAGCCAACTTTGTAACCCTTTTGAGGTGTCCTTTTTGGCCAATAACCACCGGTCGACAGTTTCCAAAAGATACGTTTTCGGGATTGGCGCAACCTCTTTTTTATTAGCGGTTGCTTTTTTTTGGTTTTCGGAAATTTTGGCGCTCAAATTACAAAATTTACTTTTATCATTTCTTTTTTTAGTTATAATTATACTAACGGGGATTGCCGCCGATATTGTGGGAACTTCCGTGGCCGCGGCAAGAGAAGCCCCTTTCCACGCAAAGGGTGCAAAAAAGGTGCCCGGCGCTCAGGAAGGTGTTTTTCTCATCCGGAACGCTGACCGGGTGGCGAACATCTGCAACGACGTGATTGGCGATATTGCCGGGACGCTCAGCGGGGCGATGGGCATCGCGCTTGTCTTGCAAATTTTGCTGCGCTGGCCGGAGGCCGACCGGGTCTTCCTGAACATGCTGATGACCGGCGTCATTGCCGCCCTGACCATTGGCGGGAAAGCAATGGGCAAAAGAATGGCCCTTACCTACCCAAACGAAGTGATCTTTCTGGTCGGGAAGGTAATTGCCGCCTGGAGTCGCCTGACCGGGATAACCGTTGGAAAAAAGCCGCGGCGCGCCGGCCCGCGGTAGGAATGTAAATATTGGTGCAAACAGACCTGGGAAAGGCAGGAGATTTTATTTTGACCCGGCTCCTTTCCAGAATCAACTCGCCGGAGGACTTAAAACCTTTAGTGCCGGCCCAACTCCAGCAGTTGGCCCGGGAAATCAGAGAAGAAATCATTGCCACGGTCGCTATGAACGGCGGACATCTGGCGCCCAATTTGGGTGTGGTGGAGCTTACTTTAGCCTTGCATAAAGTTTTTCAGGCCCCGGAGGATAAAATTATCTGGGATGTGGGACACCAGTGCTACGCGCATAAGCTTTTAACCGGACGCCGCAAGGAATTCCATACTTTAAGGCAATTTGGGGGGATCAGCGGCTTCCCCCGGCCCGAGGAAAGCCCGTATGACGCTTTTGCCACCGGACACAGCAGCACATCCATCTCGGCCGCCCTGGGGATGGCCGTAGCCCGTGATTTGCAAAAGAAAAAATATGCCGTCGTGGCAGTAATCGGCGATGGCGCCATGACCGCGGGGATGGCCTTCGAAGCTTTAAATCACGCCGGGCACATCCAGCGGGACTTAATTGTCGTGCTGAACGACAACGAGATGTCGATTGCCCGCAACGTCGGCGCATTATCCAGGTACCTGACGCGTTTGCGCACCGAGCCAATGTATTCCCGGGGCAAGGAAGAAATAGAACAATTGCTGCGGAAAATACCGGCGATTGGCCCGGTGGTGGTAAGGGCGGTGGAAAGATTAAAAGATTCCTTGAAATACCTGGTCGTGCCCGGGATGTTTTTTGAAGAACTGGGCTTTAAGTACCTGGGGCCTGTCGACGGTCATAGCCTCCAGGAAACGATCGCCGTTTTCGAGCAGGCCAGGATTACCCGGGGACCTGTGCTGGTGCACGTGATTACCCAGAAGGGGAAAGGCTACCCGCCGGCGGAAGCCAAGGCCGATAAATTTCACGGCATCGGCCCTTTTTCGGTGGAAACGGGCAAGAGCGTCCCGTCCGGCGGGGTTGCCCCGCCCACCTACACCGAAGTGTTTGGAAAAACGCTGGTTGAGCTGGCCCGGGAAGACGAAAAAATAGTTGCGATCACTGCAGCCATGCCTTCCGGCACCGGGCTTTCCGAATACGCCAGGCTGTTCCCGGAGAGGTTTTTTGACGTGGGCATCGCCGAGCAGCACGCAGTCACCTTGAGCGCAGGATTGGCTGCCAGCGGATTAAAGCCGGTAGCGGCCATTTATTCAACTTTTTTACAAAGGGCCTACGATCAGGTGCTTCACGACGTGTGCTTACAAAACTTGCCGGTAACTTTTGCCATTGACCGGGGCGGCCTGGTGGGCGACGACGGGCCTACGCACCACGGGGTTTTTGATTACGCGTACCTGCGGTCGATGCCTAATATGGTGATCATGGCGCCGAAGGATGAAGACGAACTTCGCCACATGCTGAAAACCGCCCTTGCGTACAACGGGCCGGCGGCCGTTCGCTACCCGCGAGACAGGGGGACGGGCCGCCAGCTTACCGGAAAGCCAAAAGAATTACCACTTGGCCGGGCAGAAATTATCCGCGACGGTTCCGATGTGGCGCTGGCAGCCATTGGCAGCATGGTCCAGGTGGCCCGGGAAGCGGCCGAACTTTTAGCGGAGCACGCTGTTAGTGCCGCGGTAATCAACGCGCGGTTTGTTAAACCACTCGATGAGGAGTGCCTGCTTTTTTACGCAAGACAATCCAGACTAATGGTTACTATTGAAGAGCACGTCCTGCAGGGGGGCTTTGGCAGCGCGGTCCTGGAAATGCTGGAGCGCCGGCAGGCAGATAACATTAAGCTCGTCCGCCTGGGCATCGGCGATACATTTGTAGAGCACGGCAGCCGCGACATTCTTCTTGCGCAACAGGGACTAACGGTTGATCACGTCGTAAATTGCGTCTTTTCTTGCCTGGGCAGGAAAAAGGGAATGCCCCGGAGTATTGCTGCCGGCCGGCGGTTGACGGCCGATAACCGCCTGAAGGCGGGGGGGAAATAATTTGGCTTCTTCGAGGGTCAGGCTGGACGTGCTGTTGGTTAAAAGGGGCCTGTTTGCCAGCCGGGAAAAGGCGCGAACAGCAACGATGTCCGGTCAGATCCTGGTCAACGGCCAGAAAGTACTCAAGCCCGGGGCGCCGGTAAAACCTGACGCGGAACTGGCCGTTATTGAGCGCGCGCCGTACGTCAGCCGGGGAGGTTTAAAGTTAGAAAAGGCCATTTCCGTCTTTGGCTTGAATTTAAAGAATAAGGTTGTTTTAGACGTCGGGGCTTCTACCGGCGGTTTCACCGACTGCGCCCTGGCGCACGGGGCGCGCCTGGTTTATGCCGTGGACGTGGGCTACGGCCAGCTGGCCTGGAAGCTCCGCGTTTCTCCCCGGGTGGTTGTTTTGGAGCGGACAAATATCCGTTATCTTTCCAAAGAAGCGCTCTCCGTTCCACCCGATTTTGTTGTGATCGACGTATCCTTTATTTCCCTTGCTTTAGTTTTGCCCAAAGTAGGGGATCTCACCACGGAAGATGCCGAAGGGGTGGCTTTGGTGAAACCACAGTTTGAAGCAGGCCGGGAACAAATCGGCAAAAAAGGTGTGGTTAAGGATCCCCTCGTCCACCAGGAAGTTCTGGCAAAAATATGCAGTATTGTCAATGGTTTGGGCTGGGAAGTGCGGGGACTGGATTTTTCTCCTTTCAAAGGCCCGGAGGGAAATATTGAATATCTGCTTCATTTTCGCAAACAACCGGAAAACGGGATCGATCCGGCGGAAATTGAAACCGTAGTCCGCAGCGTGGTAACCGACGCGCACCACACCCTTAATTGAAGCCGACCTGGCGCTGAGTCGAACATAATTTACGCAACCCGCTCCAAAAGTTACCAACCGGGGTGACTTGATGAAAAAGGTAGGTCTGGTCGTAAACCTGGAGAAAGAAAATATTCGCAACCTGGTAAAGGAAACAATCGGCTGGCTGCAAGCAAATCACTGCAGGCCTTTACTGGCGCCAGCCGCCGCGCTCGCCCTGGAACTTCCCGAATACACGGCGGAGGAAATAAGCAAAGAAGCAGAATGTCTGATCGTCCTCGGCGGTGACGGCACGCTCTTGAACTGTGCCAGGCAGGCCGCCCCTGCCGGCATCCCTCTTTTGGGAATCAACATCGGCCGGATGGGATTTTTAACGGAGGTCGACGCACCCGATCTTTTTTTTGCTTTAGAAAGGCTCCTGAAGGGCGAATATGGGATCGAGGGGCGCATGATGCTGGAGGCCAGGGTATACCGCCGGGGAAAGTGGATTGAGCGTTCAAGCGCCCTCAATGACGCGGTGGTTACCAAGGGGGCCTTCGCGCGGCTTATTTTCCTGGAAACCTACGTTAACAACGAGTATGTCGCCACATACCCGGCAGATGGCCTAATCATTGCCAGCCCTACGGGTTCTACGGCCTACTCCCTTTCGGCGGGCGGGCCGCTGGTTTCTCCCGAGCTGGAACTGATGCTGGTTACGCCCATTTGCCCGCATTCCCTGTGGGCAAGGCCGCTGGTTATCGGCGCGGATGAGGAAATAAAGATCAACGTCAATTCCCAAAACGAAGAAGTTATGCTCACCATGGACGGACAGTACGGTTTCCGCCTGGAGCAAAACGACACCGTAGTCGTAACCAAATCCCCGTTTCGGGCGAAATTCATCCGCTTAAAAAACCGCAGTTTTTATTACCTTTTACGGAAAAAGTTGAGCGAAGGGGAAAAGGTTGACAACTGCGATGAAGGTTCAGCGGCAAAAGAAGATTCTTGAGATCATTGCGCAAAGAGCGGTTCAAACCCAGAAAGAACTGGCCCTCGCCCTGCGGGCGGAAGGGCTTCATGCCACGCAGGCCACAATCTCGCGGGATATTAAAGAACTCGGCCTGCTTAAAGCGCCGGCGGAAAATAACACAGTGCGCTACGTATTGCCCGAAACGCCCCGTTCTTTATACCGCGAGGAACGCCTGAAAAGGGCGTTTAAAGACTCCGTTGTGTCTATCGACTACAGCGAAAATTTAATTGTGCTAAAAACCTTTCCGGGAGAAGCCCAGGGTGTTGCCTCGGCCCTGGACCAGGTTAATCTCGCCGGGATTATCGGCACGGTCGCCGGAGACGATACGATTTTAATCGTCGTCAAGCCGAAAAAATACGTGACTGCGCTTTTAAAACGTTTTCACCAACTGATTACCCAGCGAAAGACGTGAAAAAGCTGTTTCCGGGAAGCAATTGGCGGAGGAACTTGAAAATGCTCGTTTTGCTGGAAATTCAGGATTTTGGCCTGATCGATCGGGTTAGCTTAGAATTTACCCCCGGTTTAAATGTCCTGACTGGAGAAACGGGGGCAGGCAAATCCATCATTGTCGATGCCCTGCAGGTAGTCCTGGGCCAGCGGGCTTCTGGTGAATATATTCGCACCGGGCGGGAAAAAGCTTGCCTGACGGCGGTTTTCAATGTAAGCGGGCGCGGGCCGCTCCAAGAAAAATTGAACGGGTGGGGGATTCCGGAAGAAGAAGACGGGACGCTGGTAATGACCCGGGAGTTAACCAGGAGCGGGCGGAATACTTGCCGGTTAAACGGCCAGGCGGTTTCCGCAGGGCTCTACCGGGAGGCCGGGCGTTTTCTGGTCGCCCTCCAGGGGCAACACGAACAGCAGGCTCTGTTGGTCCCCGAACGCCAGCTTGCCTTACTCGATCGCTTTGGCGGCGCTCAAACGAGCGATTTGGGAAAGGCCGTTAAAGAAATTTACGGACGGTGGCGGGCTGCGCAAGAGCGCCTTCAGGAAGCGCTAAACAGTGCGCAGGACAGGGCGCGCCGCCTGGATATGTTGAGTTATCAAATCGAGGAAATAGACAAGGCCAGATTGTCTTCCGGGGAAGAAGAGGAGCTTCTCAAAGAACGCACCCGGCTGGCCAACGCCGAAAAAATTTTAAGCCTGTCCGGGGAATGTTCCCAATTCCTGCAAGGAAACGAGGGGAGCCCTTTTTCGGCCTTGGATTGTTTGGGACAGGCCAGGCGTAGCATGACTGAACTGTCCCGCTTAGACGACTCGGTGGCTCCTTTGCTGGGGGCTCTCGAGAGCGCTTTCTACCAGATCGAAGACGCGGCGCGCGAAATTGCCGGCTACCGCGAGCAGATCCAGACTGATCCCGGACGCTTGCAGCTAATCGAAGAAAGGCTGGCCGTGATCAAAACTTTAAAAAGAAAGTATGGCGCAACGATTACTGAAATCCTGCATTACCGGGAGCAGGCGGCCCGGGAACAAGCGCGGCTGGCTGGGCTGGAGGAAGACGTTGCCGTCCTGGAGCAGGAGATCAGCCGACTCACAGAGGCATGGCGCAGAGCGGCCCGGGAACTAACCCTGGCGCGCCAGGAAGCTGCCCGCCGGTTGCAAAAGGCGATCACCGCGGAACTGGCTTCCCTGGAAATGGGCAAAGTTGAGTTTTGCGTGGAATTTGAGCAAGTGGCAGATATTTCCCCTGCCGGCCAGGAAAGGATCGAATTTCTAATTTCCCCCAACCCTGGCGAACCGCTCCGCCCGTTGGCCAGAATTGCTTCCGGCGGAGAATTGTCCAGGATCATGCTTGCCCTGCGGACGATTTTAGCCTCGCTGGACGAGACTCCCACCCTGGTTTTTGACGAAGTGGACACGGGGATAGGCGGAAGAACCTTGCAGGCGGTTGCCGAGAAGCTTTGCCGGATTGCCGCTCATGCCCAGGTAATTTGCGTAACGCACGCCGCGCAAGTGGCCTGCCGCGCAGATAATCATTATTATGTTTTTAAAGAAGCAAAGGATCGGCAAACAAACATTTACGTCAGGGCGTTGCCGGGCGAAGAACGCTTAAAAGAGATTGCCCGGATGCTGGCGGGGAAGGACGACGGGCTGGCCTGGGAACACGCCCGGCAGCTGCTTCAACAGGCCAAACTGGCCAGGGAAACACAAAATTGCCAAAATGGTGCAACGCAAAACAACTAAAGCAAAAACGGTTGAATGTTCGGTGAAACGATAACAAAGAAAACCTCGAACTGGGGGGTTATTTTTTTTCAAAATATAACAAATCAAATTAAAAGGTTATAAACCGGCATATTGGCAAACTACGGCACATTTAGGCAGAATAATAGCCATTCTCTCAGGTTACTTTAAAAATACAAAAGATTATTTAAAATAGCTTCAAATTACACGGGGATTTTTCAAGCGCTTAGCTCAAGGAGGGAAGTAACCTGAAGAGAAGGGTTTATAAAATTTTCTGGGCACTGTTCTTGCTTGTTGTCCTGGCCTTTTTAACCAGTAACTTACTCTACCTTCCCACTCAACAAAATATTAAAATCGGCGATCCGCTGATTCCCCGGTCCGCTTTCCATTCCGGGTTCGCCCACCACCTCAGCTGGCATTTGTCCGGCGGTCAAAAAATGATCGCTTTTTCCCGGGGCGTCCCGGTGGCGATGACGCCCGGTCAACTGCGCATGCAGTTCAAATTATTTGGCCTGATTCCCTTCCGGGAAATGCTGGTTAACGTAATTACCCCGCCGCAGGTAATGGTTTGCGGGCACTCCATCGGCGTCTTCCTGCACGCGGAAGGGATACTGGTCATCGGGCATACGGTGGTGGAGGATTCTTCCGGCAAAAAGCACAACCCTGCCGAAAGGGCGGGTATCTTATCCGGAGATCTGATTATGAAAGCCAATAACACCCCCGTCCAAAACGACCAACGCCTCAGGGATGAAATTGAGCGCAGCGGCCAAAAGGGGAAACCGATAGTCTTGGAGATCAAGCGTAACAAGAAAACTTTTTTGGTAAAAATTAATCCTGTCTTTTGCAAAGAAACAGGAAGGTACCGGATCGGTTTATTTATCAGGGACAGTACAGCCGGAATGGGTACGCTGACCTTTTACGATCCGAAAACAAACCTGTACGGAGCCTTGGGGCACATAGTAACGGACGTGGACAGCCCCGGAAAAATCGATTTAAGCGACGGGAAAATAGTTAATGCGCTGGTCCAGGAGGTTTATGCCGGCTATAAAGGAAGGCCGGGTGAAAAAATAGGCATCTTTCAAGGGAAGGCCAGGTTTGCCGGGGACATTCAAAAAAATACACCGTTTGGAATATTTGGGACTCTGCAGCAGTCACCGGGTAATTATTTTTACCCAAACCCAATGCCCGTGGCCCTGGCTTATGAAATAGCCACCGGTCCGGCAGAAATATTAACGGTACTGAAAGGAGAAAGGATCGAACGCTTTTCCGTCGAAATAGAAAAAGTCAACCCGCAAATAAGACCGGAAGGGAAGGGATTGGTGATTAGAGTTACCGACCAAAATTTAATCCGGCGGGCGGGAGGAATAATCCAGGGAATGAGCGGCAGCCCGATCATCCAAAACGGAAAATTTGTCGGTGTCGTTACGCATGTTTTCGTCAACGACCCCACCCGCGGTTACGGTGTGCCGGCTGAATGGATGCTGCAAGAAGCCGGCTTTTTTGCGGAAAAAGAGCGAGGCAGTGAATTTGCTGCCTGATTTATATTTTTCGATTTTGAAGAGGATAGGATAACAAATAATGTTATAATATGGGAATATTTGGTATTTTTATGTATACCGGCAGGACTTTTTAAATGTCCGTCGAAATACTCTTTAGCAAATGGGTATAAATACCTGGAATACCTGGGTGAAAAAATTAAAAATAATAGGAGGCAAGAAAAATGAACAGAAAAAAAGTAAAAATACTGGTTGCCGACGATAACAAAGAATTCTGCGAATTACTGAAAGAATACTTTAATCAGCAAGAGGATTTTATTCTTACCGGGATCGCTTATAACGGGCTGGAAGCCCTGGAACTTATCGAAGAGCATAAACCTGACGTTGTTATTCTGGACATCATCATGCCCCACCTGGACGGAATAGGCGTCTTGGAAAAATTATCCACCGGGACGATCGCCCCCCGGCCAAAAGTGGTTATGCTCACCGCTTTCGGACAGGAAACCTTCACCCAGCGGGCGATGGACCTGGGTGCGGATTATTACGTCTTGAAGCCTTTTGATTTTTCCGTCCTGGCTACCCGGATCCGCCAACTCGCCGACGGATTTAACGTTTCCCAGTACGTTTCCCCCGTCAAGCCTAGGAATCTGGATATTGCTGTCACAAACATTATCCACGAAATGGGCGTACCCGCCCACATTAAAGGTTATCATTACCTTCGGGACGCCATTTTAATGGTAATCAACGAGATAAATCTTTTGGGGGCCGTCACCAAGGAACTATACCCAATGATCGCGCAAAAATACAACACCACGCCCAGCCGGGTGGAGAGAGCCATCCGCCACGCTATCGAACTGGCCTGGGACCGGGGAAACGTAGAAATGATGACAAAGTTTTTTGGTTATACGATCAACCTGGAGAGAGGCAAGCCGACGAATTCAGAATTCATTGCCATGGTTGCCGACAAGTTGCGAATAGAAGCAAAGGTAAGCTAGTTACCAGCAATAACCTGACCCTGCGTCAGGTTTTTTATTTTTGCTTAGAGAAAAACTGATTATTCTGTAATAGCCGGGGTATATTAAAAATACCCCAAAAGTTAATTTGGGCTGGCATGACACATAGGAAATCACTTTTTTGGGAAAACTGTACGGCTGATCTAAAAATTTTAAAACTCCGCGCTCTTTGTGCTCTCTAAAATTTTAAGGTGAAAATTATGTACGTTCGAGGCGTGGCGAGAGTTGACAGAAAGACCAAAAACCTGGTTAAAAGGTTAACCCCGAACGACGTGGCGATAATTTGCCACCGCAACCTGGACAACCTGGCCGCCCGGGCGTTGCTCTCGGCCCGCCCGCGCGCCGTCATCAACGCCGCCTGTTTCACCACCGGCGACTACCCGAATCCAGGGCCGCTTGCCCTGGTTCAGTCCGGCATCGTTTTGCTCGACAACGCTGGCGAAAAAATCCTGGAGTTGGTTAAAGAAGGGCAGGTAATTGAGATAATCAATAATCAAATATACTGCTCGGGAACGCTCGTTGCTTGCGGACAGGTTCTGGACGAATCAACGCTAAGAGAAAAAATGGCCCGCGCCCGCCGGAATATGAACAGTATACTGGCCGATTTTATTCAAAACACCCTCCGGCACGCCCGCGCTGAAATAGGCCTGGTCACCGGCGAATACGGTTTACCGGAGATAACAACTAAACTTGCCGGGCGGCACGCGCTGGTAATAGTGCGGGGAGAACATTACAAAGAGGACTTAAACGCGATCAGATCATACGTGAAAGAAGTAAAACCGGTCTTGATCGGGGTCGATGGCGGCGCCGACGCGCTTTTTGAATTTGGCTACCGGCCCGAGATCATTATTGGCGACATGGATAGCGTGAGCGATGAAGCGCTTTTAAGCGGCGCGGAGATAGTTGTGCATGCTTACCCCGACGGTCGGGCGCCCGGCCTGGAAAGAGTTAAACGCCTGCACTTGCCGGCGAAAATTTTTGCCGCCCCGGGGACCAGCGAGGACATTGCCGTGCTTTTGGCTTACGAAAAGGGTGCGGAACTGATCGTGATTGTGGGCGCCCACTTCTGCGTGGAGGATTTTTTAGAAAAAGGGCGCTCCGGAATGGGCAGTACGTTTCTGGTAAGGATGAAAACCGGTTCGATCCTGGTAGATGCCAAAGGAGTAAGCAAGCTCTACCCCAACCGTGTCCGCGCGCGCCACGTAGCCCAGATATTTTTGGCCGTCCTGTTGCCGGCAGGCATCGTTATGTTTGTTTCTCCGGTAACGAGGGAGTTCCTGCGCCTGATCCTGTTGCAATTTAAACTTACTTTTGGAATTTAGGTGGGAGACTTCTTGATCATTGATCTGCGCTATCACCTGGCCTCCCTGGTAGCAGTTTTTTTAGCCCTCGGCTTAGGCATTTTGATTGGCGGGACGATGCTGAAACCCGACGCGCTGGTAGAAAGCCAGAAGCAAATTGCCGGGAAGCTGGAGAAACAACTGGAGCAGTTGCGGCGAGACAACGAAGCGATGCAAGCGCAGGTGGATCATTTACAGTTAAGCAGTGATCTGCAAAGTGACTTTGCCAGGCAAATCCTTCCTTTCCTGGTGAAAGGACGGCTGGAGGGATGCCGGGTAGCGGTCATCGAAACCAACGGCCTTGGTTTCCCGGACGACCTGATCGCCACCTTCCAAACGGCCGGGGCCAAGGTGCAATCAATTACCACGATCTTAAATATTGACGGTAAAGTTCAGCAAGGGGTGTGGCCAGAAAAGCTGGGCGGGAAAAATTTAAGCACCGCCCGGTTAAATACCCGCCTGGCCGGTGAAATTGCTCGCGGAATAGCGATTGGAGACAACCGGGCGCTCCTGGATAGCCTGGCGGAAGCCAATCTGATCAAGCTTTCCGGCGAATACGGCGCCCCACTGGATGCCGTTGTGTTAATCGGGGGGAGCCAGGAACGGGACATGGTAAAAACGGAAGTGCTGGATTTGGCGTTGATCGATTATTTCCTGGCCCGAAAAATACCCGTTTACGGCGCCGAGGAAACAAATGTTCTTTACTCCTTCATGAACGATTACCAGAAAAAAGGGATCAGCACCGTGGATAATATTGACACCGTACCCGGCCAGGCGGCACTGGTGCTGGCCATGGCTGGACGGCCAGGTCATTACGGAGTTAAATCTACCGCTCAAAAACTGCTTCCCTCTCTAGACGGGCCGGAGGACCTCGCAAATGCCGCCAACCAGTCCGGCAAATAAAAAAGTAATGGCGATCATCCCTGCCTATAACGAAGGGGAATGTATTTACGAAACAGTGCTTGCCGTCCTGACGATCCCGGAAATCGGAGGCGTCCTGGTGGTGGACGACGGCTCCACGGATGACACGTCCGGCGCTGCCCGGCTGGCCGGGGCGCAAGTGCTTTCTTTGCCCGCAAACAGGGGAAAAGGTGAGGCGTTGAACCGGGGGGTCGGGAAAATTACGGCAGAGGTCATTGTATTGTTAGACGCAGACTTAGGAAGCTCCGCCGGCGAAGCCAGGAATTTAATAATCCCCGTTACGGAGGGAGAAGCGGACATGACTATCGCCCGTTTTCCGGAAAGCACCCGCAAAAGCGGGTTTGGCCTGGTCAGGGGCCTGGCCAGAACAGGAGTAAAATTTTATACCGGCCTGGAACTGTCCGCTCCCCTCTCCGGGCAGCGCGCAATGACAAGAGAAGTTCTCCGGCGCGTCGTTCCCTTTGCATCCGGTTTCGGCGTGGAGGTGGCCCTGACGGTTAGAGCGGCCCAGGCGGGGTTTCGCATTTTGGAGGTGCCCGTAAAAATGGGCCACCGGGAAACACAACGTGACCTGGGCGGTTTTTTACACCGGGGAAGGCAATTCTGGGACGTGGCCAGGGCATTTTGGGAACTGGGGGTAGGGAATTAAGATATCAGAACCTCCATGCCGCTTTTTTGCGACACCAACAGGGATGAAAACTTCCGGCCCGCCGTTCGATTTGCCAGGAGCGACATATGCTAAAGGCGCCGCTAACGAAACACGGCGCAGGTGAGGTCAGCGAACCGGCAGCGCGAATCGCGCAGTTAACAGGGTGCGAAAAGAGCATCGGCGAACGTCAGAAAAGACTGTAACGATAAAAAACTAATTAATCGTGCGCATTATGCAGCGCTGCCTGGTTCGCTCCGAACCAAGCCGATGTCTCGTCGGCCCGCAGCATCGGAGCGACGGCAAACGAACGGCGGGCAAAGGATTATTTTCAGAGTAGGGGGAGGCTGGTATGCTTAATTTTTACTGGGCATATGCTGCCCTGTTTTTTGTTGCCGGATTGACGGCCGTCTACATTATGTTTCCCGCCCTGACGGAGCTGATTGCCCGGGCCGGGTTCCTCCGCCCGAACTACCGCGGCCATTTCATTCCGGCCGGGGCGGGGCTGGTTTTCTTTTTTGGGAACCTTTGGGCAGCCGGCATTTATTTCTATCTTTTTCAAGACACCCAGTCCGCTTTGGGTATTTTGTTTACGGTTTCCGCCTTTACCTGCCTGGGCCTGCTTGACGACGTTTGGGGAACGCGGGAAACTTCCGGCCTGGCCGGACATTTCAAAAGCCTGCTGCACGGCCGGTGCACAACTGGTGCCTGCAAAGCTCTGGGCGGTTTGGCCGCGGCGGCGCTGACCGCCGCTTTTCTGGGTTCAAGCAGGCCTTTTTTCCTTATCAATACCCTGGCGATCGCCCTTTCGGCCAACGCCGTTAACCTTTTAGACCGGCGGCCGGGGAGGGCGGGAAAGGGGTTTATTTTCCTCACCGTAATTTTAATTTTCGCCGGGTGGGGCCAGCAGAGAATGCTTTTCCTGATCACCTTTCTGGGGGCTGTATTGGCCTATTTAAAAGCGGACCTGAAAGAAAAAGTAATGATGGGCGATACGGGAGCCAATTCCCTGGGGGCGGTTTTAGGCGTCGGGGCATTCTGGGCGCTGGAGGAACCTTACCTGATCATTTACTTGCTTTTTTTAACCCTTTTCCACCTGCTGGCGGAAAAATATTCCCTTACCAGGTTGATCGCGAAAAATCGGCTTCTTGATTGCCTGGACAGATTGGGACGATCGCGATAAGATGAAAGTTAGAGGTGGTTTGATGATTAACGAACGACGAATTTTGGAGGAGTTTTTACAGTTGACGAGAATACCCAGCCCGAGCGGGAAAGAGCGGCAAATTGCCGATTATCTTCTGGAAAGACTAAAGATGCCGGGTCTGGCCGCGATCGAAGACGACGCCGGCAAACGGGCGGGCGGCACCGCCGGAAACCTGGTGATTGCCGTGGCGCCAACGGGGAAAATTACCCGGCCAATATTCTTGTGTGCCCACATGGACACGGTAGAACCGGCCGGGGACGCCCGGCCGGTTGTGGAGAACGGGATTATCCGCTCTCGGGGAGATGCCGTTCTGGGCGCCGACGACAAGGCGGGCATAGCCGTTATTCTGGAAGTCCTGCAGGTGCTTTTGGAAAAGAAAATCGAACACGGCGGCCTGGAAGTGGTTTTTACCATCTGGGAAGAGGGCGGGTTGTTTGGCGCGAATTATCTCGATTTTAAACGGCTAAGCGCCCGCCTGGGCTACGTGCTGGACTGCGACGGTTCCCCCGGGACGATTATTACCAGGGCTCCTTCCCAGGACAGAATCAGCGCCAAAATAAAGGGGAAAGCCGCTCACGCGGGGATTAATCCGGAAGAAGGCGTGAACGCCATTTACGTGGCCGCCTGCGCCATTTCCAGGATGAAAATCGGCCGCCTGGACGAAGAAACTACGGCCAACATCGGCGTAATTTCCGGCGGAAAAGCGACAAACATCGTTCCCGACCTGGTCGTCATTGAGGGCGAGGCGCGCAGCTTAAACCGGGCCAAACGCGAAAACCAGACCAGGGCGATGTGCCGGGAGCTTGCCCGCGCTGCCGAAGAATTTGGCGCGAACGTGGAGATCGCCACCAAAACCCTTTACCACGAGTTTACCCTGCCCGAAAACAGCCCGGCGGTCCAACTGGCCGCGGCCGCCGCCCGCAGTCTTAACCTTTTCCCAAAAATGGTCAGCAGCGGCGGCGGCAGCGACGCCAACATTTTCAACCAGCACGGCATTGCCTGCGCCAACCTGGGCATCGGCA
>JBFLZY010000063.1:0-16396 GCA_040755975.1 Bacillota bacterium | reverse complement strand
CGAATATTTAGCATGAGACCTCACACTCCTTTAGCTTGATTTTTGGTGTTTTTTGGGCGCGTGAGGTCTCATTTCTTTTTCAGGGGGCTGATCCCCTTTTTGGTGCCTACTGAAATTTTACACGGCCCAACACCCGCCGGATACCGGGCCGCAGGAGACCTTTTATTTAAATAAAATTTTCCGCCCTTCTTTTTAAGGTACTACTGGAAATAGGTGAGATAAAAACTTCCCGGGAAGTAATCACCCAGGACTTCTCCTTGCCCTCTTCGGCCAGGTTGCGGATAAAACCTTCTTCATCAAGCAAGGTTTTGATGTCAGTGCGGTAATCTAAAATCATAATAATATCCTCCTTGGAAACCACTACATCCTTCCCTAAATGTAAGAACACGTATTTTTCCCCTTTCTTTAACCACTTAACTGTTCTTCGGGCGGGCCGGCAAGAGGAGCGCCAGGCAGTCGTCTCTTCCCGCCGGCTGAATGATTGCGGCGCTCAGCGGACCGGTAAAATTAACCGCCACTTCTTCGTTGGGGATAACGCGCAAGGTTTCAATCAGGTATCTGGCGTTAAAGTAAATTTCCATTGCCTCCCCCTGGTAATTTGCCTTCAGGCGCTCTTTAATCCAGCCGGAAGACGTATGTAGGGAAATGAGTGATTGTGCTGCGTCCAGGTTAAACCGCAAAACAGGCATTTCTTCATCAATCAACAGGGCCGCCCGCGCCAGGGCGTTGCTTAATTCAACCGTACTCATTACCAGGCGGGCCGTGAAACTGTTGGGGATGATCTGGCTATAAGAAGGGAACTGGCCGGCGATGAGCCTGGAAATCAACAGAGCGTCCTTTAAGGTAAAGGAGATGTGGTTTTTACTGATGGTCACTTCAGCGGGTTCTTCTTCATTGCGGATTATTCTGGTCAACTCCGAAAGGGCGTTGCCCGGAACAATCACGTTGTTGAATTGCCCGCTCTCTATTTCTGTTTCGCGCAGCGCCAGGCGGTGCGTGTCGGTGGCCACCAGCCGCAACTTTTGATCGCAATTTTCAAACAGGACTCCCGTGAAAAGCGGGCGCGTTTTATCCGTGGAGACGGCGTAAATGGTCTGCCTGATCATCTCCTTTAGTAAACCCTGTGTAAGCTGGAAGGAGGCCTGCTCGGACAACTCCGGCAGGGCCGGAAATTGATCTGGAGGATAACCCTTCAGGTTTATCTGGGAATCGTCATAAAGGATTTTTACGCTGTTGGTCTCTTCATCATTCTCAATCTGGATGACCGCGTCGGGCAGGCACCGGACGATGTCCATAATCTGGCGCGCCGGCAGGCAAATCACTCCTTCCCGGATAATTTCCACCGGTACCCGGCATTGCAGTGTAAGGTCAATATCCGTGGAAGTAGCGGTCAGCTTGCCGTCTTGACTTTTAAATAAAATTCCCCCCAGAATTGGTAAGGTAGCTTTTGCCTGGCTCGACCTGTACACGGTTTGCACGACGTGTAATAAATTTGATTTAGTGGTGGTAAAATTCACCTTGGCAACATCCTTTCAAAAAGATAAATAAATAAGTATCCGTAGTAGTGTCTCTGCATAAGTGGAAAAATCACTTTTTTAATGTCTGGTGAGGCACATGTCTTGTGTAAAAAAAGTTAATAATTAAATTATTTCTTTTATTACTGCCGGATTTTTTCTTCTATTTCTGAAATTGTTGTTTGTAAGGAGTAATCCACCTTCATTTGTTCCGCTATTTTTTCCAGAGCGTGCAGGACGGTGGTGTGATCCCGACCGCCAAACTCTTCCCCAATCTTCGGTAGTGAAGTGTCCATAAGTTTGCGGCACAGGTACATGGCCAATTGCCTTGGGAAGGCAACGTCCCTGGTGCGTTTTTTCGAGCGCAGATCTTCCGGGCGAATGTTGTAATGTTCGGCGACAACCCTTTGAATAAGTGAAATATTAATCTGCCTCGGTTTTTCATTTTTAGACAAATAATCTTTCAGGGCTTCCCTGGCCACCTCGCAGTTGATTTCACACCTGTAAAGAGTGGCGTGAGCAATAAGTTTAATCAGTGCTCCTTCCAATTCCCGGATGTTCGACTCAATTTTACTGGCGATATAAGAAAGGGTGTCCAGTGGAATTTCAAGATTTTCCAATTGAGCTTTTTTTTGGAGGATGGCGATGCGCGTTTCTAAATCCGGTGGCTGGATGTCAGTTATTAAACCCCACTCAAACCTTGAGCGGAGCCTGTCCTCCAGCGTAGGTATGTCGCGCGGGGGCCGGTCGCTCGAAATAATGATCTGTTTATTAGCTTCGTATAATGTATTAAAGGTGTGGAAAAATTCTTCCTGGGTTCTTTCTTTTTTGGCTAAAAACTGAATGTCGTCCACCAGCAAAATATCGATGCTCCTGTATTTACTGCGGAATTCCTCCGTGTCATCTTCTCTTATAGCGCTGATTAGCTCGTTGGTAAATTTTTCGGTCGTTACGTACATAACCTTGAGGTTTTTACTGTTCTTGATTATGTAGTGGCCGATGGCGTGCATGAGATGGGTTTTGCCAAGGCCTACACCGCCGTAGATAAAAAGCGGGTTGTAAGCCGCCGCCGGCGACTCGGCCACCGCCATGCAGGCGGCGTGCGCAAAGCGGTTGCTATTCCCCACCACGAAAGTTTCAAAAGTGTACCGGGGGTGCAGTTGGACACCTTCCAAAAACTTATCCTCGGGAGACGATCGTTGCAGGCGGGTGAGAAGCGTTTCCGGTATTTCATCGTGAATTAAAAATTCCAGCTGAACATCTTCGCTTAAAATATTTCTGATTATTGTTTTAATTAAGGGGGCGTAATGGTTGATCAGCCAGTCGCGGGTAAAAGAATCCGGTACCGTGAAGAAAATGTTGTTGTTATAAAAACCAAGCGGTTGCAACGGCCTGATCCAGGTTTCAAAGGAGTGCTTGCTTAAGCGCGGCTCAAGGGTGCCCAAGACGTTTTGCCAGATTTCTTTCAATTGGAAACGGGTCATTTTCCACAAAAACCCTCCACAACTTGTCTACAACCATTACGGTAAATCAATAATAGCAAATTTAACCGTACTTATCAACAGACATTTTTTTTGTGGATTAAAGAAAACCAGGCAAATTACGAGGGAAGCTTTTCCTTGACTTGTGCGCCGGCTTTGCTATATAATTGAAGAGGCTTGAAGGGAGTGAGTCGTTTGAAGAGAACGTACCAGCCAAAAAGAAGGAAGTACAAGAGGATGCACGGATTCTTAAAGCGCATGTCCACCCGGGCGGGCCGCAAAGTGATTAAGAGAAGGCGGCTGAAGGGAAGAAAAAGACTGACCGCGTAGGGCCGCTCGCATGGTGGCCTTTTTCTAATTTCGGAATTGTTGGGGTGGCCGGCATTAAAATTGTAAAGAAAAACAGGGATTTTCGAAGGACTTTTACAAAGGGCGCGTCGGCTGCCGACCGGAGCATTGTTCTTTATATGTACAATAAGTGGGACCGGGAAAAGAGATTCGGCTTTTCCGTAAGCAAGAAGGTCGGTAAAGCGGTTGTGCGCAACAGGGTAAAAAGGCTGCTGCGCGAGGCATGCCGGTTGAACCAGGACGCCTTTCCCAACGGCAAGGATTACATTATTGTCGCCAGAAAAGAAGTGGTCACCGAGGATTTTCACACAATCACAAAAAAAATCCTGAAACTGCTACAAAGACTTTTAAAGTAATATGGAGGAACCTTGGTGCAGAAAATAGTAATCGGGTTGATTAGATTTTACCAGTTTTTTTTATCCCCTTTAAAGCCGCCGTCCTGCAGGTTTTACCCGTCATGTTCCGAGTACGCCTGCCAGGCGTTGACAAAGTACGGTGTTTGGAGGGGGCTGCTTTTGGCCTCCTGGCGTCTCTTGCGCTGCCACCCGTTTTCCCCCGGCGGCTACGACCCGGTTAAATAAAATTCTTTTTAAAGAAACTCCTTGGAGGTGGTCTTTTGGGTCAGTTATTTCAAGCCCTGGTCGACGGGATGACTTACTTGCTCAACCTTTGCTATAGTCTTACGACTCTGCTTAACCTGCCGAATTACGGCCTGGCGATAATTTTCCTTACCATCTTGCTCAAAATCGGTTTGTATCCCCTGACTCTAAAACAAATGCGATCCATGGCGATTATGCAGCAACTGGCCCCTAAGGTAAAGGAAATTCAGGCCAAGTATAAAGAAAAAGATCCGCAAAAGATGCAAAAAAAGATCATGGAGCTTTACCAGGAGCACAACGTGAACCCTCTGTCGGGCTGCCTCCCCTTACTGATCCAGTTGCCGATCCTGATTGCCCTGTACAGAGCGCTGCTCTACTTCCAGTACCCGGATCCGCGGCACGCAAGCTTTTTGTGGATCAGCAACCTCAGCCAGGTTGGCGATCAACTTTATATTCTACCCGTTCTTGCGGGTGTGAGCACATACTTTCAGTCGCGCATGACGATGACGTCAAACGACCCTACCCAAAGGGTGATGTTGATCACCATGCCGATTTTCATCGCCTGGATATGTACCACTGTTCCTGCCGGTCTTGCTTTATACTGGGTGATCTTTAATATTCTGGGGATTATCCAGCAATACTTTATTAATAAACAGACAATCGGGTTAAAGGAGGCGGCCAGCGAAGGTGGAAGCGGTAGAAAAGGTCGGTAGGACTGTCGAAGAAGCGGTGGCCAGCGCCCTGGCCGACCTAGGGGTAAGCGAAGAGGGCGCTGTTGTTGAAGTGCTGGAGGAACCGTCGAAAGGTTTGTTTGGTTTTTTCGGCGGCCGGCCGGCCCGGGTCAGGGTAAGCGTCAGGGAAACCCCTTCAGCGCGGGCGCGGGAATTGCTCCAGAAAATCTTTAAAGTAATGAATCTTTCGGTGAGTATCGAAATAAAAGAGAGAAACAACAACCTGGTGATCAATCTGTCCGGCAACAGCCTGGGCATCTTAATCGGGCGGCGGGGGGAAACCTTGAACGCCCTCCAGTATCTGTTAAACCTTTGCGTTAATAAGAACCAGCTGCAAAAAAGCAAAGTTGTTCTGGATGTGGAGGGGTACCGCCGGCGCCGGGAACAGACCCTGGAGCGCCTTGCTTTAAGGCTTGCCGAAAAGGCAAAGCAAAGAGGCCGGAATATCATTTTGGAGCCGATGAACCCCCAGGAGAGAAGGATTATTCACACGGCGCTGCAGGGCAGGGAGGATATCTACACTTACAGCGAAGGAGAGGAGCCTTACCGGAAGATCGTGATCTCGCCGCGCCGGTAAAAAAGCCGGGAAGGGGAAACCAGAGTCCGGAACCGGTCACCTGGGTTTATGGTAGTTCCCCATGAAGACTGCCGTCCTCTCCATAAAACTATGAAAATGAGGGCTGGAATTTATCCGGGTGAGCGACCTCTGTGTAGGGTCGGGAACCAGACACGGCGCAGCCGCGGCAAGCTGATGTCTGGTCGACCCGGAGCAGCGGAGCGAGCCGGGACAAATTCCAGCCCGATGGCACTATTTTCGAGGATTAAAAAAGTCAGAAATGCGCTTGAATCAGGGATACCCAGCTTGGACGGCTGGGTTTTTTTAAAGAGTGGTGATTGCCTTGTGGAATGACACCATTGCGGCCATTGCGACCCCGTTGGGGGAAAGCGGCATCGGAATAGTGCGGATCAGCGGCGACAGAGCGATTGAAATTGCCAGAAAAGTATTCGTTCCCTTTAAAAACAGGGAATGGTGGCAGGAAAAGGGCTACCGGCTGTTTTACGGCCACGTGGTCGTTCCGGAAAGCAAAGAAATTATCGACGAAGTTCTGCTGGGCCTGATGCGCTCACCCGCCAGTTTTACCCGGGAAGACGTGGTGGAATTTAACTGCCACGGCGGCGTGGTGCCCCTGCGCAAAACACTGGAAACAGTCCTGCGCCATGGGGCAAGGCTGGCCGAGCCGGGGGAATTTTCCCGGCGGGCCTTTTTGAACGGCCGGGTGGATCTGGCCCAGGCCGAGGCCATCATTGACGTAATCCGCGCCAGGACAGACGCCCAGTTGCGGCTGGCTGTGGCCCAGTTAAAAGGAAAATTGTCCGAAAAA
This sequence comes from Bacillota bacterium, assembly GCA_040755975.1. GTDB lineage: Bacteria > Bacillota > Desulfotomaculia > Desulfotomaculales > Nap2-2B > JAIMBK01. The sequence goes on along the minus strand of JBFLZY010000063.1, from coordinate 10,341 downwards.
ATCCGCGCTTTGCAGGATAAAATGACCGATCTGTTAGCCGCGTGCGAGGCGGTGATTGATTTTCCGGAGGACGTGGAGGCGGTTCCCGAAGAAGCACTGGCGCACTCGCTTGCGGGGTTGCGCGGGGAAGTAGAGGCGTTGATCATATCCGCCGAGCAAGGTAGAATTTACCGGGAGGGAGCTTTTGTCGTTATTGCCGGCCGGCCGAACGTGGGCAAGTCGTCTTTGCTGAATACGCTTCTTAGGGAGGGGCGCGCGATCGTTACGGACGTACCGGGTACGACCCGTGACGTTATCGAGGAAACGGTCAACATTAAAGGGGTACCGGTCAGGCTTGCCGACACGGCCGGTTTGCGGCCCACCGCCGACCCCGTGGAAATCATCGGCGTGGAAAAGGCAAAGGAACTGATTGCGCTTGCCGACCTAGTCCTGGTTTTGATCGACGCCGCCGCCGGGTTGACGGAAGAAGACCGGCAGGTTATCGCGCAAACGAAAGATAAAAACACGGTTTACCTGGTCAATAAAGTCGATCTGGTCGACGGCGAGGAGGTTAAAAGGCAGTTGCAGAAGGTTGTCGGGGAGGGGCCGGTGCTGAAGATTTCCGCCCTGACGGGGGAGGGGATCGCGGGATTGGAGGAAACAATCTTCCAGAAAGTAATCGGCGCCCCGGCCGCCGGAACTGAAGCCTTGCTGGTCAGCAACGTGCGGCATAAAAACGCCCTGGTTAAGGCCCACCGGCATTTGACCGACGCGCTTGAGGGGGCGCGCGCCGGGCTTCCGGAGGACTTGCTGGCCGTTGATTTAAGGGAGGCGTGGGAAGCGTTGGGAGAGGTTACCGGCACCACGGTAACCGAAGACATCATTGACCGGATTTTTGAGAACTTTTGTGTGGGGAAGTGAGCGTGTTTCCCAAATGGAGTATCTGGCCGGAAAATACGACGTGATTGTGGTGGGCGCGGGCCATGCCGGCTGCGAAGCTGCGCTGGCGGCGGCCAGGTTGGGGTGCCGCACCCTGCTGGTGACCATCAGCCTGGACAATCTTGCTTTAATGCCCTGCAACCCGGCGATGGGCGGCCCGGCCAAGGCGCAGCTGGTCCGCGAGGTAGACGCGCTGGGCGGGGAGATCGGCCTGAATACTGACCGCGCCGCCATCCAGGTACGGCTGTTGAATACCGCGAAGGGGCCGGCCGTGCAGGCTTTGCGCGCCCAGGCGGATAAAAAACTCTACCAGGCTTGCATGCGGCGCGTCATTGAAAGCCAGCCCGGCCTGGACTTGAAACAGGTAATGGTAGAAAGAATCATTTGCCGGGGCGAACGGGTGGAAGGCGTGGTCGGCAGCACGGGGGCAAAGTTTTTAGCGCCCGTTGTAATTCTTACCACCGGGACATATTTAAAGGGCAGAATTATCATCGGCGACCTGGCTTTTCCGGGCGGGCCCCAGGGCCAGTATCCCGCCCTTAAACTGAGCCGTTCCTTAAAAGAGCTGGGCCTGGAACTGGGCCGCTTTAAAACCGGCACGCCCGCCCGGGTGGACAAAAGAAGCATCGATTTTTCAAAAATGGCCATCCAGCCGGGCGACACGCGGAATTACAACTTTTCCTTTGCCTCTCCGCGGAAGGAGCGGGAGCAGGTACCCTGCTGGCTCACTTACACCACCGAGGAGACGCACCGGATCATCAGGGAGAACCTCCACCGATCCCCGCTTTTCAGCGGCGTGATTAAAGGAGTCGGTCCGCGCTACTGCCCTTCCATTGAAGACAAGGTGGTCCGCTTCGCCGAGCGCCCCCGGCACCAGGTGTTTATTGAGCCGGAAGGGCTGCACACCAATGAAATGTACGTCCAGGGGATGAGCACCAGCCTGCCGGAAGACGTTCAGCTGGCCATGCTGCGCACCCTTCCCGGGCTGGAAAGGGTGGAAATGATGCGCCCGGGGTACGCCATTGAATACGATTTCCTTTTGCCCACCCAGCTCAAACTCTCCCTGGAGTGCAAAAAAATATCCGGCCTGTTCAGCGCCGGGCAGATCAACGGCACTTCCGGGTACGAAGAAGCCGCCGCCCAGGGGATTGTCGCCGGGATCAACGCGGCCCGCTTCCTGCAGCAAAAGGAGCCCCTGGTGCTGAAGCGGTCGGATGCCTACATCGGCGTCCTGATTGACGACCTGGTGACGAAAGGGGTAAGCGAGCCCTACCGCCTGCTGACTTCCCGCGCCGAGCACAGGCTTTTGCTGCGGCAGGACAACGCCGACATGCGGCTGACGGAGATCGGTTACGAGGTCGGCCTGGTGACGCCGGACCGGTACAGGCTGTTTTCCCGCAAGAAAAAGTATATTGAGGAAGAGACGGCGAGGTTGAACAGGACGATGATCCCGGTAACGGAAGAGGTCAAAGAGATCCTCGAAGAAGCGGGAACCACCCCGCCTGCCCAGCCGGCGGTATCCGCGGCAAGCCTGCTGCGCCGTCCGGAGATTAAATACCGGCACATTTTGCAGATGCCCGGGGGGAAGCCGGAAGTCCCGGAGGAGGCGCGGGATTTGTGGGCAGAAGTGGGGGAGGAAGTGGAAATCGAGATAAAATACGAAGGTTACATAAAGAAAGAACTGGAACAGGTTAAAAGGCTGGCCAGGCTGGAGGGGCGGCTGATCCCGGAGGATATCGACTATTCCTCTGTCAAGGGTCTGGCCAGCGAAGCCAGGCAAAAACTCGCCAAGATCCGTCCCCGCTCCCTGGGCCAGGCGAGCCGCATCTCGGGGATCAACCCGGCCGACATCGCGATTTTAATGGTTTACCTGGAGCAGCGCAAAGGAGAGGTCCGGGATGACCCCAGGCCGGCGGCGCAAGGATAAAACAGAGCCGCCTGAACCCGCCGGCGGAGTAGTGGAATGGTGCCGGAAAGGGGCGGCGGCCCTGGGTATCGCCTTAAGCGAGGAGCAGGGCAGGCTTTTTGAGGAATACTACAGTTTGCTTCTCCAAGGGAGTAAAACGGCCAATCTGACGGCCGTTTTGGAAGAAAAGGAGGCCGCTTTAAAGCATTTCGTGGATTCCCTGGCCTGCCTTCTGGCGGACCCCCTGGAGGGCGGCCCGCGGATCGTTGACGTGGGCGCCGGGGCCGGCCTGCCGGGGATTCCGGTTAAAATTATGCGCCCTCAAACCCGCCTTACCCTTGTCGATTCCTCTTTGAAGAAAGTATCCTTTCTGGAAAAGGCAATCCGCCGGCTCGGCCTGGCCGGAGCGGCGGCCGTCCACGGGCGGGCGGAAGAACTGGCGCACCGGGCCGGCTTGCGCGAGGAGTTCGACTACGCGCTCAGCAGGGCTCTGGCCCCCCTGCCCGTGCTCATTGAATACTGCCTGGGCTTTTTGCGGCCGGGCGGTTTTTTAATTGCTCTGAAGGGCCCGGCCGCAGCCCGCGAAGAGAGGGCGAGCGGCAACGCCCTCTCCTTGCTGGGGGGAGCTATCCGGGAGGTCAAGGAGTTCACCTTGCCTTACCTGGGTCACCGGCGGCGGCTGATCGTCATCGAAAAGGTAGCGCCCACGCCGCCTGGGTATCCGCGGCGGGCGGGAATGCCCGCGAAGAGGCCGTTATAGCCTCGCGCGGGGGAGGAATTTATGTTTTTGTGGCGAATTTTACGAGCAGAAGGCGCGGGCCTGGATAATCTCCGAAGGAGCAGGGCGGCTTGGTCACCGGGGTTTTAACCGTGGAACTGTTTTTTGACGGCGTTACTTCTTTAAAGGACAAGCGGAAAGTTTTAAAGAGCATCCTGGACAAGGTTCGGGCGCGTTTCAACGTTTCCGTCGCCGAGGTGGACAGGCAGGACGCCTGGCAATTTTCCGTCATCGGCGTCGCCTTTATCAGCAACGAAAAAAGCCACGTCTACCAGACGCTCGCGGCGGTTGCCCGGTTTATCGAAGGCGTGCGCCAGGCAGAAGTGATCAATGTAAGCACAGAAGTATTTTAACCGTTGTTTTTTAGAGATAATTTGCTATAATTTGCATAGGGGGAGCGGGGTGAGCCTTTTTGTGGGCGCTTATCCGGATCAATTATACTTTTATTATCCCGCGGACAAAGCCCGCGAGGGCCAGTATTTCATCAACCAGTTAAACGGCGTGAAGAGGCTGGAACTATCCGGATTGAAGGCTTTGTGCCAGCGGAGTGATCTCGGAGAGATCGATCCCAACTATCATGGTTTTAAGGAGCTGGCCGATCACTTTGTCCTGGCGGCGGGGACGGCCGACAGGTTGTACGGTTTTTGCGTGTTCGTTTTAGAGCGGCTCGACGTTATCCAGATCGATATTATTGTGATTGCCAGGGACTGGCGGAGAAGGGGCCTGGGGAAATGTTTGTTAAACGTGCTGGAGCAGGCCTGTATGCCCGGAACAATCATTTACGTCGACCAGGTAACGGAAACAGGAAGAAAATTTTTCATTAATTGCGGTTTTACCAGGGACGTGAACCTTTTTAAAATCGCTGGCGGCCGCGGCGAAAGCCGTGCTGTTGCGCAAAAGCTAACCAGCGTGATGTAGGGCGGGAAGGGTCCCGTCCAGGAGATTGTATATCCGAAACGGGGATTGTTTTAGGAAACCGATCAAAGGGCAAAGATCCGCCTCGCCCGGCGTGTGCCGGTTCTATCATCTATCGTACGCTTTTTCCGCCTTTTCCGTCTACTTGACTTTGGCCGGTTTATTTGCTACAATAGCTCTTGCTATCTGGTGGATGTAGCTCAGTTGGTCAGAGCACCAGGTTGTGGCCCTGGGGGTCGTGGGTTCGAGTCCCATCTTCCACCCCACGCTGGGGCGTAGCCAAGCGGTAAGGCAGCGGACTTTGGAACAAGGGGACGTAATTCTTACCGGCTACGCCCTAAAAATATATGGAGGGTAATTTGGAGCAAAGAAAAAAATCGTAGTTTCCTGCGCCAGTTTTGATCTTCTGGCCGTTCTCGCCAGTAATCCAGCATAATCAGCGACGGTTTTGCGGCAGATCTGCAATTTCTCAAGCTGGAACTCCTCTCGACCTGAGGTTCCCTTCTTTATCCAACCAGACGCGGATGCCTTTTTCCTCCCTGTTAAAATGATAAGCCCGGCCGCCCACCGCTACAGAGGCGTTTTCAAAGGCATATCCCACGGTAACCACCGCCGCCGGGCCAGTCACCACCACCTTGGTGGCGGCCCCACCCCTGGACCCCAGCTCTCCCACGTGTACATCCCCGCCGGCCTGTATCTCGCCACCGCGAAATACCCCGGATACAGTCACCTTCTTACCAGCCTGGATCCGGGAATTATAACAGCCGCTCCCCACCACCCGGACGTTGCCGGTAGCTATAACGGTAGAACTGTGGACGCTTGACGCCACCACATCACTTTCAGCAGACGGCGGGGACGCAAAGGCCTTTTCCCATTCCCCGGCTCGTTGAGCCAATGTTTCGAGTTCCCGGAGGTCACGTACGGCCAGAGGGGAACGAACCAGCGCCCGTTCGACTTCCCGGATAAACTCTTCCAGGTCTTCAGCGGCCATTCCCGGGGGCATGGTTTTAACCTGCTTCTTGAAGGTATTGGCGGCAGCGGGAAGATGGCGAAACTTCCCCTCCAACAGCAACTTTACCAGGGGGCCGATACCGCCTTTAAGATCGCCCTGCTTGAACGCCGGGTGACCCAGTAACTGCCGGATAGCCGTGGTCATCTCTTGCAAACCGGCCGCCAGGGCATGAACCTGTGGCAACATTCCCTGCAGGAAAGCATGAGCTCCTCCTGCGATGACCACCGATGACAGGATATTCATCCTGATCAGGACGGACCCCGCAGCTTGCACCCTCGCGCCGGAGACCAGCCCTCCCACCCTGACATTCCCGCCCGCTTCTAACGCCATCCCTTCCGCCACATTTCCGGCAATCAGGATGTCTCCTTTAAAAACGATGTTGCCTGAATCGAGGTCTACGTCACCATCATGCACCAACTCAGGTAACACACTTACCTTCACCAAGTTACGCCAGCGGGAGGCTACAGGACGCCCGGCACGGGCCGCTACGGCCCGTTCACCATCCCTGGTGAGCACCGCTCCTTCGCCTACCGAAAGGGTGAAGTCCCGGGGCGACGGCGGCACAATTACCTCACCCTTGACGCTGGTGCCGGGACGACCCGGCCCGGGCGGGTGTTTGACAGCCAGTACGTCTCCCGGCTCCACCGAAGTAAAAACGTAGCGCTCCCGGAAATCCACCGTTTCGTCTTCCCCCGCCAGTACCGGCACCTTGGAATCGGAAGAAAAAAGCAGTTCTACCCGGCCGTCTTTTCCTGGTTCGGCAGGAATACCCCGGGCGATAACCACCTCCTCCTCAGCGCAGGATGCCACACCACGGGAGCATGCCTCCCACTCTACGCCATAATTAATCCCCAGCCGGGACAACTCCTGCAATAGTTCGTCCCATGCGAGCGGGGAAAGACGTTCTTCCCGTTCCACTACCTTCAGTTGCAGTATCCTGGCAGGCGGGAGATCCGGCAGTTCCCGGTGAACTACCACCGCAGGGCGCGTTTGCAATGTCGCCTGCAGACCATCGGAAGAAACGGACACGGACCATTTCCCTTCTCTTTGCTCTTCCACCGTTTCCACCCGCACCGTATCCTTCATGGATACGGGGGTGGGTTGAGTGCACTCCCGTCCGTTAACAATCAGCCTTACCCCCGGGCAAGGTACCACCACCGGGTAAGGTCCCTCCGGACGGTGCCGGACAACAAGGCGCCCCTGTTTCACAAAAGCATATGGACCCCCTGCTTCTCCGTCCGGAAAAGCATTGTCCGCTGCACTCGCTGTTGCTGCGGGGGAGCCCCGGACAGTCTCTTCTTTCATAAGGAAATCACCTCCTGCTAAGCGTCGGGGTTTGTCTCCAGGACTTCCAGCACCCGGAAAAAACCGATCACTTCCAGGTCTTCTCGAATAAGTTCGGGGATGCCAACAATTCTCAGGGTGCGCCCCTGCCTGTACAGGTGTCTCGCCTGGCTCAGGAGCATTCCCGCCCCGGAAGAGTCTATGAACCGAAGTCCCTGCAGATCTATCTCCACCACTTCCTCCGGCCGTCGCTGAATTTCCTGTTGCAACTGCTCCACATTGCTGAAATCCAGTTCGCCTTCCACCTCCAGGACGGCCACCCCTTTCTTTTGCCGGACTCTAATCTCCACCCCTTTCACCTGCCTTTCCCGTCACCTTCACCACGACCAGTGTCACGTCATCCTTTTGGGAAAAACCGCGGGTAAATGTCTTCAGGTCAGACAAAATGCTTTGTTTCATCCTGTTTGCATCAGCGCCGTACTGAAGGCGAATTATCTCCTTCAATCGTTCCTGCCCGTACCTTTGCCCGCTCGGACCACAGGCCTCCACAAGTCCATCGGTATACAGCACCACCGCATCTCCGGCGGCAAGAAAAAATTCCTCCGCCCCTGACCCAAGGTAATCTTCCAACAGGCCCAAGGCAACTCCCCGGCCCCGGGCCGCTTTCACCTTGCCGTCGGAGAGAAGGAGGGGAGGGTGGTGTCCTGCATTGACACAGGTGAGCCGCCCTGCTGTCCCGTCGTAACACAGCAGGCATAGGGTGGCAAAAGCTCCGCATTTCCGCAGTTCATACCCTCCCACCTTGTTCAACCGGCGTACCACCTCCAGAGGATGGGGATTAGTCATGATGCACTCCCGGAGCATATGGCGGATTGTTTCCATCAGCCGGGCCGCATGGAATCCTTTACCCATTACGTCTCCGATGACTGCAAACACTGTTCTCTCGTTGCAGGAAATAAACTCAAAAAAATCTCCCCCGACCTGTTCGGCAGGCAGGCTGTATCCACTGCCTTCCAACCCGTAAGCCTTTAGCATTTTTCCATTCCCTGTGATCACTTCTCTCATCCTGCTCCTACCTCTCTTCCCCGCCCGGAGCGGTGTTTTGCGCCAGGAGCCTGTCCAGCCCTACCAGGCGCATCACCTCCGCCACATCAGGCTGCGGCCTCAAAATCAGCATCCGGCCTCCTTTTTGCCGCCAGTCGTTGCTAATGTCCAGCAGACTTTTCAAACCGGTGGAATCAACGAAAGAAACGCCCGACAGGTCAACTTCCAGCGTGTGTTCCCCCGCTTTTCCAACAACTTCTTGCAGTTGCGCTACCGTTTCCACGTCCAATTCACCGTTCAGCACCAGCCGGCACACCCCCCGGTCAACGTAAACATCAACATCCACTTTCAGCAACAAAATCACCCTCTTTCACTGGTCTTGTTTTAACCTATCTGCAGGCACAACGCCGAAGTCCAGGGCCAGGGCGGTACCTGACGGTCCCGTATTAAGGTAGAGGTAGTCCGCATAGTAGAGCATCAGGGTAAATCCACACCCCAAGGAATTCTTGGTTGAATAATGCTGCATCAGCGTTGCCCGGGCCAATTCGCTGGTTTTGATTCCCGGACCCCGGTCCTGAACGATAATCCTGACGGTATCCCCCGACTGCCTGGCTTGCCAGCAACCGCCCCCCGCATGTTTGAGAGCGTTGGCCAGCGCCTCTGTCAAGCACAAGATAACCGCGTGCCGCCTGCGGCTGTCGAGAACAGGCAAAGCTTCCTGAATTACCCGGCGGGCTTCCGGAATGTCATGGGTCTGCCGGACCTCACCCTGGGCCAGTTCCGTCCCTTCCGAGACCACCTTTTCCATCTCGTCGCCATTCACCAGGTAAAACCGGCCCCCCGTTACCGCCGCTATGGCCTCCCGGTAAGCCTGCATCTCCTGCCGGTGCATCTTTCTCTCCTTTTCAATCACCTCGGTGATGTCAAAGGCCAGCAGTCCACCGCTTCTGTGGTCGAACGGCACGCCGTGAAGGTCAAACACCTTTTGCCCGTCAGCACTGATGACCACCTCGCGCCGGTGTTCAGCCTGGCGGGTAGCCTGGCGCATCAGTTTTTCCGCTTCTTCCATGGGCAGGTCCAGGTCGGCCCGGCCTGAAAGGTAGCGGAAGCGCCCCCTTTCATATTTCATCACCTTCCCCACCTTAAGAGCGTTAATTAGTTCGGATTTCTCCACTTCAGCCAGCAGTTTCTCCCTGACCAGGTCCTGAAGGTGCTCCGGCAAGTACCTGGTAATCTCCTGTACCAGCTCGCCGGCACTTCCGGCCAGCAACTGATACTCCTCCCTGCTAAGACGGCGGGCAGTCCCCCGCTTCCGGTGGACACGCAGGACATCAAAAACATGGACGTTATTTTTTCCCTTGAACGGTACTCCGGCCACTTCGATCCACAAGCTTTCCTGCAGCCTGATTACATACCGGCCCGGAACAGGAGCTTCCGTTTCCAGCCCAAACTCCGTGGTATTTAACGCCAGAATGTGGGCCGGATACTGCCTGCCGTGCTCATCTTCCAGGAATACCCGGACAGGCGGCGAAGGCACCCGGCGAAGGGGGCTTGGCTGGATAAAATACCGGCACTCCACACAAGGACGGTCCGGCTCTTTTTTCGCGCATTCAAGACACCGTTGCATTTTTTCACCACCCTTCTGCCTGTCAGCCCCTCCCGGCTGTCCTTCATTAGAGTCAATTCTCCATACTCATAAGTGGATAGACATTATGAACAAGAACGGCAGCCTGACCAGACTGCCGCAACGGAACACTATTGAAAATAATATCAACACCTTTATCGCGGCAACCTGGCAGTCATACCCTCTAGGGCTGCAGACCCATGGCTTTGCGCCCCACCCTTTCGGGTGGTTTGCCTTTAGCACAATAAAGTTTTTAATTTAACAGCTAAGGGCTGATTTAACACCACCTGAACACGGAAAATCTGGGACTAGTGTAAAATTCAGCCTTTGAAGATCCTTTTGGTGTTGGAAATCTTGATGAGAGAAAATACGGAAACAAGCCGTGGATAAAAACGGACATGGTATTCTCCGCCAGCAACCGAAGGAGCAGAGGAATAATCCTGGTCGGCGATTTGGGGGAGGAGGAGTTTTCTAAAAAACCACAAGCCCCGCCAAGCAAATGAGGGGTTTTGGCATAGAACGTGTGTTCCAGCACAATGGACCAGCGATTTCATCTTCCCGATCATTCCTTTCGGCCCCCCTTTTTAACAAAAATAAGACATAAAATCCCGTTTAAAGGTCATCACTCACCAATTTTCGAGGTAAACAAAATTCATAACCATCGGTACCAAATCCATGTCTGCAGACAAGATACCTAAAAATAATATACGATATCCACTTTTATTTTCCCTTCTGAAAGAAGAAAGTAATATAATGCGACATAGCTCTACCCAATGACAAGTTTTTCCATACCATGTTTTTTTGTAGTTGTAAATCACCTGGCCTTTAACATCGCCGTTAAAACCTACCACTACAGAATC
>JBFLZY010000062.1:3463-16676 GCA_040755975.1 Bacillota bacterium | reverse complement strand
CCGAAGCTTTTCTTTCGCCAAACCGGGGTTTGGTCAGGAGCGTCGTTTGCAACCGGCAAAAAAGCTATTCTCTTCTGAACGCGCTGGCGCATCCTTTTGGAAAAATGCCAGCCGTTCATGATTGCCGGCAAAGATTGGGGCAGCTCCTTTAAAATTTCTTCCGTATCTTTTTTTCGTTCAGTCATCATAATCATTGCCTTTAAGCCAGTATTTTTGCAATTGCTTCCGGGCCCTATGCAGGCGCACCCGCGCGGCAGTTTGGGACACGCCTAAAACCCGGGCTATTTCTTTAATGCTTAACTGATGATAATAATAGAGCAGTAAAATCTCGCGCAAATTCAAAGGCAGGCGCAAAATACAGGCCCACAATTCCTGCCGCTCAATGTTTTCCAAAGCTTTTTCTTCCAGGTCCAGTTCCTTTGCAGATTTCCATTTCTCCGCCTGCTCAATGCGCCGGCGCCGGATGTGCATGCGCAGCTGATCCCGGCACAGGTTTACCGTGATCCTGTAGATCCACGTATAAAAAGAGCTGTTGCCCTGGAACCTGGGCAAAGCAGTATAAACCTGGATAAAAACTTCCTGGGCGACATCTTCGGCCCAGTCCCGATCGTGCAGGTAGGAGTAGGCAAGGTAGAGCACCTTGTCGCCGTATCGGCGCATCAGATATTCCAGCTGCTCCTGGCGCCGGCCGGTTTCGGGCGCCGGTCGAGGCGCGTATTCAAGAGATTTTAAAGGCTTCATTTTCTTCCACCCTCACTGATTTGCGGCCCGTTAAGTACAACTTTTTTAATCCCATTATCCTCGCCACTTTCCTTTGTGTCAAGATGATCACCTTCTTCCCGACCTGTTCCCTTTCCCCCAAATTCAGCAAGTGAAGATCACGGCTGGAATATTTTACCTCGTAACCTTTTCTGATTTCGCAACGTCTATATTCAGGAAGGCCCGTAAAGGAAAAAAGAAAGTGCATATAGTGTAATCGCTTTGAGGAGTCGCCGTGAAGAAAAAATTTCTGCTTATTGCTTAATTTCGATCTTCTTGCTGCTTATTTGCTTTTTTGCCTGGGAGCGCCCGATGCTTACTTTTTTCGGCAATTGATGAACAAGGGGCACATCACCCGCCCCTGGTTGGGGGTGCAGGTACAATCCTTAAATGAACAATTGGCTGCCTACTTCGGATTAAAAAAACACCGCGGGCGCCCTGGTCGCCGGCATAGTTTCCGGCAGCCCGGCGGAAGAGGCCGGTTTGCAGCAGGGGGACGTAATCTTAAAGATCGACGGGCAGCCGATTAAGAACCCCGACGACCTGGTGAACTACGTAAAAGATCCGAAAATAGGCCAACGGATTGTCTTACTGGTGCACCGGGAGGGAAAGTCCCTGTACATCCCGGTGCAGATAAAGGAAAAGCCGGCCCGGCAGTAAATATTGCCGCGGCGAAAATTAAGTAAACAAAAGGTAGACGCGGGCAACGGCAAGATTCTGGCCCAGGACAGTGCTGAGGACAACGCGGGCGGTCACGAAAATGACCGGGAGGAAAATGGAACGCCAGCGGCGCCCCGGCTCACTCCGGGGCGCCGCCATTATCCCAGGCGTAACCGCTTAGTCCTCAGGGTTTGATATAGGCGTAACCGGCGGCCTGCTTTTTGGCAATTTCCGTTACGCCGGCCGGAACCACCAGCACAAAGGGGGGTAGGGCATCTTCCGCGATCGACTGCATCTGGAGAGAATTTCGACAGGCGGTAAACTTTACCCCCTGTCCCGCCAATTCTTTCATCTGCGCAATCAGCCCTCCTCCGGTCAACCCGCAACTTGCGCCCGCCGGAGCGCTTTCCCCGGCGACCGCCGGGTACCCGGCAGCGTAAGCAACGATCGCCGACCCGTTGGCCACCACCGCCACGTCCGCACCGTCCCGCCCTACGTCTTTAAGGAGATTCCTGATGTTCTGGAGCGCCGCCGGCCACCGGCCCGGGTCGTTCAGGTGAAAGAGAACTTTTACTTTTTTCATTCCGGAACACCCCCTTAAAAATAGATCAACCGCCAGGAACGCTTCTAGCCATCCAACGCCATTCCCCGTTTCTTTAGTTTTTCTTTAACCGTCGGATAGTAATCCAGGTTGGTATGGGGCAAAAACTTGCTGCCCACAAACCTGTTCATAAACTGCTGGCTGGCGTTCAGCTCAAAGTAAGTAATCCGCCGGGCGATTTCTTCTGCCTCCAGGCGTTTCTGGTTGGAAAGCAGCACCTGCCTGGACCCTTCTCCGGAACTGTTCCCCAGCCGGACGATCCTTTCCCTGGGCAAATCGGGAAAAAGACCGATGGTAATGGCCGACTCCGGATCCAGGTACTGGCCGAATGCGCCCGCCGCGTAAAACCGCGCGATCTCGCCTACGCCGAGCCCCACCCCCTCCAGGAGGGTTTCCAGGGCGGCGTTGACGGCTCCTTTGGTCCGCATCAGGTTATCGAGATCCGCCTGGGTAACCGTAATATCCTTGCCGGTGGCCGATTCGGCGGCGGGAACGAGGGTAAAGGAAGCGCGTCCGTTCCGGAAGCGGGCGGAGCGGTCAATAATCCCGTGGAGGAAAAACTCCGCCAGGCAATCGACCAGCCCCGATCCGCAAATGCCTCTCGGTTTTGCATTACCGATGACCTGGTAGTGTACACGGTGGTTCTGTTGATCGATCCGGACGCTTTTGATCGCGCCCGGTTCGGCGCGCATTCCGGCACGTGCCACGCCGCCCTCCAGGGCCGGCCCGGCTGCTCCGGCGCAGGCCACCAGCCAGTTCTTATTGCCCAGCACCATCTCCGCGTTGGTACCGATATCCACGAAAAGAGCCAGTTCTTCGCGCCTGTGCATCCCGCTGACCAGCACCCCGGCAATCACGTCCCCGCCGACGTAGCTGCCTACGCCGGGCAGGCAATAGAGGATGGCCAGGGGGTTGATTTTCAGGCCGATCTCTTGAGCCCGGAGAAAGCCGGGATTGTTAACCACCGGGCTGTACGGCTCACGGCAAATCCGGGAAGGATCGAGGCCCAGCAAAAGGTGGACCATGGTGGTGTTGCCGCTGACCACCACTGCAGTGACTTCCTCCGGCGCCACCGCGCAGCGCTCTGCCAGCTGTTTAACCAAACCGTTCAAGGTGCCCGCCACGCTTTTTTGCATTCGGGCAAGGCCGTCGGTTGTGCCGGCCAGGTAAATACGGGTAAGAATATCTTCCCCGAAAACAACCTGGCCGTTGTAGCCGGCGGCGACACCCAAAACGCCTCCGGCGCACATATCCACCAGGTAAGCCACCACGGTGGTGGTCCCGATATCCACAGCCAGGCCGAAATGCCTCCCGCTGGTATCCCCCGGCTCCAGGTCAACCAGATCCCAGCCCCGGCCGGTCATGCCGACGGTGGCGGTGACCACCCAATCCTGCTTCCGGCAGGTTTCGGAAACGGTGCGCATGAGGGGGAGCGGAACCGTCACCGGGCCCAGGAGAGGCTCCAGGGATTCCCGCAGCCGGTCGACGTCCGCCAGGTTATCTGCCAGGCAGGGTGGGTTGAGGTGCAAGCAAATCTTACGGGTTAAGGGATCCAGGGGGACCTTCCGAAAGAGGCCGTCTTGCAGGGCAACCACCTGGCTCCGGCTTACGCGCGGCACATGCTCACCTCGTACGTCTTGCTCAAGGTAACATTCTAAGCACCCTTTGATTGAGCATACTTTACTAAAAGCCAACGGAAGTGTCAATAATTTGTCGCCCGTTTGACAATCGACCAGTGTGATCCAGATATTCCGAACGGTACAATCCCGTGAGGGGGTCTATTTGTTTCCCGAATTCCACGCAAAAGAGGGATTTAGTTGCTATTCCAAGCAGTTTTCCCTCTCTGGCCGCCCCACCAGATGTTCAATGGCAGAGCACGGTATTCCCCTGCTGAAAATCGAAACCGACTAAGCCAGGGAGACACGGGGCAACTAAAAACACGCATCGAGGCATTTCTGGAAATGCTCAGGTCGCGGAGAAAACACGGCCAGCTCCGGCAAACAGGCGGCGCGCCGGCCTTTTGCCGGTTGAAAGGTGTAAATAAAGAGGGCTTCGGAGCAAATTTTCGCCCAATCTGGGTTTACTGTGTCCGCTCGCCAATTGGATTAGCGGCTTAACCCGCCCTGATTTCCTGGCGCATGAAGAAGTAATAAGCCAGGGCAAAGATAATCAGGGTGGCGGCAATTAGGCTCGTTACCTGGGGCCAGATCAGGAGCAGGCTCTGGCCTACCGGCAATGATCCCGGAATGGCGCCGCTGACCTGCTGGATCATCACCGGCCCGAGCGTGCGCACACCGGGGTTAAGAAGCGTCACCGTAACCTCGTCGTAAAGAACAGTCGGCGAAAGGCGGGCCAGGCCTTGCTTTACGCGCACGTGCCGCAAGACCTGGTCTGCCGTTGACTGGTCCGTTACCGGAAAAAGGTTATCCGCCACAATCCCGACCAGCATGCCGGCAAAAATAACAAAGAACAGCCAGACGGCAATACCGGCCAGCGCCGAAGTCGTCGCCTGCCGGAAAAGCAGAGAAAAAAGCAAAGACAAACTCAGCCAGAAACCCACATAGATCACCGTTACCGCCAAATACATGAGGAGCCTGACGACTTCCTCGGTGGTGGGCGGAACGCCGGTGAAGAAAAGGCCCAGGCCGGCCACAATCAGGCCGAGGGTAAAGATGGCCAGCGAAAGCACCGCCAGGCCGGCCAAAAATTTGCCGTTAATCACGTCGTCCCGGTAAATGGGCTGGGCCAAAACCCTGCTTAAAGTTCCCTTGTTGTGCTCGCCGTTAATGGCGTCAAAGCCGATGGCCAGGCCGATCAGGGGGCCGAGGAAGGAAACAAAAGAAACAAAAGACGGCAGGGAGCCCCCGGAAACGGTAAAAAGGCGCAGAAAAACAAATTCCGCGCCGCTGCCGCCGGCCGCCTCCCGGATGTTTTGGGCGGCGGCAAAGGCGGCCGAAATTCCGGCCACCGCAATCAAGGAAAAGATAATGGTAAAACGCACGTTGCTGAAGTTGTCGGCCAGTTCCTTTTGAAAGACGGCCTGCAAACCCCCGCTGGCCCGGTTCCGCCCGGCCAGCCGTTTTGCTGCCCGCCCAACCGCTTGCTTAACCGCTTCTATTTGCAAAAATTCCTTCAGTTTAGAGACCGTCTGGCGCACTTGCTCCCCCTCCCTGGAAATATTTCCTATAGATATAATCCAGGTCTTGTCCCCGGGCGCGGAGGTGGAACAGGGAAAAACCGGTTTGGATTAAATGTCTGGCAATTTGCGGGCGGAGATCCTCTGGACCGCGGCAGCGGACAAGCACGGTTTCTCCCTGCCGCTCAACATTGAGCACGCCGTCGAGGGTCTGCAAAGTCGCCAGGAGAGAGGCGTTGTTTGGCTCCGCCCGCAATTCGATTTCCTGCGGCTTCCCGGCGGCAATTTGCCGCCCCAAAGTGGAAATGGGCCCCTGGGCAATCATTCTGCCGTTAACGAAAATACCCACCCGGTCGCAGATTTGCTGCACCTGGTGGAGAAGGTGCGAGGAAATTAGTACCGTGAGGCCCTCTTCCCGGGACAGGCGCACGATCAGGGCCAGCAATTCCTGGACCCCCTCCGGGTCGATGCCCAGGGTCGGCTCGTCGAGGATGACCGCCCGGGGGTTTTTGATCAGCGCATCCGCAATTCCCAACCGCTGGCGCATTCCGCGGGAGTACTCCCTCACCTTGCGGTCGGCCACTTTTTCCAGCCCCACCTGCTGGAGCAAATGCCCGATGCGCTTTTTGGCCACATCCCCGGGAATCCGGTTAAGGCTGGCGGTATAGGTCAGGTTTTCCCGCCCGGTCAGGTCGGTATAAAACCCCACGTTGTCGGGAAGGTAACCCACGATCCGCTTAACCCCCAAAGGATTCCGGGTGGGGTCGCACCCGCCGACCAGCACCGTTCCTTCGGTCGGTTCGGTCAGACCGAGGATCATCAGGATCGTCGTTGTTTTCCCGGCGCCGTTAGGCCCCAGCAGGCCGAATATTTCCCCCCGCCGAACGGCCAAATTGAGCTGCGCCACCGCAGTGATTTTGCCGTAACGCTTGGTCAGGTTTTTTGTTTCAATAAGGATGGCGTCTTCCCTCATCATTATCTCCGCCCGTATCTCGAAAAGGTATAACCAACGCCGGCAATCACCAGAGCGATAATGAAGATGCCGGCCGCGCCCCAAAGGGTAGGGGTCTTCACGGTAATCCGGAATTCGGCGTTGCCGGCCGTTTCGGGAGTACCGGCGTTGATTTCTACCACGTAGTCGCCGGCAATGGCCCTTCCATCGGGTTTTACAAAGGCCGTCACCTGCCGGCTTTCCCCCGCCGGCAGGAGGTCCAGTTTTTCCGGCTGAAACGTCACGGACCAGCCGGCGGGTGCGCCGGCGGAAAAATTAACCTGCTGGAGATCGGCGCTGCCGGTATTTTTGATCAGCAAGGTCAGGGGGCTTTCACGCCCCGCGGTCGCGTCCCCGTTTAACCGGCCCGAAGGAGTGGTCACTTCCAGGTTGTAATCCCCCGTGATCACTACCTGCAAATTTGTAGTTGCCTTGCTTCCCGCCGAAACAGCCTCCACGGGAATTTCGTACCGGCCGGCCTTGATCCCCCGCGGGGGCTTTACCGCAACGTCGAGCTCCTGGCTGCTCCCGGCCTTGAGGCTTAAACTGGCGATTTGTTTACTCTCGTAAGCCGGGCTGAAAGCAACCTGCCAGCCGGGGGGAGCCTGGGCGCCCAGGCTGTACGAACGCTCCTGGGACCCGTTATTGCGCAGGCTGACCCGGAAACCGAAATCCGTGCCGCTGGTTCCGCTTAAAACCGGGTAGCGGGCAACCAGTGTATCGTTCCCGGCCGCCGCTTTCTCAATCCGGAGGTTGAGCTGAAGCGTGGAACGGGCCTGCGCCCCCTTTGCTTCCAGGCCAAAGTAATAACTGCCGGGTTTCGCCTCCTGGGGCACCATGATCTGAAAATCCACATTTTCTTCCTTCCCGCCGGCCACAAACACCTGATGAACGATCATGTCGCCCCCCTTAAAGGCTGTCGGCCACCCTTTCGGGGCCGAAACCAGCAATAAATCAACTTTTTGGACTGCCGTTCCTTCGTTGCGGATTTGCAAGGGGAAATGAACCGTTTCGCCCGGCTGAACGTTTACTCCGGGATAAGGGGTCGATAAAACCAGCCCGCCCTGGGCCCGCGCCCACCCCGGCGCAAAACTCAAAACAAAGACCGCCAGGAAAACAACGGCCAGCCACGAAAAACGAAACCGCATTCCGCTTAAACCTCCGTTCCTGTTTCAACTTCAATAATTAGACGAACGAGGCCCCGGACAGGTTACAAAGAAAAGGCTGCCAAAAAATTTAAGCTCCCGTCAAAAGATGAGGAGCTTACCACTGTAAATGTTCAGCAAGGTAAAAATGGCTGAAGCCTAAGTCCGTATCAACCCAGAAGCCACCAACCGGGTTATTACCTCGACTCTGCTCCAATATAAAGAACAAAGGATGGGCCTTGCATAAATAACCACCGGGTATATAATTATAGTGACGACAAGAGGTGGTAAATCTTGACACTGACCGTGGGGGTTCCCCGCAGCCTGGCTTACTATTATATCTATCCTTTTGGAGAAGGCTTTTTGCGCGGCCTGGGGGCAAAAGTGGTTTTGTCGGCGCCGACGGACGCCCGGATCCTGGCTTCCCTGACCTGCTGCCCCACCGAGGAGCCCTGCGTTTCCACCAAACTCTTTTACGCCCATACTAAAAATTTGCTGGAAAAGGGGGTGGATTATCTTTTTATCCCCTCCTTATCCAGCGTCGAACCGGGCAGCTATTGCTGCCCGAAGCTGATCGGCGCCCCCTACATGGTCCAAAGCGGCCTGGATATTCCGTCGGAACGGATTTTAGCCCCGGAAATAAACGAAAAGGAAAAGCCCGGCTGCTGGCAAAGGGAGCTGCACCTTTTGGGCGAGCGCCTGGGAGCCGGGCGAAAAAGGGTCAAGCAGGCCATCCGGACGGGACAAAAGCAACAGGAAACCTTTTTCCGGTTGACCCGGCAGGGGCTGACTATCCCGGAAGCTTACGCCCGGCTGGCCGGCCTGCCCCCGGCTAAAAAACGGGTTTTCGACCCGGCGGCCCGGTACGATCCGCAGCAGGTCATCGGGGTGATCGGCCACCCGTACATCCTCTATGACTTCGTCGGCCACAACATCGTCGAGCGCTTAAGCGAATGGGGCCGGGTGATTACCGCCGAAATGGTCCCCCCGGAAGCCGGCCGCAAAGAGCTGGCCACCATCTACGAGGGGGAAAAAATGTGGACTTACGAAGGCCGCCTGCTGGGCGCGGCGCTTCACCTGTTGCGCCGGCGCCTGGTAAACAAGCTGGTTTTTGTCGAAGCGTTTGCCTGCGGCCCGTCCTCCATCATTGAACCCTATGTCGAGGAGGAGGCCGAGCGCCAGGAAATCCCCTTTTTGCTCCTGACGGTGGACGAGCACACCGGCGAAGCAGGACTGCTGACGCGCCTGGAAGCCTTTGTGGACACCGCGGCCGGGGGCACCGGGGGTGGCACCGCCAGACCGGGAAATGCACTTGCGCCGGCGCAGCCGGTCTTTGTCCCCGGCGCGCGCCCCGCCGGCTTGAAAATCGGCGCCCCTTCCGTGGGCTGGGCGCAGACCGCCCTGGCCACCGTGCTGCAGGAATGCGGCGTGGAGATGGTCCCCGTGCCGCCCGTAAGCAAAAAAACGGTTGAACTGGGCAAGGAACTGGCCCCGGAATTCATTTGCTACCCGATGATCACCACCCTGGGCCAGATCAGGGAGCTCCATGCGGCGGGGGCGAACCTGATCGTGATGGTCGGCGGCAAGGGGCGCTGCCGTCTGGGCTGGTACGCCCAGCTCCAGGAATTGCTGCTCAGGCGCAAAGGATATGATTTTCCGCTGGCAATAATCGATTCTCCGGTGCCTTTCACCAGCAACTGGGGAAAGTTTAAGGAAGCGGTGAAGCTGGTGACCAACCGCTCCTCCTGGCGAAAAATAGTCCGCGGCTTCTACCTGGGTTATTTAAAAATGAGGGCTCTGGACGAAGCAGAAAAACTCGTCCGGCGCAAGCGGGCCTACGAAAGCGAGCAGGGGGCGGCCCAAAGGGTCCAAAAAAAACTCGTTCGCCACGTGCTGTCCGCGGACAACCCAAAAGATATCGAACGGGCCAAACGGGAGTTTGCCGAAGAGCTGGCCGCGCTGCCCGAAGATCCGGTCAGGCCCTTAAAGGTCAGGATTGTCGGTGAGTTTTACGCGGTAATCGAAAACTTCGTGAACCAGAATATCGAGGAATTCCTGGCTTCCCGCCCCGGCCTGCGGGTGCAGGTGGAACGGGACATGACGGCCAGCGGCTGGTTCGACCTGCACGTTTTGCGCAAAAAACTACCGGTAAAGCGTTTCCGGGAAATAGTTTCGGCCGCCGCCCCTTTTTTGCCGGTTTCGGTGGGCGGACACGGCCAGGAAAGCATCGGAGAGGTCGTGCTGGCCAAACAGGAAGGGGTAGACGGGGTGATCCACCTTTTTCCCTTCACCTGCATGCCGGAAATCGTTTCGCAAAGTATCCTCATTCCCTTGTGCGAAAAGCTCGACCTGCCCCTGCTTTCCCTGGTGGTGAGCGAGCAAACGGGCACAGCCGGGTTGCAAACCAGGCTGGAAGCCTTTTTAGAAGTTTTACTGGAAAGAGCTGGCAACAAAATCCATTCTTCTGGTGGTGGTGAATATGGATTGCTTCCTGGGTATTGACGTCGGGAGCGTCAGCACAAAACTGGCGGCGATCGATGCCGGGAAAAAGCTTCTTTTTCAAACTTACCTCCGCACCCACGGCGGCCCCGTCGAAACCCTGCAGCAGGCCTTCCGGCAGCTAAACGAAGAATTGGGGAACCTGCCGGTCCGGGCTGCCTGCACCACGGGTTCGGGGAGGCACCTGGCGGGAGCAATGATCGGCGCCGATGTAATCAAAAATGAGATTACCGCCCACGCGGTGGCCGCCCGCGAGGTCGAGCCGCGCGTGCGGACCGTAATCGACATCGGCGGACAGGATTCCAAAATCATTTTTATCAAAGACGGTGTTTCCACAGGTTTTAACATGAACAGCGTCTGCGCGGCCGGAACGGGCTCTTTTCTGGATC
Organism: Bacillota bacterium; assembly: GCA_040755975.1. Classification (GTDB taxonomy): domain Bacteria; phylum Bacillota; class Desulfotomaculia; order Desulfotomaculales; family Nap2-2B; genus JAIMBK01. Next base: position 6,496 of record JBFLZY010000062.1, on the reverse strand, counting down.
ACCAAGCCGCCCGGCTGAACATCCCCATCGAAAGGTTTGGGGAAATGGCCCTCAAGTCGAAAAACCCCGTCAGGATCGCCGGCCGCTGCGGGGTTTTTGCAGAGTCGGATCTAATCAGCAAGCAGCAAATGGGCTACAGCAAAGAAGACCTGATTGCCGGCCTGTGCCTGGCGCTGGCGCGCAATTACCTGGCCGGCGTGGCCAGGGGCAAAAAAATCCAGCCGGTTGTCCTCTTTCAAGGGGGCGTGGCGGCCAACGCCGGCATGCGGGCCGCCTTCACCAAACTTTTGGGGCTGCCGGTGGTCGTCCCCCCGCACTTTCGGGTCATGGGAGCCCTGGGAGCAGCGCTCCTGGCCCGCGTGCACTGGTTGCAAACAAAAGGCGAAAGCTGTTTTCGCGGTCTCGCGGCTATCGCCGATTTCCGGTACACCCCCCGGAGCTTTCTCTGCGGCGAATGCGCAAACGACTGTGAGATCAGCGAACTCTATATCGACGGCCAGCTGACCGGCCGGTGGGGAAGCAGGTGCGGCAAGTGGGCCAATCTGTCCCGTTCCTCCGGGCATAAAAAAGAGGAGCGCGAACAGGTCGCCCTTTTGGATTACGTCTCTTAAGTTTGTTTTTAGCCGGGCGGCTTTGCGCCGGCATGCGGAGCACGGGCGGCCAGCCAGCCCATCCGGCTGACCAGGTAGGTCAGGACAACCGCCAGCAGAAAACGCCCGCCCAGGATAATCCAGGGGTCCGCCCCAATGGCGATAAACAAAGCCGTATCTTCAATAACGGCGTGGCAGGCGGAAAGGAAGAGGTTTACCAGGAAGAGATCGCGCCAGGAAATCTCCCCGCTGCGGGCGGCTTCAATGATTACCCCCGCGCCGTAAGCGATGCCGAAAATAACCCCCACCAGCAAGGGAAAGGTGGCCTGGCGGGAGAGACCGAATAAACGCAGAACCGGGGCGACGAAAACGGTTATCCGGTCCAAAACGTTTAATTCCCGGCCGATTTGGAGAATAACCATGACCGGGATAATAATACCGGCCATGATCAGGACGTTATGTAAACCACCATGCACGGCTTCCCTGGCGAACGCTTCCCATTGCATTTTTTTCGGGCCTCCCTGTGATTGCTTACTAAATATGAGGATTTTACAGAACCAGGTTTAAAACCAGGCCGCACAAAAAAGCAAGGCCGAGGCGGAAAAAAGCCATGACCAGGGCATTTACACCCGTCCGTCCGGATACCGCCGATTCCACCAGGAGGTTGTGCGAGATCAATAACATAATGGCCAGGATGGTAATTTCCCGGGAGGATAAATCAAGAGTGGTGATGGCGCCGACGGCGGCGTAAAGGTTCAGCAAATTCCCCAAAACTAAGGGCACCGCCGCTTCTCCCGACAGACCAAAGAGGCGCATGACCGGTGCGCAGGCCCCGGTAATCCAGCCCAGAACGGGGGTATACTTCAAAAAGGTAACCACCAGGTAGACCGGGATTACTACCTTGGTCAATTCCCAGGTGGTGGAAACTCCCTTGTGCAACCCGCGTTTGAAAGTTCCCGCTGTTAACACACTTCTTCCCCCATTGTCTTAAAATCGGCTAAAAACGAAACTTCTGATCGGCTTGACTAAACAAATTTAAAACAACAGGGGCTTCAATGTCAAGCACCTGTCTTCTTTTGACAAAAATCACAAAAATCCCGGTTGACAAAAAGTTCAGGGTAAAATATAATCAATTAAGCAATTGTTTAATTAAAAATCAGGCACAGAGCTTCCCAGACACAAAGCCACAAAGTTAAGCTTCCCGGTCATTTCTCTTTGTGCCTCAGTGCCTTTATTTATTCTGCCTTGTGGAGAGTAACTCCTTTTTATTTTATATCTGGAAGGTAGAAAAAAAGAAACTCCTATGGAATTTAATTAATTATATTAGCAAGGAAGACCCTCCGATGGAAAAAAAAGAACCTCCTTCCCAAAGTAAAAACAACGACATCTGCGACAGCTTTTGCCCTTCCGGAGCAGAAATCAGCAATTTCAAGGAAAAACTATTAGAAGTGGCCGGCCTTTCGGAAATATTCAAAGCGCTGGGGGATGAAACGCGCACCAGAATCCTTTACCTCCTGGCCCACCGGGAGCTTTGCGTGTGCGACCTTGCCCAGATCCTGGAAATGAGCCTGCCCGCCGTTTCCCACCACCTGCGGCTGCTCAAAGCCCTGCGGCTCGTCAAGTACCGCCGGAGGGGCAAAATGGTCTTTTATTCTTTAGATGACGAGCATATCGTCAACCTGATCCGCGAGGCCCAGGAACACTTCGCCGAGGGAAGGTAAGCGTAAACGATGACCGCGCCTTGAGATTAATCATGAAAATACAGCACTAAAGCAGGCATCTTTCCCTTTGTGCCTTCTGACACCTGTTGCCTTAAGTGCCTCTATTTTCAAGGGAGTTGTCCATGAGAACCTTCGTTCTCCCCATTGATCATGAAAATGAGGTCTGGAATTTGTCCGGGCGAGCGACATATGCGCAGGGTCGGAAACCGGACACAGCGCAGCCGCGGCAAGCGAACCGGCAGCGCGAAACGCGCCGATACCACTATGCAAAGGTATAAACAATAATCGCTACCCGGCACCAGAAGGGTAAAAAAACTAACGTTCCGCGCGCATTTTGCAGCGCTGTCTGGTTCGCTCCGCGGCAAGCTGATGTCTGGTCGACCCGGAGCATCGGAGCGAGCCGGACAATTCCAGACCGATGGTAAAAGATTGCAGAACGCTATTTTCGAGGGAGTCGCTATTTTGCTGGTGGGAATAATCACCCTGCTACAGGGGATTAAGCTGATGCGTTACACTTTAGCCGGCCTGCACTGCGCCGACTGTGCCGCCAGGATCGAACAGGAACTGCGCAAACTGAAGGGCCTGGAAGGGGTCGCCATTAATCTTGCCGACCCCGCGCTGGATTTGTCTCCCGAACTGGTTCCGGCAGCCCGGGAGGCCGTCGCCCGCATTGAACCGGGCGTCAGGCTGGTGGCCCGGACAGGCGGCGGTTCTGCCGGCGA
>JBFLZY010000062.1:0-3363 GCA_040755975.1 Bacillota bacterium | reverse complement strand
CCATTAATCTTGCCGACCCCGCGCTGGATTTGTCTCCCGAACTGGTTCCGGCAGCCCGGGAGGCCGTCGCCCGCATTGAACCGGGCGTCAGGCTGGTGGCCCGGACAGGCGGCGGTTCTGCCGGCGAAAACGAAGAAGCAGGCGAGAAAAAACGCCTCTACTTAATCGGCGTGACTGCCTTGCTGCTGGCTGCCGGTTTTTCCTGGAAAGATTTGTTGCACCAAACACCTTATTCCTGGGCGGAATACCTGATTTTCGGCGCCGCCTACCTGCTGGCGGGCGGAAAAGTCGTCCGCACCGCCCTCCAGAACCTGGTCTACGGAAAGGTGTTTGATGAAAACTTCTTATTGAGCATAGCCACCATCGGGGCCATCGCCATCCACCAGTTGCCCGAGGCTGTAGCGACGATGCTTTTTTACGCGGTGGGCGAGTATTTCCAGGACCGCGCCGTAAACCGCTCCCGCCGCTCCATCGCCACCCTTTTAGATATCCGCCCGGATTACGCCAACCTGCAGGTCGCGGGGGAAACCAGGCGGGTTTCTCCGGAAGACGTGGCGGTAGGGCAAACAATCGTGGTCAGGCCCGGGGAAAGAGTGCCCCTGGACGGCGAAATCATTGCCGGCGATTCCTCTGTTGACACTTCGGCGCTCACCGGGGAAGCCGTGCCGCGAAAAGCGACAAAAGGAGAAAAAATCCTGGCCGGAATGATCAACGGGCAGGGTCTGCTCACCGTCAGAGTCACCAAACCTTACCGGGAATCCTCCGCGGCCAGGATTATCGACCTGGTGGAAAAGGCGGGAGCCAGAAAGGCGCCCACCGAACAGTTTATCACCGCCTTTGCCCGCTACTACACCCCGGCAGTCGTGCTGGGCGCCGCGCTGCTGGCGGTCATTCCTCCCCTGGTGCTCCCCGGCGCCGCCTTTGCCCAGTGGGTTTACCGGGCGCTGGTCCTGCTGGTGATCTCCTGCCCCTGCGCCCTGGTCATCTCCATCCCCCTGGGTTATTTCGGGGGGATCGGCGGGGCTTCCCGCCAGGGCATCCTGGTCAAGGGAGCCAATTACCTGGAGGCGCTGGCCAACCTGCACACGGTTGTTTTTGACAAAACCGGCACGCTTACCAGGGGGGTTTTCCGGGTGACCCGGGTCGTCCCCCGCAACGGATTTTCGGAAGAAGCGGTGCTTGCCGCCGCGGCCGCGGCCGAGATCCATTCCACCCACCCGATTGCCCAATCCATCCGCGAAGCCTACGGCCTGGAAATTTCTCCGGACAGGGTGAGCACCTACCGGGAAATTCCCGGCTACGGCGTGAGCGCGCAGGTGGACGGTAAAACGGTCCTGGCCGGCAGCGACCGCCTGCTGCAGCGGGCGGGAATCGCCCACGACGTCTGCAACATAGAAGGGACGGCGGTTTACGTAAGTATCGACGGAACCTTTGCCGGCTACCTCGTGATTGCCGACGAAATCAAGCCGGACGCCGCGGCCGCCCTGGCCAGGCTCAAAAGCCTGGGGATCAAGAAAACGGTCATGCTTACCGGCGATGAAGAGGCAGCAGCCCGCCGGGTGGCCCAAACCCTGGGCATCGCGAGTTATTTCGCCGGCCTGTTGCCGGAAAACAAAGTAAAGAAAGTGGAAGAATTGCAAGCCGCGCTTCCCAACCGGCGAAAACAAAAGCTGGCCTTCGTGGGCGACGGCATCAACGACGCCCCGGTGATCACCCGGGCGGACGTCGGGATTGCCATGGGCGGCCTGGGCTCCGACGCGGCCATTGCGGCGGCCGACGTGGTCCTCATGGAAGATGCTCCCTCCAGGCTGGCCGCGGCGGTGGAAATAGCCCGGCGCACCGGCCGGATCGTGCGGCAAAACATCGTCGCCGCCCTGGGGACAAAGGCATTTTTCCTCGGGCTGGGCGCCTTCGGAGTGGCCACCATCTGGGAAGCCGTCTTCGCCGACGTGGGCGTGGCCCTTTTAGCCATCCTGAACGCCACACGGGCCATGCGGTACAGGAAATAAATTTTTTTAACCGGCCACCTGGGGGTATAACCAGGTGGCGACGGCGACGCTGATAACGCTGGCGAAGAAAAGCACCCCCACGTCCAGGGCCCAGTTGTCGAGCTGACCGGTCACCAGAGCGCCGCGCAAAAAATCCACCATGTAGCTTAACGGGTTGACCATCGCCACCACCTTCAACCAGGAGGGCATGATCGAAACCGGGTAAAGGGCGTTGGAAGCAAAGAACAACGGCATGGTCAGGAGCTGACCGACGCCCATAAAGCGCTCGCGCGTTTTCACCAGGGCGGCGATGATCATGGAAAGAGTGGCAAAAAAGACCGCACCAAGCGTGGCCACGCAAGCGGCGCCCAGCAGGCCCGGAAAATGCCAGCGCAACGGGATGCCGATTGCCGCCGCCAGCAAAAAAACGATCCCCGCCTGGCTGAGTGCGCGCACTCCCGCCGCCAGGGCCTTGCCCAGCACCAGCGCCAAGCGCGGCACCGGCATGGCCAGAAACTTCTGGAGAATCCCCATGTCCTTCTCCCAGATAATGGAGATCCCGAAGAAAATGGCGATAAACATCACCGATTGGGATAAAATCCCCGGCGTCAGAAAGGCTTGATAAGACACTCCTTCCGGATAAAAGGCCCGCACCTGGGCAAACGTCTGGCCGAAAATGACCAGCCACAGGACCGGCTGAATGGAACGGGTCAATAAATCGGAGGGTTCGTGGCGCAGCTTGCGCACTTCCATTTCCGTCATGGCCAGAACACTGTTGAGCGTGTTCCGGAGTATTTTGAACAGCGCTTCAACCGAGGCGGCGGCTGAGCCGGCGGACCTGCTTAAGTTCATTATAGTTACCTCCTGTAGTAAGCTGATTTCCCGTATAGTGCGCAAATACCTCGTCCAGGGAGGCAGCGGGGTCGCCGATGCTTTCCTTGAGCTCGGCCGGCGTCCCGGCAACCACCATTTTCCCACGGTCGAGGATGCCCACCCGCCGGCAAACGGCGTCTGCTTCTTCCATGTAATGGGTAGTCAGCAAAATCGCCATCTGATATCTTTTGCGCAAATCCAGAAGCCTTTCCCAGACCCCTTTGCGGGCCACGGGGTCCAGTCCCACCGTCGGTTCGTCCAGAAAAAGCACGCGGGGCTCACCCAGCATGGCCTGGGCGATTTCCAGCCGCCGGACCATTCCCCCGGAATAATGGCGCACAAGCCTGGGCGCAGCTTCCGCCAGATCCATGAAGGCCAGCAGCTCCCGGATGCGGCGCTCCCGCTCGCTTCCCTTGAGTCCCAAAATTTTGGCAAAAATAAGCAAATTTTCGTAACCAGTCAATGAGCCATCGACCGAAAGAGCCTGGGGTACATAACCGAT
>JBFLZY010000061.1:0-17139 GCA_040755975.1 Bacillota bacterium | reverse complement strand
GAAGAACTGGGCCGCCTGGGGATGGGCAAAGGGCGGCGGCCGTTTAGCGTGCAGGAAATCGCCGCCCTTGGCCCCGCCGGCGAGCGCCGGACAATTTACCGCGGGACAGAAAAAGTGGTCCATGCGGAAGAACTGGTTATCCGGGGGCAAGACATCTGGAACCTGCCCGCCGCCCGCCCGGCCAAAAACGAAATCACGCTGGAGTTTCTCACCCCCACCCGGTTGACCTTTCAGGGGGGCCTGGCGGCGAGGCCGGATTTTCACATCCTCATCCGCAATCTTTTGCGCCGGATTTCTTCTCTTTGCTATTTTTACCACGGGTACGAATGGAAAGAAGACTTTGCCGGGATTATCCGCAGGGCGGAAGAAGTAAAGCTCAGCGAAAACAGGACGCGCTGGCTGGACTGGGAGCGCTACTCCTCCCGGCAGGACACGAAAATGAAAATGGGCGGCCTGGTGGGAAAAGCCAGCTACAAAGGACCGCTGGCGGACTTTTGGCCGCTGCTTAAGCTGGGCGAGCTGGTGCACGTGGGCAAAGGCGCGGTCTTCGGGCTGGGGAAGTACTTTGTGCAGGTAAGGCCTCCCATAAAATAAAATGGTCGGGGCGACAGGACTTGAACCTGCGAACCTCACGGTCCCGAACCGTGCGCTCTAGCCAAACTGAGCTACGCCCCGCTCCTTGAGCTCCATCTATATTATGCTACAAATAAGTCACCAAGTCAAGGCGAACTTAAAAACCCATTCCGAAGCATCGGGTCTTTTGCCGGCGAGCATTGTCATGTTACCGGCAGGATCAGTTAAACAGGTTCATCGCCTTCTCAATGCCCTCGCCTAAGATCACCCGCACCGCTTGAACGGCCCTGGCCACGCCCTCATCAACCACGGGCGCCTCCCGGCCGTTAAAACGGCCCAGGACCCACCTGACGACGTCCACTTCCGGCTCCGGACGGCCGATGCCGATGCGCAGGCGGGGAAACTCCTTCGTTCCCAACGCCGCAATAATTGATTTTAAACCCCGGTGCCCGCCGTCCCCCCCTTTTTTTCGAATCCGGATTTGCCCCGGAGGGAGGTCCAGGTCGTCACAAATTACCAGCAGCTCCGCCGGACCAAACCCGTACCAGCGCAAAAGGGCCGCCACCGCTTCCCCGCTGTTGTTCATGTAGGTCTGCGGCCTGGCGAGAATCACCTTCCGCCCCCAAAAGTGACCCTCGGCCACCAGCGCCCGGCACCGCAGACGCCACCGCAGGCATCCCCCCGCCGGGCGGACGGTCCCTGCCGGGCCGCCTGGCGCCGCTGTGCCACCCCCTGCAGAGCCGGCCCCCACCGCGCCGGGCCCTGTGCGCGATTCTCCCGCGGCAAACTCCGCCGCCAGCCGTTCGACAACCATAAAACCCACGTTATGACGGGTTTTCGCATATTCCGAACCGGGATTCCCCAATCCGACAACCAACATCATTTTCTCTCCCCGCTATCATGCCGCGGCTTTCTTACGCATATTATTTTCTAAAAATGTTTTGTTCGAGAGCAACACTCCGCGTGATTTTTGCGTCTTTGTGGTGACTTTATCTTTGAGGGAGGATGAAATCCATGCGCAAGAGCAAACAGCTCCTCAACCTGCCCGTTTTCAGCCTGGAAGAAGGCCGGCAAATCGGCAAAGTTAAAGGCCTGGTGATCGATCCCGCCCGCAAAGCGGTAGTTGCCTTAATCATAGAAGAAAAGGGGTGGCTCAAAGAACAAAAATTCATCCCCTTCAACCAGCTCCGCAGCATCGGCGAAGACGCCATTACAGTGGAGCGGGGCAACTATCTCCAAAAAGGAGCCACCCTGCCGGAAATTTTGAAATTAACCAAGGATAAGGTGGAGGTCCTGGGCACCCGCATCGTCCTGGAAAACGGCACTATTCTTGGCCAGGTAGACGAATTCTACGTCGACCTGCAAACCGGCGAAATTGTGGGCCTGGAATTTTCGGAAGGGATCCTGAACAACGTTATGCAGGGCCGGGCCTACCTGGACGCCAGCTTTATCCGCACCTTGGGCAGACAGGTGACGGTCTGCACAGACGACTGCCTGAATAATCTTGTCAAAATCGAAGGCGGTTTTCAGGATACTTTACGCTCCGTGAAAAATACGGCCGCGCAGGCCTGGAGCAGCGCCGTGCACAAAAGCCGCGAACTGGGCGGCGGGTTGAATTTGCCCTTCCGGCGTAAAACAAACCACACCCGGCTAAAAAACCCGGCGCAGAAAAACGCTCCCCGCCAGGAAAACATAATTCTGGAAGAAGGCCCGCCCAAAGATGATCCAGAAATTAAACAAACTTTTTTGTAAGCCGGCAAGAGAAAAATTAATTCCCTAAATTAATTCCCTCCAATTAGGACGATCCTAAAGCACCTGCCAATCAATGCTCAGTCAAATAATTTGCTCACCGAAAGATCCTCGTGGATGCGAATAATCGCTTCGCCCAGGAGGGGGGCCACGGTAAGCACCCTTATTTTTTTCGAGCATTGCTCCGCAGCCAAAGGAATCGTATTGGTAACCACCACCTCTTTAATCGGCGCCTGGTTCAGGCGTTCGATCGCCGGTCCGCTCAGGACCGGATGCGTGCAACAAACGTAGATTTCCGTGGCTCCCCACTTTTTCAACGCCTGGGCGCCCTGGGCGATTGTGCCTGCCGTGTCGATAATATCATCGATCATGATTACTTTTTTATTTTTGATATCGCCGATGATATTCATAATCTCGGCAACATTCGGCTCCGGCCGGCGTTTATCAATTATGGCCAGGGGGGCGCCGATGCGCTCCGCCAGATCCCTTGCCCTGGTTACCCCGCCGTGGTCGGGGGAAACCACCACCACGTTTCCCAGCTTTTGCTGGAGAAAATACTGGGCCAGGATGGGTACGCCGGGCAAATGATCAACGGGAATATCAAAAAAGCCCTGGATCTGCCCGGCATGAAGGTCCATGGTGACCACCCGGCGGGCGCCGCTGGCCGTAATTAAGTTGGCCACCAGCTTGGCGGTAATGGGGTCCCGGGCGCGGGTCTTGCGGTCCTGCCGGGCATACCCGTAGTAAGGGAGTACGGCCGTAATTCTCCTGGCCGACGCCCTTCTCACCGCGTCCACCATGACCAGCAGTTCCATCAAATGCTCGTTCACGGGCGTGCAGGTAGGCTGAACGATAAATACATCCGCCCCCCGCACACTTTCGTTGATTCTGACCTGAATTTCCCCGTCCGAAAAATGGGTGACTTTAGCCTCCCCTAAAGACACCCCCAGGTACTGGGCGATTTCCCGGGCGAGCCCGGGATTGGCGTTGCCGGTAAAAATTTTCAACCTTTTACTCAAAGACACCTGTCCACCCCACTTCACTTCGAGTGTTCTTCTAACCAGGCCCTTTTTCCCTGGCTTGCTTACGCACCGACCACCTTTCCACAATCCGCTGGCGGCCGCGGGCAACCCCCAGCGCTCCCGGAGGCACATTTTTGGTGATGGTGGAACCGGCGCCGATTACCGCCCCGGCCCCGATTTCCACCGGCGCCACCAGGTTTGTATTGCTGCCAATAAATGCACCGTCGCCGATCTGCGTGGGCCACTTCCGGACGCCGTCATAATTACAGGTGATTGTTCCCGCGCCGATGTTTACACCCGCGCCCACCGTGGCGTCCCCCAGGTAGCTCAAGTGCGGCACCTTGCTGTTCTCCCCCACCACCGTCTTTTTTAATTCTACAAAGTCGCCTATTCTGACGTTTTGCTTCAAATGGCAGCCTGGCCTGATATAGGCAAAAGGGCCTACGTTGCAGTTGTCTTCAATTATGCTTTCCACGACTACCGAATTGGTTATGCACACATTTTCTCCGGTGCGGACATTTTTTAAATACGCCCCCGGCCCGATGGCACAGTTCCGCCCGATTACGGTTTTTCCCTCAAGAATAGTAAAAGGATAGAGCACACTATCCTGTCCGACGATTACTTCCTGATCGATAAAGGTGCTTCCCGGGTCAAGGACGGTCACTCCGGAAAGCATTAATTCGTCTGTTTTCCGGCGGCGCAAAACCATTTCCGCCGCGGCCAGCTGGCGGCGGTCGTTGATCCCCATTATTTCTTCGGCCCGTTCCGCCTGGTACGCGGCCACCGGTTGCTTATCTTTGATCAGGATCTCGATGAGATCGGTCAGGTAGTATTCCCGCTGGGCGTTTTCTGCTTTGATCCGGCTCAAATAAGCAAACAACCCGGCCGAGGAAAAACAGTAAATACCGGTATTAATTTCCTTGATTAAGCGTTCGCCGGCCGTAGCATCTTTTTGCTCGACTATTTTCACGACCCTGCCGGACTCGTCCCGCACCACCCGGCCGTACCCTGCAGGATCTTCCAGGTTGGCTGTCAGCACCGTCGCGAAAGCATTGCATTTCTGGTGCGCTTCGAAAAGTTCCCGCAGCGTATGTTCGGTTACCAGCGGCGTGTCTCCGGACATGACCAGAATCTGGCCGGAAAAACCGGCAAGCGCTTCTTTCGTTTGCAGCAACGCATGGGCCGTACCCAGCTGGGGCTCCTGAAAAACTACCTCCGCTTCGGCCTGAAAAGCCTGCGCCACCAGTTCCCCGCGGTGCCCCACCACCAGGATAATCGGGTTTGCCCCGGCCCTCTTTACGGCCGCCAGGACGTAACTGACCATCGGTCGACCGCCTACTTTATGCAGCACCTTGGGCAACCCGGATTTCATCCGCGTGCCCTTCCCGGCCGCTAAAATAACCGCTGCCAGCTCCACCAAGACACCTCCCAGAACAGTCGTCGGCCGTCAGACGTCAGCGTAAAAATATTTTCTTCGCAGAATAAGTGCGTTCTTATCCTGTCCGTTAATAACAAAACTATATTATACTGTATGCTCTACTCCTTATATTCAACAAAGATCTACTTTTCCCTTTTGCAAAAAAAAGAGAGTTTAGGATAACCAAAACTCCCGCCCGAAAATTTATTTTTTTCCCTATTTTTTGCCCCTGCCTTTTTCCTACAGAGCGTTCTCGTAAGCCCTTAAAACCGCACTTTGAATTATTTCCCTGGCTGACGAATTAATCGGGTGGGCAATATCGCGAAACTCCCCGTCGGGCATTTTCCGGCTCGGCATGGCCACGAACAAACCGTTATTCCCCTCGACGACCTTTACGTCATGAATCACGAACATATCATCCAGCGTTACCGAAACTATCGCTTTCATTCTCCCTTCGTTAAGGATTTTCCGGACCCGGACATCGGTAACCACCATTTTTGCTGTCACCACCTTCCTCGCAAAAAATCTGTCCTTCATGTTTTTTCTCCATTAACAAAAAAATTCCTGCAAAAATTCCTGCAAATTTCCAATTTACTTAAAACGGTCTCCGGACTTTATACCCGCCTTGAGCCAACGCTTCCAGGACCAGTTCAACATGCTCGCGGTCGCGGGTTTCCAAAACAAGGTTTACTTCCGCTTCTCTTAAGGGGACTTCGGGTTTTATGCGGTCGTGGCTGACGGAAATGAGGTTGGCGCGTACGCCGGCAAGCAAGGCAAGCATTTGCGAGAGACTTCCCGGCTGGTCCGGAAGGAGCACGCTGACATTCAGGCGGCGGCCGGATTTCACCAGGCCGCGTTCAATAATGATCGAAATGATATTGATGTCCACGTTGCCGCCGCTTAAAACAACCGCTACCTTTTTTCCCGGCAGGGATATTTTCCCGTGCAGGAGGGCGGCCAGGCCGGCGGCGCCCGCCCCCTCTACAACCAGTTTGGAGCGTTCCAGGAGAAGCAAAATTGCCTGCGCAATTTCTTCTTCTTCCACCAGGACAACTTCGTCTACGTAACGGGAAATAAGCTCAAGGGTAAGCTTCCCCGGCCGGCGCACATTAATTCCGTCGGCGATGGTCCGGCCCCCGGGAAGGGCCGGGATTTCTTTTTCCTCTAAGAAAAGGTAAACCGCCGGCGCGCTTTTGGTCTGGACGCCAATAATCTTTGCCGCCGGTTTAGCCGTTTTCGCGGCCAGGGCAATCCCCGCAAGCAGACCGCCGCCCCCTACCGGGACCACGATGGCGTCGGGATCAGGCAGGGCAGCAAGCAGCTCCAGCGCAATCGTTCCCTGACCGGCAATCACTTGCGGGTCGTCAAAACTGTGGATAAAGGCAGCCCCGGTCTCTTTCTGGATGGCCAGCGCATGCGCAAAAGCCTGGTCGTAGTCCTCACCGGCTAAAATTACCTGCGCGCCGTACTCCTGGGTGGCTACCACTTTTGAAACGGGTGCGTTCCGGGGCATGACGACAACAGAGTTAATCCCGGCGCGCCTCGCTGCGAAAGCCACCCCCTGGGCGTGATTGCCCGCCGAGGCGGCAATTACCCCTTTCTTTCGGGAAGCCTCGTCCAGGGTGCAAATTTTATTATAGGCGCCCCGGATTTTAAAAGAACCGGTTTTCTGCAAGTTCTCCAGTTTAAGATAGATCTGACTGCCGGTCAGTCGGCTAAAAGTGGCCGAAAAATCAAGGGGCGTTTCGTGAATCACCCCTTGGAGCCGCTGCCTGGCTTTTTTGATCATCTCCGGAGTCAACCGGTTTTCCTGCTCCAAATAATAATCACCCTTTTTCGTTTCAGACGGCGTGAAGAACTTTCGCCACCAGTTCCAGGTCCCCCGGCTTGTCCACATCAAGACCCACTTCCGGATAACGGCTGATTACCGCCTCGCCTTTTATTCCTAACAATTGGGACACTTTTGTTTGCGCCTCCTGCAGGCTGAGGCGGCGGGTGATAAATTTAACTAAAAAGGATAGGCCCACCAGGCGCGCCAGCTGCAAAGGGTTTTTGCGGACGGCCACCAGTTGTTCCCCCTTCTGCAGGCAGCGGGGAAAGATCCTGGGGTTAACTAAAAATAAATTGCCGCCGGTAAAGACTCCTTCTTTTAAACGAACGTAGGTGCGCCTCACGCCGGGAAAACGGCTCTCGACAACGCTCTTAGGAACGATCGGATAATAAAGATCGACCGCTTCATCGCGGCACTGCGCGAGAAAATCGTCAACGGCTTCCCCGGTGAGCAGGGGAATATCCGAAGTAACCACCAAAACCCGCCCGGGCGCGCTTACGGCTTGCATGCCGATCCGGACATTTTCTAAAACCGTTTGTCCCGCCGGCACCGTCCGGACCCCCCGGGAAGCAAGAAAGCCCGCCAGTTGTTCCGCCGGCCCCACCACCACCACCTGCTCCACGTGCGCCGAAGCATGCAGGGCTTCGCAAACGTACTCCACCATTACTTTGGAACCAATGGGGATCAACGCTTCGTAAGCAGCGGAACTGCATCCCTGCAACAAACCGTTATTGGGGCTGCCGGCCAAAACCACCGCGCCCACCATCATCAGTCAGCCTCCCGCAAAGCGCTCAAAAGGCTTTGTTCGGCGTTCTCGATATGTTCCCTGGCCAGCGCTTGGGCCAGTTCCACGTCCCGCTCGCTAATGGCCTCGACAATTTTCCGGTGCTCCTCAATGGCCGTCTTCGTCCGCCCGGGCTGGGCCAGGGAAGTGGTGCGAAAACGCTGGATTTGCTCCTGCAGATGCGTGATAATCTGCATCAGCCGCTGGTTGCGGCTCGCCCGGTAAATAATTTCGTGAAAATTGGTGTCGGTTTTAACCACCTCATCCAGGTTTCCGCTGCTGGCCTCCGAGATCTGCACGAGCGCCCTCTCCAATTCTTCCAGCTCTTCTTCGGTAATTCTTTCCGCGGCCAGGCCCGCCGCCAGGCTTTCCAGGGCGGCCCGCACTTCAAAAACGTCAACGATATCTTTTACCGAAATACCCGCCACGTAGGCCCCTTTGCGGGGAACCATGACAATGAGCCCTTCCAGTTCCAGTTTCCGGATGGCTTCCCGGACCGGGGTGCGGCTTACCCCCATTTCTTCGGCCAGTTGAATTTCCATGAGCCTCTCCCCGGGCTTCAGGCGCCCCTTAATGATCGCTTCCCTTAACGTTTCAAAAACAACGTCCCTTAAGGGCTGGTAATTATCCAGCTTGATGGGCACAAACTTGGGCTGATCCATAAGCCACATCCCCCGTGGTGAGTTTTCTTTAATTTTACTTAACGGCAAATAATCCTGCAAGTAAACCGGCTGAAAATTTTTTAACGGCTTTTAAACGGTACTGGTCACCAATACCGTATATCCCGGAGCAACTTTCAACCGGCCGGCCACCGTTCTGGCCTGGTCTTCGTTTGCGCAGAGGCCAAAAACCGCCGGGCCGCTGCCGCTTAAAGACGCGCCGGAGGCTCCGGCTTCCAAAAGAGCGTTCTTTATTTCCCTTATTTCAGGGTAAAGGTCCGCGATCACGTTTTCGAACACGTTTGCCAGCAGGCGGCCGATGGCGCCGGCATCTTTTTTCGCAACGGCCGCGCGCATCGCCTGATTATCCGGACGGGGCCCGCCGCCCGTTTGATCGTATAGCTGGTAAGCCCAGGCAGTGGAAACGCCAAAAGGCGGCTTCACCACGACCACCCCCAACCCCTCCAGACCGGGCAGCGGTTCCAACACCTCCCCTTTGCCGCGGGCCAGAGCCGTTCCGCCGCAAAGGCAGAAGGGAACGTCGGCGCCCAGCCGCGCGCCCAAAGAAAGCAGTTCCCCGGCGGTTAAACCGAGCCCCCACAACCTGTTCAGGCCTTTCAAAGCCGCGGCTCCGTCCGCGGAACCCCCGGCCAGTCCTGCCGCAACGGGTATGTTTTTTTGCAGGTGGATCTTCGCCCCGCCTTTCTTGCCGGTATATTCCATAAGGAGGAGTGCCGCTTGATAAATCAAATTATTCTCATCTGCAGGGACATCGGGGTGGGGGCAGGACAAAAAAATGCCCCCTTCAGCCATAGCAAACGATAAACGGTCGTGCAACTGAAGGGTTTGCATAATCGTTTCCAGCTCATGATATCCGTCCGGGCGCAGGCCGAGTATATCCAGGGTAAAATTGATTTTCGCGCGGGCCAGTTCCTCCAGCATTTTACTCGCCTCTCCTTAAAACGCGCCCTCATAGGCCTTATTGCTTAGTTTTACACCACTTTCAATAAATACAACCAACCCCCCGTTTTTTCCTTCCCCGGGGTTGCCCTTGTTCGGCTGTCTACATATAAATATCATGAAGGAGCCGCCGGGGCAATTAACTTCCTTCATTCTTTGCGTTCTTTGCGCCTTTGCGCTTAATCTATCCTCCGAAGGGGTGAACGGCACAAGTGCGGGCGCGTCACTTTTCCGTGGAGGCAGGAACTCACTTGCTCGTTAACACCGTCTACCGGCAACTGCACCACTACCAGGGGGAAAGGATTATCCAGACTTACCCGGTGGCGGTGGGTAAACCGGCCACTCCTACTCCCACCGGCAAATACCAGATAATCAGCAAATTAATGAATCCCGGCGGCGTTTTGGGCACGCGCTGGCTGGGCTTAAACATCCCCGGCGGCAACTACGGCATTCACGGCACAAACAACCCGGACTCCATCGGCAAGGCTGTTTCCAACGGCTGCATCCGCATGTATAACCACCATATCGAAAGCCTTTTTCCGCACGTCCAGATCGGCACCCCGGTGGTTATTGCGGCCGGACAGGACGATGACGGAAGGCACGCCCCTCGAAACGGACGCACCTATACCGTCCAGCCCGGAGACACCCTCTGGGCAATCGCCGGCCGCTACGGAATTCCCTTAGACAGCCTGATCCAGGCAAATCCCCGGATCGACCCGGAAGAAATTTTCCCCGGGCAAATTATTACCATCCCGATCTAAAAATAACAGTGCTATCCATCCGCCACCTTTAATATATAATCACTTAAGGAAGGTGAACCGGGTGGGCAATGTAGTTTTGATGGGCCTGGCCGCCGGTCTCGGGACGTGCCTGGGGGCGCTTCTCGTCCTCCTCTTCGGCCGCCTGCGGTACCGTACTTTTTCTCTGCTGCTGGGACTGGCCGCGGGCGTTATGCTGGCGGTCATCCTTTGCGATCTCCTGCCGGCGGCGCTTCATCGCGGGCGGTTAAGCCAGTGTTTTTCCGGGGTATTCACCGGCTTATTTTTTATCGGCGCAATAGATTTTTTGTTCAGTCAGGAGGCGCCGGCCAACGGTTACCACCGCCGTTACCTGGCCCTGGGCTACCTGATTGCCCTGGGAGTAGCCATTCACGACTTGCCGGAAGGTCTGGCCATCGCCGCCGGTTACACGGAACCGCTCACCCTGGGCCCGTTGCTCACCCTGGCCATCGGCCTGCACAATATCCCGGAGGGAATGGCCTCGGCGGCCCCGCTGCGGGCTGGCGGGATAAGTGTTGGGCGCGTTCTGGCCATTAATCTGCTGGTGAGCATGGTGACCCCCCTGGGTAGCGCCCTGGGGGTGCTTTTAATCGATCTTTCGCCGAAATTAATTCCCTTTCTACTGGCTTTTGCCGGAGGAGCAATGAGCTACATTGTTTTTTTAAAACTGCTTCCGGAATCTTTCCGGCACCACCGGTTTTTGGCCGTAAGCGGAATTTCCCTGGGGGTTGCCTTCGTAACCTCCCTAAATCTACTTCTGTAAGTCTTTTTTCCGTTGTTGCCTTTGTGCTGTGAACCTTGTGCCCTATTTTTTTAGCAGCAGCCAGGCGCCGGCGGCCATTAACAGCGTCCCCGCGACCCGGTGCCAGGTAAAAGGAAGGCGCTCCATGCCGAACAAGCCAAAGTGATCGATTAAGCTGGCCGTCAGCACCTGCCCTAAGATTATGGCGGTGGTGGCCGGCGCCACGCCCACTTTGGGAATACTGCGGACTACTCCGTAAATAATCAAAACTCCCAGCGCGCCGCCGAGGTAAGTGTACCACGGCGCCTGGGTAAACTGGCCGAGCCTGCCGCTGCCCAGCGAAAAAACAAATAATAAAACCGCCACTACGCCCAGCCCAATGAGATGAACGATAAAAGTGGTCTCCAGCAAACCGATGACCTTGCCCAGGGCGGCATTTAAGGAACCCTGCAGGGCCATGGTTACCCCCGAACCCGCCGCAATCAGCAGGGCCAGTATTTTGGCGCTCAATTTAAGAAACCCTCCTGGATGCCTTCGTAAAGTTTGGCCCAAATGCTCCCCGGCCTATTTTTCTCCGGCGCCCTAAAATATATGCGACTGGATTGAAGCTATCCAGTCGCATTGCCCAAGCGCGGATCCCATTTGATTGGTCCTTCCGCTTTTTTCATTTCTTTTACCTTCCCGGGCGGAACACCCTCGATCTTTAGCTTTTGCTCCGGCTGTTGGGAAACTTCGGCCGGGGCAGGGGGTCTGCCGGATCCTCCCAAGAGACTCCCGAGCATCTTGAAAAGCCCGGAAGGATCCGGGGTTTTGCCGGGCGGCGAACCGAGCAAGCTCACCAGCGCAGCCGGCGTCAGGGCGCCCGGCCCCGGCCCTGATTCGGCCGCGCGGCTTTCCTGCTGCTGACCGGACAACATATTTAACAGCATCCCCAACAAGGGGTTCATCGCCTCCGGCGCCTGAGCAGAAACGGCAACACCGGACTGTTTGTTCAACAAGCTGATGATCCCCAGCAGGTTTACCAGGCTGAGCATTAACATGCTGTCCACGCAGTCCGCTCCTTTAGCAGCCTGAAAGTCCAGCAACTTATCCAGCACGTCTTCCAGGTGAAAACCTTTTTGCAGTTCCCCTTCCACGATAAAGCCTCCCTTCTTAAAGAAAATATATTCATTGCCTTAACAAAAGTTTCAAAGTCCTAAATGTAACACGAGAACATTTTCAAGCGTAGTATAGCAAGGAATAAAGAAAATACGGGAGGGATAAAAGATGCCAACTGGTCTGCAACCCAACAATCCGTTCACCCTATTTTTAATTTTTGTCCTGTTGTTGTTGTCCACAAATCCGGGAGTAGAAGAAAAACTTGCTCTCCTCAAATCATTTCTGGCTACCACGCAAGAAACGGTGCGCACTTTGCAAAGTGGGTGGCAATCCTGGCACAATAACATGAGACGCCTTTTTCCATAAAAATAAATTAGTAACAAGATCTTTCTTTAAACCATAAAATATGGTAAATCCTAACAATATACAGGAAGGAGGGATTTCACTTGTCCCAAAACTTCAACCCGCTTGTGGTGCCGGCGTTGCTTTTGCTGTCTTTAACGCCGGAAAGCGAAAAAAAACTAGGTCAACTGGCGGCTGTTATTGAAGCCACCCAAAATGCCGTTCAGGCGCTCCGTTCCGGATTAGATGGTTTTTATAACACATTAATGCAAGCCCTGATTGCACCGGGCTACGGAAAATCGCCCGATGTCCAGAAAACGCCGGGGAATTTCTCGACAAAGCCGGCGCAAGGAAATTCCGGGGGATCTGCTTAAAAAAGCACTGGTTGTCAGGCTGTCGGACGCCTTAAAGGAACTCGCCCACCCCGGGCGTCCGACTTTTTGACAACCAATAACTTCGCCCTACTGCGCAAGGGAATCTTCTTGTTTATCTTTTGGAACGCCTGACCTTTGCGCTAAAAGATTGATTATCCCCATCAGGTTGACCAGACTGATTAAAATAAGCAGGCTCCCCTGATTCAGGTCCGGCCCGCCCCCCCTTTCCAGCAGAGAAAATAAGGTATTTTCCAGGCCGCTTTTCTGATCCAGGTTAACCACCCCCATTAAAATATCCCGGGAATTTCCGGCAAATTCGAAACGCCGGTCAATCTCGATATTTCTACCTTCAGCAGGCGCCTGGATTCGCGCAGGGCTTCGTTAAAAGCTTCCCCGAGCATGGCCGCCAGCCGCCCCTCGGCAAGCAAAGCCGGAGCCTCCGCTCCCAAACGCACTTCCACCACTTCCTGCAGCCCATTCATGAACAAGCCCACCGCTCCGTCGCCGCGCTCAACACATACTACAATCTTCCGAAAATCGTTTTCCGATTGCTGCAGTTGCTGCAAAATTTTATTCAAGCCAAACAAAATATAATCTCCCCTTAAAAAGAAAAGCTGTTGTACACAGCTTTATTTATTCAAAGCAGTTCACTGCTGATCACTTTTTGCCCTAAAACCCACCGGTACATTCAAAGTTGACGTCGTCTATTTTTACCGTGTTGGTGTTATTGGCCCCGGGCAGAAAGCAAAACCTGACCAGGGCGGTGGTCGTGCCCACCGGCGCCGCCGGGGTATTCATGGTATACTGTTGATAAGCGTTGTCCGGAATGGCGGCGCTGGCAAAGCTCTGGCTTACGCCGTCGACTTGCTGACCAAATCTATTAAAGAAGAGGATATCCACATTTAAACTAAAGTTGCTCACCGGGGCAGCGGTGACGTTCTCCCTTGCCCAGAAAGTTAATCTGTAGGTTCGGCCGGGGCCAATCGCCTGAGGATTGCGCACCGTCTGAAAGATGGCGGCCTCGGCGGTTGCTGTGGGCGTACCCAGTTCCGCAGCTCTGCTCCCGCTGTGCGCAACGGTGGTTGGGGCCACATTAGCCGTAGCGCCCCAGAATACCGGGACATTGCCGACCCATTGCTCCAGGCTGGGATCTTCCAGCAGGTTGCCGGGCGGGCAAATTTCCGGCGAAGGGCAGAGCTGGACGTAAATCTGGCGCTCTTCCACAATCTTTAACCGGACGATGATTACGCCCGTCTGCTGCAGGCGGCTTCCCCGGATCAGCTCCCAGGTGATGTCAAACTTCGGTCTCGGGAACTGGACAACCACATTGTCCTCGTCGAGCACCGGTTGGGGCGTTGCAAGCTCGACGACTTTTGAAAAAGGAACCTCTTCCTGGAAGTGTTTAACCTGGTCTTCCTTATTGACATAGAAAATTTGTTTGTGCAGCACACCCTGGACCAGCACTTTTTTCACGACCGAAACCGCGCCGGTGATGTGCTTGAAGTGATGGTTCCACTCTTTCGGAATAACCACCTGCCAGCGCCCGATATGTTCGTGGACAAAGACCGGTTCCGCCTCCAGATCCTGCACTTTCCCGTCGATGTGGTCTACCTTCTTAGCCAGCTCCGGTAAATGAGTAGTGGTGTCCACCACCACCTGCGCCTCTTCTTCGGCCAGTACTACAGGTACTTTCAGCTTCATGCACAATACCATTTCAGGTTCCATGTACTCGTATTGAATGGGCATAAAACGAAAACCTCCTTTAACTGATTGATTTTTGAACGTGGCGCTTTAACCTTTGGCGGGCGGACAGGGGATATTGATAACCTGCCCCACCTGTAAATTCTGGGGGTCAACCCCGGGATTGGCCTGCATAATAGCCTCGACAGTTGTTCCGAACCTTTGGGCCAGGATAAAGAAAGTATCGCCGGGCTGAATCGTATAGCGGATCACTTCTCCCGGAACGCAGACCGGGGGCGTTGGCGCCGGCGTCGGAACAGTTATTTCAACGGCGACATCTTTTTGCAGGGTCTCAAAAACCTTGGCGGTGACTTTTAGGACCAGTTCAATGGTAACGTTGCAACCTTCTTTATCCGCCGTAACAAATTCAACAACTGCTCTGACGTCCACCTCCATGCCTTCTTCGGCCCCTGGAATTTCTACGAAGGTACGGAAAGGAATCTTTCTGTGCACGGCGTGCACGGGTTGATCGGGCAGGGCGGCCACGTACACTACCTGAACGATAACGTCTCCCCGGACGATTACCTTATTTTTCAAGATCTTGGTTTCGGTTATTTCCACTTTGTCTACGGTGACATTTAAAATCTTCGCCACGTCCGGTTTTGGTTCGGGCGTTTCAAAGGTGTCCCGCAAGACGACCTGGGTGCTGTCCTCGCCGATGACGTGATCGATTTTCAGCCTGACCATGGTGGCCTGGGCGCCCATTACTTCCGTAATGACGTTGATTTGCCTGGTTTGAAAAACATTGGCCGTGAGCATGAGCACCATGTCGGCCCGCAAGCGATCCGGCCGGATTTGCTCCACATCGGCGCTTTCCACCCGGACATCGACCCGGACGTCCATATCGGGCTCGGCGCCGGGCACTTCGATAAAATCGCTGAAAGAAAAGGTCCTGTGCAATTGATGCACGGGCTGATCCGGCTCGAGGGCGACGTATAAAATGTCGAGCGTAACCTTCCCGTCAACGATCACCTTATTTTTCAAAACGCGCTTGTTGGTGATCTCCGCTGAAACCATTACATCCAGAATCTTATCCACGGACGGCTTCTCTTCCGGGACGTCAAAATCGTCGCTCACAACAACCTGTTTTGTTTTACTGGCCACCACATGGGCTACTTTAATCGTTTCGGTTTTGCAGGTAGCCCCCGCCGGACACTGCGTTAAGACATCAATTTCCTGGATTTCCGTTACCTTAACAAACACGGATAAAACGGCGGCCACGTCAAACTGCCGGGCGTCCTCGCGGCTGCGGACAATATTTATATCCTCTACGGTGACCTTCCCCTGCACTTCCATTCCCGGCTGCGCGCCTGGCACTTCCACAAAGGTAGTAAACGGCAACTGCACATGCATGTGGTGCACAGCCTGGGCAGGGTCAAAGGCAACGTAGACGATCTGCAGGGTGAGGGTTCCTTCGACAATTACTTTGTCCGGTACGATTTCCAGCTTTTTAATTTTTGCCGTTTTATCCGTAGACAGGATTTTATCCACGTCCGGCTTGGCTTCTGGTACGGTAACTTTGCCCCGGACCACGGTCTGCTGCGTATTTTCGCTGATTACCTGGTGAACCCGCAACCTCTCCGTGGTGACCGCGCTTGCTGTCATATGCACACTTCCCCCTTTCAAAAATAATCTAATAATATATATATGAGTGACGGGGATAAATGTGCGGTAATTTGCTCTGCAAATAAAAAAGCCCCCTTTTAGAGACACAAAGGCACAAAGTAAACAGGCACAAAGGGAGAAGCTGTCTTTACCCTCTGTGCCTTAGTGCCTTTGTGCCTTAGTGCCTTATCCGATAAACATCTGGACAAATATTTTCCCGTAGGGGCTCCCTTCCACCACCCCGATGCCTACCTGGGTGAAGGAGCTGTTTAAAATGTTCGCCCGGTGTCCCGGCGAATTCATCAGGTTCCGGTGAGCTATTTCCACCGCCGGGGCGCCGGCCAGATTTTCTCCGGCTGTGCGGTAGGTAATGCCAAACTGCTTCATCATCGCAAACGGACTCCCGTAAGTAGGTGACGTATGGCCGAAATAATTGTTGGCGACCATGTCTTGCGCTTTTAAACGGGCCACTTTCACCAGCTCCGGGTTGACCTTTAAGGCAGGCAAACCGTACCTGGCCCGCTCCTGGTTAACAAGCTCCACCATGCGCTGCTCGTCGGCGGTTAACTCCTTTACCGGCTCGGGTCTTGGTGCCGGTGCCGGCTGGGGCTGCGGCTTGGGTTGAGGCCCCGGTTCCCGGATAATGACGGGGGAGCGATCAGTATAGTAAATGCGGATAATTTTTGTGGCCGGGTAATAATAATATGTTTTTGCCGGGTTATAGCTAACCAAACGATAAGTATAGGTACTGTAATTAGATTGGCCTTCATTTTTGGGAATCAGGGAAAACTTATAAACCAGCTTGTAGCCAATGTTATCCGCCGCCAGGAGGCCCGGCCAGTCTGCCGCTAAAGCATTTAGCGGCGCCAGGATCAGAAATCCAAAAAATAATAAAACCACTACTGTTCCCAACAACGCAGTTCGTCTGGTTATACGCATTTTTCCGCTCCTTTCATTTGTTTATCCAGGTCGTCCCTTCATCCCCACGGTCTGGTTGTACCGGTAATTTATCTTAAGAATACCAGATTAATTATTTTGCGAACAATTCCCTTTATACGACAATATTTGCAAATAATTGAACCGGCAACTTGCAAAGCTTGTCCATAATACCTTTATTATAAAATTTGTACTGCCTGGGAACATCTGGATTAAGATGTCAACTGGTTTGAAAAAAACTGAAATCATAATACGAGTACAGCACTGCCCCCAGGCCGTCCGTAACCGCCAGGCACTCCGGTTTCCCGGCGGTTTCGTAAAAACAGGTCAGAATGAACAGGTTGCGAAAAACTTTTTGAAATTTCTTTAACAACAATTCATCTATATTCGCCAGAATATCAATCGTTACCGCGTCGCTTTTTATCGCCAGGGTATAGCAGCCATCGACCTGCCGCTTGAGGATGATCTGGTAGGGAGCAACAGGGGTTTGATTAGTTAATCCGGCAATCGTGGCCAGCAACAAATTCA
>JBFLZY010000060.1:0-17467 GCA_040755975.1 Bacillota bacterium | reverse complement strand
TTGTCGCTCCCAAGAAAAAAGGCGAGGATCACGGGATGTCCGATGACGATTACGTAGTTTCCCGGGTGATGTACATCAACACCAGCATCGAGGACGCCTACGTGTTTTCTTCGGGCAAGGACATGGGTGTATTCAAGGGGGTGGGGTTTCCGGAAGAAATCGCCGCCTACTTCCTGCTGGATAAACTATACGAAGGATACCTGTGGACGGTCCACAGCCGGTTCCCCACCAATACCCCGGGCTGGTGGGGAGGTGCGCACCCTTTCAGCATTCTCGACTGGACCGTGGTGCACAACGGGGAGATCTCTTCTTACGGAACAAACCGGCGCTTTTTAGAGATGCACAATTATTACTGCACGCTGTTTACCGACACGGAAGTGATGGCCTACGCGGTGGACCTGCTGATGCGCCGGCAGGGACTGCCCATCGAAGTGGTTTCCAGGATTTTTGCGCCGCCCATGTGGGATTTGATTGAGCATATGGAGGAGAGGGAAAAGAAACTATACACAACTTTGCGCATGGTTTACGCACCCCTTTTAATCAACGGGCCGTTTACGGTCGTTGTGGCCCACCACAACGAGATGTTTGGGCTGACGGACCGGATCAGGCTGCGCCCGATCACGGCCGGGGCCAAGGGGGACCTGGTTTTCCTGTCTTCCGAAGAGGCAGCCATCCGGTGCGTCTGCCCGGACCTGGACCTGGCCTGGACGCCTCGGGGGGGCGAACCGGTGGTGGTGCGGCTGGGTTCCCGGGATCACCTTTTGAGCCTGCCGGAGTCTGTTTAGCTTAAACCAGTTTTTTTGAAGGTGAGATCATGTATTCTTATCTGCTGCCTGAATTCATCGTGGAAAGAAGAGAAGACAGGTGCATCGCCTGCCGGGTTTGCGAAAGGCAGTGTGCGAATAACGTCCATGCCTACGATGGGGAACTGGAAATGATGGTTTCCAACGAGGAAGCCTGCGTGGGGTGCCAGCGGTGCGCCGTCTTTTGCCCCACCAGGGCCCTTGCCGTTCGACCCCACCCGGCGGAATACCGGCCGAACAGCAGCTGGACGCGGGAAAAACTCCAGGACTTGAAAAAGCAGGCCGAAACCGGCGGCGTAATCCTGACGGGAAGCGGCAACGACAAGCCTTACCGGATTTACTGGGACCACCTGGTGCTCAACGCCTCCCAGGTGACCAATCCGTCCATTGACCCGCTGCGGGAGCCGATGGAGCTCAAAACCTTTTTGGGGCGAAAGCCCGATACCCTGAAAATTGACCTCCGGGACGGCGATGTGAAAATAGAATCCGCCCTCCACCCGAACGTGCCGGTGGCGACCCCGATCGTTTTTTCCGCCATGTCCTATGGGGCCATCAGCTACCAGGCCTTTAAATCGCTGGCCATGGCCGCCAGGGAGTACGGTACGCTGTTTAACACGGGCGAAGGCGGCCTGCCCAAAGAAATGCGCGCCGCCTACGGCGGCAACGCCATTGTCCAGTGTGCCAGCGGGCGCTTCGGCGTCGACCCGGAATATTTAAACTGCGCGGCGGTCATCGAAATAAAAATCGGCCAAGGCGCCAAACCGGGCATCGGCGGCCACCTGCCGGGCGAAAAAGTTTCCGAGAATATTTCCGTGACCAGGATGATCCCGCAGGGAACGGACGCGCTGTCGCCTGCGCCCCAGCACGACATTTATTCCATCGAAGACCTGTCCATGCTGATTTACGCCTTGAAGGAAGCAACCAATTACGAAAAGCCGGTTTCCGTGAAAATTGCCGCGGTCCACAACGTGGCCGCCATCGCTTCAGGAATGGTGCGGGCCGGGGCGGACATCATTGCCATTGACGGCCTCCGGGGCGGAACCGGGGCGGCGCCAAAAATTATCCGGGACAACGTGGGCATCCCCATTGAGCTGGCGTTGGCCGCGGTGGACAAAAGGCTGCGGGAGGAAGGAATCCGGCACAAGTGTTCAATTTTGGCGGCCGGAGGCATCAGGTGTTCCGCCGACGTGGTGAAAGCCGTCGCCCTGGGGGCCGACGCCGTTTATATCGGTACGGCTGCGCTGGTGGCGATGGGGTGCACCCTTTGCCAGAAATGCTACACCGGGAAATGCAACTGGGGGATTTGCACCCAGGACCCCTACCTGGCAAAGCGTCTGAATCCGGAGATCGCCGGCCGGCGGCTCGTCAACCTGCTGCACGGGTGGAGCCACGAGATCAAGGAGATGCTGGGCGGCATGGGCATCAACGCCATCGAAAGCCTGCGGGGCAACCGGGAACACCTGCGCGGCGTGGGGCTGGCGGAGTGGGAACTGGATGTCCTGGGCGTCAAAGGAGCAGGAGAGTAGAGGGGGAGGCTGGAATGAGCAATTTAAACGTTAAATTCGGGTTGCGCGACATGTTTTTAGACGGGGTCAGGCCCGCGGCCACCCTCGTCAAATACGTAAGCACGAACGGCACAAGCGCCGAGATAGACGCCCTCGGCTTAAAGCACAAAGAGTTAAACGACTTGTTAAGAGCAGTGGCGCTTCAGGGAGTTACCAGGATAACTGTCAAAAACGTCTTCGGGCAGAGGTATATCGGCACCCGCCTTTACCTCCCCGATCCGGAAAAGAAAGTGGAGATAAAAATCTTCAAAAACCCCGGCAACGACCTGGGCGCCTTTCTGAATGGACACCGGATCATCGTCTACGGCAACGCCCAGGACGGCGTGGGGAACACCATGGACGACGGCGAGATTATTATCCACGGCCGGGCCGGCGACATTGCCGCCATGTCCATGCGCGGCGGCAAAATCTTTGTCCGGGACAACGTCGGTTACCGTGCCGCCATTCACATGAAGGAGTACGCCGGCAAAGTGCCCGTGCTGGTGATCGGCGGCACGGCCCAGGATTTTTTCGGTGAATATATGGCCGGAGGCATTGTTATTTTGCTCGGGTTGAACTTAAAAGAAAACGAGCGGCATAAAGCCCGCTATATCGGCACCGGCATGCACGGCGGGGTCATCTACCTGCGCGGCCATGTCGAAGAGTATCAGCTGGGCAAAGAAGTAGGGTTGCGGGAGCTGAACGAGCGGGACCGGGAGATCGTGGAAAGGTACGTAGGGGAGTTTTCGGCGCATTTTGGGTTTTCGGCGGACGAAATCTGCAAAGGCAAGTTCCAGAAACTCTTGCCCGTTTCCAAAAGGCCCTACGGAAAAATTTACGCGTATTAACCGCGTGTTGACCTTGAAAATGCTCTTCAAAAAACTGTTGACAGCAGATCCGCGCTGTGATAAAAAATAGGCAGGAACTAAAAATTTTAGCCAGCTTTATATCCTGACGAAGACGTCTTTTAAACAGGTCGAGGAAGACCTGCGGGAAAAGGCGTCTTTTATTTTTTTGTTTCCTGTTTTAAGGACCTGGTTTTGTCCAGACTGAAAAAAGGGAGGGAGCAGCCCGCCGAAAAAAAGATTTTCCCGGCAACGTAGTTCAATTTGTCTGCCCGAAATTTAAAAGTTGAGGAGTTTAAGGAAGGAGATTTCTATGAAACCGGAAGAAGTGTTGCAATTCATTAAAGACAACAACATTGAAATTATTGATTTGAAATTTAACGATCTGCCGGGCCTCTGGCAGCATTTTTCCATGCCTGCCGAGGAACTGACGGAAATGGACGACAT
This sequence comes from Bacillota bacterium, assembly GCA_040755975.1. Taxonomy (GTDB): domain Bacteria; phylum Bacillota; class Desulfotomaculia; order Desulfotomaculales; family Nap2-2B; genus JAIMBK01. Next base: position 13,828 of record JBFLZY010000060.1, on the reverse strand, counting down.
CATGGAAAGTATCTTTGTGGAAGGGGTCGGTTTTGACGGTTCGTCAATCCGGGGCTTTCAAAAAATCAACGAAAGCGACATGATTTTAATCCCGGACCCCAATACGGCCGTCCTGGACCCCATTTGCGAAATACCCACTCTTTCAATGATTTGTGATATTTACGATCCGCTGACAAAAAAGCCGTATACCAGGGACCCCCGCTACGTGGCCAAAAAGGCGGAAGAGTATTTGAAGAAAAGCGGGCTCGCCGACACCAGCTACTACGGACCGGAGGCGGAGTTTTTCATCCTGGACGACGTGCGGTTTGCCCAAAATCAGCACTACGGCTACTATTTCGTGGATTCCAAAGAGGGGGCTTGGAACACGGGGAAAGAAGAGAATCCCAACCTCGGGTATAAGCCGCGTTACAAAGAGGGTTATTTCCCCGTTCCCCCGCACGATTCGCAGCAGGATCTGCGCAGCGAAATCGTCCTGACCATGAAAAAGGCCGGCATCAAGGTGGAGGTGCACCACCACGAGGTGGCCACCGGCGGCCAGGCCGAAATCGACATGAAGTTTGATTCCCTGGTCAACATGGGCGACAAAATCATGCTGTACAAGTACATTGTGAAGAACGTAGCCAGAAAGCACAACAAGGTGGCCACCTTTATGCCCAAGCCCATCTTCGGGGACAACGGCAGCGGGATGCATACGCACATCAGCCTGTGGAAAGAAGGGAAAAATTTATTCTACGACCCGGCGGGTTACGCTTTGCTTTCTCAGACCGCCCTGTACTTTATCGGCGGGCTGCTGAAGCACGCGCCGGCTTTAATGGCCTTCTGCGCGCCCACGACCAATTCTTACAAACGGCTCGTGCCGGGGTACGAGGCGCCGGTGAACCTGGTTTATTCGCAGCGCAACCGTTCCGCGGCCATTAGAATTCCTGTTTATTCGCCCAACCCGAAATCCAAGCGCATCGAGTTCCGGCCGCCGGACTGTTCCTGCAACCCTTACCTGGCCTTTGCGGCCATGCTGATGGCCGGACTGGACGGGATTCAGAACAAAATCGACCCCGGCGCGCCGGTGGATAAGGATATTTACGAATTGCCGCCGGAAGAGGCAAAAAGTATTCCCCAGGTCCCCGGCTCCCTGGAGGAAGCAATCTGCGCTCTGGAGAAAGACCACGACTTCCTGCTCAAAGGCGACGTGTTCACTCAAGATGTCATCGATGTCTGGATAGAATATAAACGGGCGAAAGAAATTGACGAAGTGCGGATCAGACCCCATCCCTACGAATTTTACCTGTACTTCGACATTTGATCCGGAAATAATCCGGTAAAAAGGTGCGGTTTTCACTGCCCATTGGCAAAAAGCAGCAAACGTCGGGAGCGGGTTTTCGCCTGCTCCCGTTCCTTCTGAGGTGGGTTTTTTTGAAAATCCTGGTTGGCCAGCTTAACCCGGTAATCGGGAAAATTCAGTATAATGTGGAGAAAATTCTCCGGGTTGTTGGGTTCGCGCGACTGATCAAGGCAGACCTGGTCGTCTTTCAGGAACTGGCCCTGGTGGGGTACCCGCCGCGGGATCTTTTGTGGCGCCGGGACCTTTTAGACCGGGTGGAAGCGGCGCTGGCCAAAAAGATCGCCCCGGCCAGTGGGGCAGTGGGTATTTTGGTCGGGGCTCCGGTAAGGGAGGACGGGGATCTTTACAACGCCGCGCTGCTGTTTGCGGACGCCCGGCTGATCGGCCGGCAGGACAAAACCCTTTTGCCGGACTACGACGTCTTTGAAGAAAGCCGGTACTTTAAACCGGCCAAAGAAAGAAAGCCGGTTTCGTTTAAAGGCTTGAAGCTGGGCCTGACAGTCTGCGAGGATGTCTGGAACGATAAAGATTATTGGAACAGGCGCCTTTACGCCGTCGATCCCGTGGAAGAACTGGTGGCGCAGGGGGCTGATTTGATCATAAATATTTCCGCCTCCCCGTACCATTTCGGGAAAATCGGCCGGCGCGCCGATATGCTGCAAAAAATGGCCGCCAAGTACCGCAAGGCATTTCTCTACGTCAACCAGGCGGGCGGCAACGACGAGCTGATCTTCGACGGCACCAGTTTTGCAGTCGATCCCCGGGGGGAAACGATTTGCCGGGCGGGAAGCTTTGGCGAGGACGTGCTGTGCCTTGATTGCACGGATAATAAACTATCCGCGGATGATTGTTCGGCGGAAAAACAAAAAATATTTCCGGAAAAGGTTTACCGTGCTCCCGTACCGGAAGACGTGAGCTGCATTTACCACGCCCTGGTGCTGGGAATCCGCGACTACCTGCGGAAAACCGGCTTTCGGCGGGCGCTGGTGGGTTTAAGCGGCGGGATCGACTCTTCGGTGACCGCCGCCCTGGCCGCCGCCGCCTGCGGCCCGGAAAACGTCCTGGGGGTGGCCATGCCGTCCGTTTATTCTTCGCCGGGGAGCCTGGCGGACGCCCGCCGGCTGGCGGCCAACCTGGGGATCGGCTACCGCGAAATCCCCATCCAGAAAATTTTTAGCGCCTACCTTGACGTTTTAAATGAAGGGAGCATACCCCTCGTGGACCTGGCGGAAGAAAACATCCAGGCGCGCATCCGCGGCAATATTTTAATGTTCATTTCCAACCGGGAAGGTTACCTGGTCCTGACCACCGGGAACAAGTCGGAACTGGCGGTGGGGTACTGCACCCTTTACGGTGATATGTCGGGGGGCCTGGCCGTCATTTCCGACGTGCCCAAAATGATGGTCTACGCTCTGGCCAGGTATATCAACCGGGAAAGGGAAGTTATTCCCGCCGGCGTTTTAACCAAACCCCCTTCCGCCGAGTTAAGGCCGGGGCAAACAGACCAGGACTCCCTTCCCCCGTACGAGGTGCTGGACGCCGTGCTGCGCCTGTACGTCGAAGAAAATAAACCGGCCGCCGAAATCGTCGCGGCCGGATTCGACCCGGCGCTGGTGCAGGAGATTATCCGGAAGATCGACCGCGCCGAATACAAGCGCCGCCAGGCCGCCCCCGGGCTGAAAGTAACCACCAAGGCCTTCGGCCTGGGCCGGCGCATGCCCATCGCCTGGCAAAAAGATTGAAGCTATCAACTGCCCGAATCAAATTTTATACCGCCTGTCTTGATGAACCTGCGGCATTAGGCCGCAGGGTATCACGATCTTTCTTTAAACCGCTTCTTTGTACAGGCTCCTCCGGTTGATGCTGAATAACTTCAACTATCATTATTAAAACGGTTTGGGTTAACCGTTTAACCGGATAATTTCGTGTTCGGTATTTAAAGTAAAACCGGTTGGATTTGCGATCTCTTTATTTTTCCGGTCGAAATCGTTATACTTAAGATAAACAAAGTTAATCTTTTACCCGCGGATTTTGCCAAAGAAATTGCGCCTTCGGTGGGGAATGGAATATTATCGTTCGCGAATATGAAAATATAAACGATGCAGTTGTCTATGAGAGCATCGCGGAAGCAATCGAGATGTACACCAGATATGGTCAATATAAGATCGTACCTGGCGCTGCGAACGGAGTCCAATAACTAAAGTGGTGGATGGAAAATGCCCGGAAAACCCGAGTTGCTGGCCCCGGCGGGGAACTGGGAGGCGCTGGTGGCGGCGGTGCAGAACGGCGCCGACGCGGTCTACCTGGGGGGCCGCTCGTTTAACGCCCGGCAGGCAGCGGCGAATTTTGACAACGCAGAGCTGGCCCGGGCCATTGAATACGCCCACGTGCGGGGCGTGCAGGTTTACGTGACGGTGAATACGCTGGTGGCGGAGGAAGAGCTGGAAGAAGCCGCCCGGTTTCTTTTTTTTCTCGCCCGCGCCGGCGCCGATGCCGCCATTTTGCAGGATCTGGGGCTGGCCGCGCTGGCCCGGGAGGTTGTTCCGGAACTGCCCCTGCACGCCAGTACCCAGATGACCGTGCATAACTCCCCGGCGGCGGCCCACCTGCGCCGGCTGGGTTTCCAGCGGGTCATCCTGGCCCGCGAGTTGAGCCTGGAGGAAGTGAAAAGAATCAAGGAAGAGACGGGCGCCGGGGTGGAGGTGTTTATCCACGGCGCGTTGTGCGTCTGCTACTCCGGGCAGTGCCTGTTCTCCAGCCTGGTGGGCGGGCGCAGCGGCAACCGCGGGCGTTGCGCACAGCCCTGCCGGCTGTCGTATACCCTGGTCGACGAGGACGGCCGGCCTCTGGCCGATCCCGGGCAGGTGGGGGAGTACATTTTAAGCCCGCGCGATCTGAACGTCAGCCGGCACCTTCCCGCTCTCATTCAGGCGGGCGTTGACGCTTTTAAGATCGAAGGCCGCCTGAAGAGGCCGGAGTACGTGGCGGTGGTGACCCGCGTCTACCGGCGGTTGATTGACCGGGCCGCTGCTTTGGGGCCGGAGAAATTTTACGTGGCGCCGGAGGAGGCGAAGGACCTGGCGCAAATTTTTAACCGGGAGTTTACCATCGGCTATTTGTACGGGCGGCAGGGCAGGTTGCTCATGAACTGCAAGCGCCCGAACAACCGGGGGTTGTTTTTGGGCCGGGTGCGCGGCCGGGAGGATGGCTGGCTGCAGGTCGTCCTGGAGGACGATTTAAACGTCGGCGACGGTCTGGAGATTTGGGTTACCGAAGGAGGAAGGGACGGTTTCGAGGTCAGGGAAATTTTCGTAAACGGAAAAAAAGTTGCGTCCGCCCGGCCGGGACAGACGATCAGGCTGGCGTACCGGGGTCCGGCCCGCGCGGGGGACCGGATCTTTAAAACGCACGACAAAGAACTGATCGAGCGGGCCAGGGCCACCTTTACCTCCCCCCGGGAAATCCGGAAAGTACCGGTATACTTTTCTGTGCGGGCAAAAGCGGGAGAGCCGCTGGTTATTTCCGTCCGGGATGAGGAGGGCAACGTGGGTGAGGGAAGGACCCTTTCCCCGGGCGAGCCGGCCCGAAAGCAGCCGTTGACAACTGAATTTCTCGAACGGCAATTGGACCGTTTGGGAAACAGCCCTTTTCAGCTCGCCGGATTGGATTGCCGCCTGGAAGGGGCGGTGATTTACCCGGTGAGCGAAATCAACACAGCCAGGCGGCAGGCCGTCGAGTCTTTGGCCGAAGCCAGGGCGCGGGCCGCCCGGGGAGCAGGGGCGGCCTCGCCGGAAGTTTTTGAGCAGCGCCTGGCGCTGGCCTTGAAAAAGAGACAGCGGCGAGGGAACATTGGCGTTGGTTTATCCCCCAGAAAGTTTTCTCCTGATGGACCTCCCTTCCTGGCCGTTTTTGCCGGCGACCTTGCCTCCGTGCAGGCGGCGGTCGATGCCGGGGCCAAACTGGTTTACTTCGGCGGCGACGCTTTTCGTTTTCCGCCGGCCGGCCGGGAGGATTTGGCCGCGGGGTTCCGCTACTGCCGGGAACACGGAGTAAAATTTATTTTCGCCACGCCGCGGGTTATCAAAGACGGGGAACTGCCGGCAATTTACGAACTCTGCCGGGAAGTCTCCGCGTGGCCGGTGGACGGAATCCTGGTCGCCAACCTGGGTTTGCTGGAGCTGGTTAGAGAACTGAAAATCCCCTTTTACACGGATTTTGCCTTCAATGTATTTAACAGCTGGACGGGGCGCTATCTGCACGCAGCGGGCGCGGTGCAGGTGGCCCTTTCCCCGGAATTGACGGGGGAGCAAATCCGGGAGGTTGCCGGCCGCGCGGGGGTTCCCGGGGAAGTTATGGTGCACGGCGGCGTGGAATTAATGGTTTCCGAGTACTGCGCACCCGGCAGCGTCCTCGGCGGCCTGACGCCGGAAAAGAAATGCCCGCGGCCCTGCCGGGAGCGCAAATGTTACCTGCAGGATCGCCTGGGCGTTCTTTTCCCCGTCGAAGTCGACCGGTTCTGCCGGATGCACATCTTTAACTCCCGGGAGCTTTGCCTGCTGGACGAGTTGCGGGCGGTGATGGAAACCGGGGCGGGCGTTCTCCGGATCGACGCCCGCCGGCACGGACCGGCTTACGTTTCCAAAGTAACCCGCGCCTACCGGCAGGCCCTTGAGCGGGGCGGAAAAGGTCCGGGGAAAGAGGTAATCCTCCCTTTAATTCCGGGTGGAATCACTACCGGGCACTTTTTCCGGGGCGTGGAATAGATTATTTTGATGAAATGTGAACGAAAATTTTTTAAAAATGTTTTCTTTGCGCCTTTTTGGCATGTTAAGCTTTGCGCCTGATATTTTTAGAGGAAGTGGATAGATGCACGCCCAAACCTTAAAACGCCTGGAGTATGAAAAAATTTTAAGCCGCCTGGCTTCCTTTTGCGTTTCCGCGGCGGGGCGGGAGCTCGCCCTGGCGCTGCGGCCGCTGGCCGGGCGGGAGACGATCCGGCGCGCCCAGGCGGAAACGACGGAAGGAAGAGAGCTGCTCCGTCTTGAGCCCCTGGCCGATCTGGGCGGCTGGCCGGACGTGCGGCGGGAGGTGCACAGGGCACAGCAGGGCGGAACGCTGGAGCCGGGGGAGCTTTTTGCCGTCGGCCAGGCCCTGGAAGCCTGTCGGCGTCATAAAAAGTTTTTTGCGGAGCGGCGCGAACGCTACCCCTTTTTGGGGGAGATCGGCTCCGCCATCGGCAATTTCGCAGCTTTAGAGAAGAACATTTTGGCGGCCATTCTTCCCGGGCCGGAAATTTCCGACCACGCTTCGCCTGCGCTGGCCGGCATCAGGCGCCGGCTGGCCGGGCTGCAGCAGGAGATCAAAGAGCGGCTGGATAACCTGATCCGGTCGCCGGGCATTCAGAAGTACCTGCAGGAGCCCCTGGTGACGTTGCGGGAAGGGCGCTACGTGATTCCTGTAAAGCAGGAGTTTCGCGCCCAGGTACCGGGGATCGTTCACGATCAGTCGGCCAGCGGGGCGACGCTCTTTATCGAACCGATGGCCGTAGTGGAGACAAACAACGAAATCCGCCGGCTGCAGGCGGCCGAAAGGCAGGAGATCGATAAAATTCTGGCCTCCCTTTCGGCCCAGGTGGCCGCCGCGGCGGAAGAACTCGCCGTTTCCCTGGACTGCCTCGGCCGGATCGATTTTATTCTGGCCAAAGCCCGCTACAGCCAGGCGCTGGACGCATGGGAACCGGAAATCGATCCCGGCAGGCCTTTTTTCAATTTCCAAGGGGCCCGGCACCCGCTGCTCACCGGCGGCGTGGTGCCCATCGACGTGCGTTTGGGAGAGGATTTCGATACCCTGATCATTACCGGGCCGAACACCGGCGGAAAAACCGTCGCCCTGAAAACGGCGGGCCTGCTGGTCCTGATGGCCCAATCCGGGCTGCACGTTCCCGCCGTCACCGCCCGGCTGGGTGTTTTTGGGCGCGTCTTTGCCGACATCGGCGACGAGCAAAGCATTGAGCAGAGCCTGAGCACTTTTTCCGCGCACATGCAGAACATTGTCCAGATCCTGGCGGAAGCCGACGCGGGCAGTCTGGTTCTTTTGGACGAGCTGGGCGCCGGCACTGATCCCGTCGAGGGGGCCGCCCTGGCCCGGGCCATTTTGGAAAGGTTGCAGGGCAAAGGGGCGAAAACTATCGCCACCACCCACTACAGTGAGTTGAAAGAGTTTGTCCACGGCCGGCAGGGAATGGAGAACGCCTGCGTGGAATTTGACGCCGTTACGCTTCAGCCCACCTATCGCCTGCTGACGGGCCGGCCAGGCGGCAGCCAGGCTTTTGCGATCGCCTTGCGCCTCGGTGTGGATGCCAATCTGATCGCCCGGGCCAAGGGGTATCTAAGCAAAGAACAGGCTGCCCTGGCGGATTTGCTCCAGGAGGTGGAGCGCGACCGGCAGTTGGCCGCCCGGGACAGGGAGGAAGCCGGCCGCTTAAAAGATGAAGTCAGGCAGCTTAAACAGCGCTACCTGGAGATGGAAAAAGATCTTGCGGCGCGCCGGCAGGAAATTTTAAAAAAGACCGCCCAGGAAGCTCAGTACCTGGTGCGGCAGGCCCGGCGGGAAGTGGAAGAGATCGTCCGGGAAATGCGCGCGCGGGCAAACGAAGAAGCGCAGGCCGAAAGAGAGAAAGCCATTTTTGAAGCCAGGCGGAAAATCCGGGGGGTTGCGGAGAAGATTCCTGCCCCTGAGTTCCCGGCGGAAAAAGGGGAGGGCGAGGTTCCTGCGGAGGTGAAGGCTGGCCAGGAGGTATACCTTCCCAGGTTTAACCAGACCGGTTGCGTGGTGGCGCCGGTCGGCGCCGGCCAGGCTCAGGTGCAGGTGGGAGCCATCAGGCTTACTCTGCCTTTACACGAATTGCGCCTTGTCCGCAAAGAGCCGGCGCCCGCCGAAAGACCCGGCGAAAAGCCGGCCGGCGCCGGCCTGACGGCGGGCAAAACCAAAGATATCTCCGTCAACCTGGATTTGCGCGGCCGGCGCGCCGGGGAGGCCCTGCTGGAAATGGAGAAGTACCTGGACGACGCCCTTCTGGCCGGACTATCCCGGGTCTACCTGATTCACGGCAAAGGAACGGGTGCCCTGCGCGCAGCCATCCAGGAGCAGCTGAAAACCGACCGGCGGGTGAAGTCCTTCCGCCTGGGCGAGCACGGCGAAGGCGGAGCCGGCGTAACGGTGGTGGAGCTGGCGTAGAGGGGGCGGCATGTTGAATTATTATTGATTAGACCCCCATGTCGCTTTTTTGTGACACCAGCAGGGGATAAAAACTTCCGGCCCGCCGTTCGATTTGCCGGGAGCGACATATGCGTAGGGCCGGTAACGAGACACGGCGCAGGTGAGGTCAGCGAACCGGCAGCGCGAATCGCGCAGTTAACAGGGTGCGAAAAGAACATCAGCAAACGCCGGATAATATTGTAGCGATAGAAAATTAAAGAAACGTGCGCATTATGCAGCGCTGCCTGGTTCGCTCCGAACCAAGACGCTGTCTCGTCGGCCCGCAGCATCGGAGCGATGGCAAACGAACGGTGGGCAAAGGACTATTTTCAAGGTGGGATTAATGCGGCGGGTAATTGACATTTGCCTGTTGGAAGAATTAAGATAAGGAAAAATGTTCGGTTTGCATGAAGGGGGCTTTTTAAGGAATGGCCGAAGCGAGCGTTAGCCTGGAAGACATAATGAAAGTGCGGGATATGGAAAGAATCATCAGTGAATTCCCGGGCGTGGAAGAAACTGCCGTTTTGGTTGAGGAACTGCCGGGAGGGGAAAAGGAATTTATCGCCTTTGTCCAGCTTGACGGGAGCTGTGCTGTGGAAGAAGAGACGCTGGCCACGCATTGCCGGCAAAAAATGGACGTGTCTTTAAAGGTAGAATTTTGCGAACTTCCCAAGACCCCTACCGGAAAGGTAGCCCGCCACCTTTTAAAACAGGCGAGCGGCCAGTAGCGTTTAACCCCGTACGTCACCTGTTGCCTTCATGTCCTGGTTCTTTAGGCGCGGGTAAAACGTGACGTTTCCCGGACAACAACGTATCTTTTGGAAGAATGTGAGCATGCATGCCCATTGGCATATATATCCACGTTCCCTTCTGTCTGAAAAAATGTAATTATTGTGACTTTATTTCTTATCCTTACAATGAAAAGGATGCACGTGCTTATCTGGACGCTTTAGGCAAAGAAATAGAATTGTCCGGCAGGCGTCTTCCTCCGGAAGCTAAAGTAGTGGAGACAGTGTATGTCGGGGGAGGTACGCCTACCTGTTTGCCGGCGGCAGATTTGGCGGCCATTTTAAGAAAATGCCGGCGCTGCTTCTCCTTTCTTCCCGCAGCGGAAATAAGCATCGAAGCCAACCCGGGCACAGTAGACGCGGAAAAGCTGGCCATCCTCCGGGAGGCCGGCGCCAGCCGTTTGAGCATCGGCGTGCAGACCTGCCAGGAGCGGCTGCTTAAGATTTTGGGCCGGGTGCATACTTTTGCGCAGGCGAAAGATGCTGTGCGGATGGCCAGGGAAGCCGGTTTTGCGAATATAAATGTGGATTTGATCTTTGGCCTGCCGGAGCAAACGCCGGCCGGGTGGCGGGAGTGCCTGGAGCAAGTTCTGGACCTCCGTCCCGAACATGTTTCAACCTATAGTTTGCAACTGGAGGAAGGCACCCCTTTATGGCGGCACGTGCAGGCCGGGAGGGTAGACCCCGTTGACGAAGAAGCGGAACTGATCATGTTTGAGCAGGCCATCGAAATTCTATCCGCAGCCGGTTTTGTCCATTACGAAATTTCCAATTTTGCGCTGCCCGGTTATCAGTGCCGGCATAATTTGCGTTACTGGCGCAACCTGTCCTATCTCGGCCTGGGTCCGGCGGCCCATTCTTTTTACGAAAACCGCCGGTTCAGCAACGAAGTTTCCCTGGCGAGGTATGTTGCCCGTCTGGAGGCGGGGGAACTGCCGGTTGCCGCCCAGGAAGACTTAACCAGACAAACGCTTATGACGGAAACTGTTTTTTTGGGGTTACGCTTACGGGAAGGGCTTGATTTAAGCGCTTTTACCGGCCGCTTCGGGCAAACCGTCCAGGAAGTTTTCCCGGAGCAAATCAACCGCTTGCTGGATTTCAATTTGCTGGAAATCAGGGACAATTTTTTGCGCCTTACCGGAAAAGGGTTGCCGGTGGCCAACCAGGTGTTTGCGGAGTTTGTCTAGAGCTTGACAAATGTTCGCGGGAGTGCTATGTTTTAACTTAGGGTTTAGCACTCAAAGAAGTAGAGTGCTAACAAAAGGAGGAGGTGCGCCGGGTGGAGTTAAATTCCCGTAAACAGGAGATTCTTTTGGCAATTATTACCGAGTACATCGATACCGCGGAACCGGTTGGTTCGCGCACCATCGCCCGCAAATATAAATTGGGCATTAGCCCGGCGACCATCCGCAACGAGATGGCCGATCTGGAAGAGATGGGTTTTATTGAGCAGCCGCATACTTCCGCCGGCCGGATTCCTTCTGAGCGGGGTTACCGTTATTATGTGGATTACCTGATGCACAAATATCAATTGTCGCCGGATGAGGAAGATTTGATCAGGCAGGAATACACGAGCAAAGCCCGGGACATCGGCCTTCTTCTCCAGCGCACCGGTCAGCTTTTGTCCCAGTTGACCCATTGCGCCTCGGTGGTGCAATCGCCGAAAATGGAGGCCGGTTCTTATAAGCATATCCAATTGGTTGAGCTGGGTATGGGGCGCGCCATGCTGGTACTGGTGATGGATAACGGGACCATTCAGCACCGGCTGATTGAAATACCCTCCAGTATAACCGGCGGCGATCTGGCCACCATTTCCAGCGTGCTGAACGCCAAACTCAGCGGCCATACCATTGAAACCATTAAGTTTACTTTGATTAAAGAAATTTACCTGGAACTGACCCGGCACAGGCACATTCTGGATCTGGTGCTGGAAGTTTTAAGGTACAGCCTGACTCCTGGTGCGGAAGATAAGATTTACCTGGGCGGGCTGTTTAATATGCTAAGCCAGCCGGAATTTCATAATATCGAAAAGGTAAAAACGCTTTTGAGCCTTTTGGAACAGGAAAGCCTGCTGGCGAGCCTGCTGGCCCAGATCAGCAAGCCTGGTGTAAACGTGCGCATCGGCGGCGAAATCAGCTGCCGCGCCATCCAGGACTGCAGTATGGTGATCGCCACTTACGAAGTAGGGGGCCAGCCCATCGGCTCTTTGGGAGTCTTGGGGCCGATCCGGATGGACTACGCCAAGGTAATCAGTGTCGTGGATTACATGACCAGGCATCTGTCGAGTGCTTTAGAAAGGCTGTTCAGAGGTGGGGGTAACCAAATTTGACGCTTAAACAACAGGCCAGCGGCGGCGCCGAGGTCAACGAGCGGCTGGCTGCCCTGGTGACCAACGCCAGCGCCATCCGGGCGATCGCCGCGGCGGTGGAAAGCACGTTGGGGCCGAAGGGCCTGGATACCATGCTGGTGGATCAATTCGGGGAGGTTATCATTACCAACGACGGCGTTACCATCCTGACTCAGATGGAGGCCAATCACCCGGCGGCCCGGATGCTGATCAACATCGCCAAGGCCCAGCAGGAGGAAGTCGGCGACGGGACGACAACGGCCACCGTCATGGCCGGGGCAATGGTGGGCACCGGCGTGGAACTGGTCACGCGGGGGGTGCCCGTAGCGAGGGTTATTGAAGGTTTGCGGGCCGGTTTGAAGAAGGGCCTGGAATTAATGAAAGAAAAGGCCCGCCCCCTTACGGGGCTCGACGATCCCGCCGTTCGCCAGGTGGCTCTGGTCGCCGGCCGAGGCCACGAGGATATCGCCGACCTGGTGGTGCGGGCGGCGCACTTGATCGGCCGGGAAAAGTTAAGGGAGCCTGCCTTTAAGTTTGCGGACATTATCGTTGCCCAGGAGGGGGCCGAAAACCAGGTCTTTTTGGGAGTGATTATCACCAAAGAGCGGCTGAACCGCCAGATGCCCCGCGAACTGGCAGATGTCCGCGTGCTGGTTGTCGACGACGCCCTGGAACCGGAAGAAATTGAAGATGAAGCCCTCTCGACGGAGTCCGGGTTTGCGCGCTATCTGGAACTGCAAAACCAGTTTCGCGAAAACGTACGCAAAATAATCGCCCTGCGGGTGGGGCTGGTGCTGGTTGATCGGGGAGTCAGCGACCTGGCCGAAGAAATGCTCACCGACGCGGGCGTGATGGTCGTCCAGCGGGTGCGGACCGCTGAGTTGCGGAAGGCAGCCGAACACACCGGCGCGCGCATGATTAAGCGGACGGGCCTGAAAAAAGACCTTGAGCAACTGGAGCAGTATCTAGGACGCGCCCGCCGCGTTTTTAACGACGAAAAATTAGAGCAGGTCTGGATCTGTGAAGGGGTCGGCAAGCCTATGGCCACAGTGGTGGTCGGCGCGGCTACCCGCGAGGTGGTCGGCGAACGGGAGCGGATTGCCAGGGACGCGGCGGCCGCCGTGCAGGCCGCGCTGAAAGGGGGCGTTGTGCCCGGCGGCGGCGCTTTGGAGGTGGCTGTCGCCCGCGAGGTGGAAAAGCTGCGTGCGGAGATGCGCGGGATGGCTGCCTACGGTGTAGATTGTGTGGTGGAGGCCCTCAAGCGTCCCCTGGCCCAAATCGTGACCAACGCCGGCTTTAACGCCTTGGAAAAAATCGGCGATGTGATTGCCGCTCAGGTAGAGACCAACAACGATGCCTTGGCCGTCGACTGCGACACGGGCGCAGTTTGCGACATGGGTCAGGCGGGGGTGGTGGACCCTCTGCTGGTCAAAACTTACGCTTTTAAAGCAGCGGGTGAAGTGGCCGAGGCAATTTTACGTATAGATACAATTATTAAGAAGAGAGAAGAAAAAAGAATAGAAGGGAAAGACGCGGAGGTCAAAACGTAGGGGATAGGGTTTATCAGGCACAAAGGAACAGAGGTACAAAAGGCACAAAGTTTAGAATATAGATAGAGCACAAAAAAAGCTGCAAGCAAAAACAAGCAGCGCATGAAAAAAGATTGTGGTATATGAAGCCTGGCCAGATTATAGGAACTGTTGTGAGGTGAAGCAGGTGGATGACCGCTTGAATAAAGAAGAATTAAATCCGGAGGCCTGGACGGAAAATAACACCGGCGCGCAGCCGCAGGACAATCAACCGGGCCTCGTCCAGCAGGAGGCTGGTTCGGAGGAAATTTCCCGGCAAATTTCTCCGGACATTCCGGGAGAAGAACAAAAAGCGCAGTCGGTTGAAGGAGAAAAGCCGGCCGCCAGGCAAGTTGAAGAACTGGCCGCCAGGGTTGCCGAACTGGAAGGCCGCCTGGCCGGGGCCGAAACCCGCGCCCAGGAATACTGGAACCGCCTGGTCAGGCTCCAGGCGGATTTTGAAAATTACCGGAAGCGTTCCGCAAGGGAGAGAGAAGAATTTGGCAAGTTTGCCGCCGAGCAATTGATC
>JBFLZY010000059.1:0-17680 GCA_040755975.1 Bacillota bacterium | reverse complement strand
CCCCCCCCCCCCCCCCCGCAGTTGCCCCACCCTGAGCATTTGCTGACTCCAGTGTCCCGCCCCCGGGCGGACGGAAGAGAAAGTCGGCTCTCAGCCGGCTGACTTCTTTTTGCAAAAAGATTCATCCGGGAGGCGGTCATTTTTCCACCTTTTCTATTCCCCCGGCCACCCGCGAGGATATCGCCTCCTCCTGATGCAGCAGCTCTAATTACCGGCCGGTTGTTCCGACGGGCCGGGCTCCGGCGGGCCGGTCATCTCCTTGGCCTGCAGGGCTTCGGGCGGCAGCTCGATCTTGATTTGGTCGTCATAAGCGTAATCTTGGACCTGGATGTGCATTTCGATTAGCTCCACCGGCACGGCCTCCTCCTGGAACTACCCCGGGCAATCTGCGACTACCCTCCAACAAAGGATTTGGCTGTTGGCACGCAAGGATCGGTGATTGCCCGGGCCACCATCCGACCGGGCGGTGGGCCGGTAACCCGGTATCGCACCGTCAGCTTACCCCGGCCTTTGTCAGAGATGTTGATAATCTCCACCCTGTATTGCCATTGCCCTTCAGCCAGATTCCGCCTCTTTTTCCAACTTGGCTCCAGGGGTTTCCTTTGCTCTCTCCATAGATGCTCCTCCTGCTGGGTGCAGTAGTTTCCACGTCCTGCCGCCGTCGACCGTCCGGAGCAGGCGGGTCCTGGTGCTTCCGGGCTCGGAAACCAGCGCCCACCCCTTTTTGCTGTTGATAAACTCCAGTTGCAGCACGCCCACCAGGCTGGTGTCAGGAGTGATTTCTGTCCATTTCCGGCCGCCGTCGGCGGTCAGGTAGAGCCGGTCGCCATCGGTGGCGAAGCCGTGCCGGGCGTCGGCAAAGCTCCAGACCAGCCCTTTGTTATTTTCCGGGGTAACGGGAGCGGTAGGGTTCCAGGTCGCTCCGCCGTCATGCGTCGCGTAGAAGACGGTGGCCGGCGGCTGCTGTGCCCCGAAGCGGACGGGGAGGAAGCCGTCCTTGCCATCAAAAAACACCGGCGGCCAGGCGCTCGCCGATCCCCCCTCGGTACCGTACCCCGGAGGAACAGGCAGGGACTGTTCCCGCCAGGTTTCCCCGCCGTCGCTCGTCTGGTAAAGGAAGATGCCGGGGCCATGCGAGTAGCCCGTCACCCAGCCGTTTTCCTCATCCCTGAAGCTTATTCCGTTCTTTAGGCCGCCAAACGGCAGCCCTCCGGGCTTTCGGGAATCCGGGTCCGCGGCCGCCGCCAGGGACCAGGAGGCGCCGCCGTCGCCGGTGCGGTAGATTTCCACCCTTTCTGAGCCGGCGGCTACCCCCTGGCTGACCATTAACCAGCCGCAGCGGGCGTCAACAAACTGGAGTTTTACTGCAAAAAACGGGTACCTCGACTCAGCGGCAGCTTTTTGCCAACTTCGCCCTCCATCAGCGGTGCGAAAGATGACTACCGCCGGGTCACCCTCCCGGACGGCAGTGAACCATCCCCGGTCGGCATCCGGAAACGACGCGGCGCCGACGGTAGTACCGGTCCCGCTTTCCGGAGTGACGTCCGCCCAGGTTTCACCGCCGTCGTTCGTCCGCAGCACGGCAGTCCCCGTGAGTGCCCACCCCGCGCTTTCGGTGACCATGCGAAGCGAAACCAATTCCCCGGCCTGGATTGGCCCCGGCGGTGCCGGAGGAGGGTTGCCTCCCCCGCCGGTGCCGTCCCGGGAGCTCCGGGCGCCGGCGCATCCCGCCAGCACCAGCCCGACCACCAGGAAAACAACAGCAAGCTTCAACTTCATATTCACGCTTGCCCCCTCCTCTTAACCACAGCGTAGGCCACTCGCCCAAATCAGGATTCTCTAGTCCGGTGCCGTTCTGCACGGAAAGCTACCCGCGCCCTGCCCGACCAGATCGGCGCCATTGATCAGCGCCGGTTGAAAGAGTTTCAGGAAAATGCAGCCGGCAGTTCCTTTTTTTCCTGGCTCTCAAGATTGCCCGGGGAGAACTGCTGGCGTTATCAAAATCTTTTTATGAGCTTTTCCCTGCTAAAGGAACATTTCTTCTTGTTAGATATAGACGAGAAAGATTCCGGAAAGGTTCCAGGGTTAGAAATAAGCTTCTGAAAAAAACTCGTCCTGGAAGCAAGCCCCACGCCCCGATTCGCCCAAAGCCCCACCATCCCCTGCCCTCAATTTCTTCCCCCAAAAACCGCCCCCCGTTAAGATTCTAACGGGGGGCTTCTTTCTTGCCACAATAGGCTAATCTTTAATACCTTGACGAAAAGCATTCTCCCGTAATGCCGGAGGGCCTCCACTCCCGTTCGCTTTACCGCAAAGCTTCCTTGGATGGTCAGCGCCCTTCTAAATTGCCGCGTTTTTTATCCCTGCGGCCTCTATTTCTTCACCTTAATCCGCGTCAACGGTTTGGCCGGCACGCACTTCCTGCTTGCCGGCCGAAAATCTGAAATGGCCGGTTATTTTGGAGGGCCAGGCGAGCAGGCGGTCTTCTTCCGCCGCCCCGGGCCCGGCGTTGTGGATCAGCAAAGGAACCCCGTCCGGCCGCCGCCGGTCGGAAACGATCCCGTATCCGCCGGCAGGGCGTAATCAGCGGCCACCATGCGCGCGGCGCGATCAGGAAGGCAAAGCCGGAAAAGAGTGCGCGCGGCTTCTTCTCTTTCCCGGGCGCGAACGGTTGCGGAGCTTCCGGGGGCTCCTCCGGAAGGCAGTTGCGCAAAGATAAAACTTCCCCGCCCGCCTGGTCGAAAACAAGCTGGATTTCACCGTGGCCGCCCACAAAATGTATTTCCCACGCCCGCCTCTGCCGTCTGAACGCCTTCACCAGCTCATAATCCGCCGCCCCCAGGAAGGCAAGGATGGGCCGGGCGCGGGGAGTGAGCTTTGGCTGGGGCATGTTTTTTGCCTCCTTCGCTAAACCATTTTATTTGAACTTGACGGCATAGGTTAAGCCGGTGTTCATTGCCCTGGTAGCGATATTATAAGCAACTTCTTCCCTGGTGAAAATCTTGACTACAACGGAAGGTTCGTGAATATCGGTACTCTTCAGGGCAGCCCCGTAGGGGAAATCCATCTGCAACAGCGCCGGATTTTCCACCGGTTCATCAGCCGGTAAAGCCTCCCATTCAATTCTTTCAATCACGGGATCAGCCGGTTTGAGGACGTTATTGCCGGTTTTGGAACAAGCAACGCCGTAAATCCGCAGGGAAACAAGGTTGCCATGGTAATTGACAACGGTGAGGGGCGTTTTGTGCCCTCCCGCGAGGATTTGATCGGGGGCAACTTCCAGGTCGACCAGAACACCCCAGCCTTCCTGCACACCGACATCCTTTAGGAGGTGAGCCCAGGCCCCGGAAGTTCCGAAGGTTGCGTCGCGCTGCAGATACATCTGCTCGGTGGACATTTCCTTGTTTTTCAGGTCATACCGGAGCAGGTAGGGAAAGGTATAATTGCCGCAATCGCCGCCCCCCTTAGCGATAAAGGCAATTTCCTGGTCCCCGACCTTTTCTACCCGCGCGTTTTCGACAAAGCTGACAATCCGGTCTTTTTGGCCTGTGGAGAGGTTGCCGAGATAATAGTCATAATCCATGGCCCAGACATGCTCCAGCAATACCTGGTTATCCCCGATCTTCCAGATTCTTTTGATTTCTCCCCTGGTGTCGGGCGCATTGGCAAGCTCCTCTTCCGCCCGGGCAAGCAGTTTGCCCAGTCGGGGAAGCCAGTCTCCGGTAAAAACCTTTACCGTTCGGGTTTCCTCGTCCCAGGTTACTTCGGCGCCTAAACCTTCGGCAATCCACCGCACGGGCACCATGGTCCGCCCGTTAATTAACTGGGGCGGGATGTCTGTTGCCACCTCCCGGTCGTTAACGAAAAGTTTAATGGGATCACCAGCCTGGGCGCCGGACGCAAGAAAAAGAGTCAGGAGCGGTGCGGCCAGGAATAAAATCATTAGGGCTAAGCGGGATTTGGACATACCACAGGACACCCCCGTGAATTTAGAATACGTTTAAAAACAATTGTTCACGGTTACGATTGAAAGCCTCCAGGATTCTTGAGGCCCTTGGTAAAGCTTAACCTGCACGTCCGCACCAGGAAACTTAGGCGGCTTCTTTTATTTTTTTCTCTGCAGAAATGTTCGACCAGGGGCCGCGGGCTGCAACTCCCGGATCAAATACCTTCCCGGCCCCAAAGAGCCGTCCGGATATTTTTCGGGTTCGACGGTTAAGCTCATCTCCAGGGCCAGATCGAGGGGACGGTCTCCGTATGGTCCGTAGAATGCCTTTATCACCCCTCTTCCCGAAACTCCGGCGCCGCGCCGCCTGCCGGGATGCGGGCCAGCACGTAAGGGTAGGTGATTACCTGGGCCGCCATCCGGCCGGGCGGCGGGCCGGTGATCCGGTAGTGCACGGTAAGCTTACCCCGGCCGTCGTCACGGATGTTGACAATTTCTATCTTGTAGCCGGCGGTGGGTTTTTCGCCGGCCGCGATGAAGATGTAGCGCCACTGCCCGAAAGTAAAGGAGCCCGTAAAGGGTTGCCGGCTGTTGGCCGTCGCCCACTTTTTGACTTCCTCGGGAACAGGTTCGGTAGTTTGAAGTTCAGGGCCAGCGGCTCCGGCATTGCCGGCAGCTAAAAGCTTATAGGAGATCGGCTGGCCGTAAGCGTAAGGGGTGCTGTCCGGATAAAAAGGCACTCCCATCTTCTTGGCTAATTCCCTTTTCTTGAGCACCTCTTCCTGAAGCTTCTGCGCTTTTTCCACCATGTTGCCCTGGGGGTATTCTTTAATGATCTTTTCCAGGTAACCGGCCTCCCCGGTGTAAGCGCCCAGGACTAAGAGCGCGTCGTCGGCCATCGAGCTCTCCGGATATTCATTCACGAATTGTTGGTAGGTGGAGATAATCTTTTGCCTAACCTCCGAAGGGGTAAAGGCAAACCAGGCTTCCTGACCCCACTGGTCCAGGCCGATGTAGCATAAACCCAGGGAGTAAAGCGCCTTTGCCTTTAACTCCGGCGGGGCGGCGGGATGGCTGGAAACCTGCTGGAAATACGGCAGGCTGTGGCTGTAGTTGATCATCTCCCGGGTAAAGGCAGCCATCTCCGCCGGGGCCCGGCCGGAGGCGGTGGCGTTGATATAACCGAGCCAGTTGTACCACTGCCGCTCCCCCGCCCAGAGGTGGTTGTAGTAGAGGAACTGGTCGTGGTAGATGGCCGCCGCCAGGTCGTACAGGCGGGCAGGATCTTGCGTTTTTTCCCACTGCTCCTTGCGCTCGGCCAGCTCTTTCACCTGGGCCAACTGCTTTTCTACGGCGCCCCAGAAATCGTATCGGGAGGCGGCGGGCAAATAACCGAGGGGCAAGAGATCCTGGTTGGAAAGTCTCCCGGCCTCTTTATATTTTCCCACGATCTCTTCCAGCGCGCCGGCAGCCTGCCGGTAGTCATCCCGGCGGATTTGTTTGACGGCCAGAGAATAGGAGACCATCGGGGGCAAAGCCGGGTCCAGCGCCGATACCGGCAGTTCCTTTAACTGCTCGTCAGTCATCCGCACGTCCAGGACGTAAATCAGGCGGCCGGAGACGTGGTAGCGCATGTCCCCGTCGGGCAAGGCGCGGGCTCTTTGCAGCATGTTCAGGGCCTCGGCCCAGCGCCCCTCGATTTCGTAGCAGCGGGCCAGGCGGTAGGCGGCGTCGTCGGCGGCCGGGTGGTAGGAGAATTTCTGCAAAAACTTTTCCCAGCCTGGGATCTCCCGGTCCGGATCGTATTGTTCATCACCGTAAAAATACACGCCCCAGTCCTTCTGGTATTTTTCCCGGCGCGCCGGCTCAAAGTAAGGTTCGCCCCGCACCTCTTCGTAAGCCTTGATGCCCCGCGCCAGGTAGCTTTGCGGGTATTCCCCGGCCACCTCTTGTAAAAACTGCCAGCTCAGGCGGCGGTTAAAGCCTGCGCCGTCTTCACCCGGCAAAGCAGCCATCCCGTTTTTATCGATGTCCTCCACAAGTTTGTCCAGAGCTTCTTTTTCCCCCAGTTCATAGAGGGTGTAAAGGCACTCCTGGCGGCTAAACGGCACGGTGTCCGTTTCGGCCGCTTTCCACAGCCATTTGATCACCGCTTCCCTGGCGGCGCCTTTTAACCCCCAGCGGGCGGCGTTGCCGGCTTCTTGGATGAGGTCAACTTTCTCTTTCCCCGAAACAAGGCGGTGATAAAGCTCGCCGATGGCCGCCAGCGCCCTTTCTTCGCCCAGTTTATACAGGTTGAAAAGCTGCCGGGAACGGGCGGCGGCATCCTGCTCCTTTTCCTGCGCCTCCCACAGCCAGGCAAAAAGTGCCGAACGTCTGGCACCGGGAGGCTCCTCGCGGGCCACATTAACCACGGCAAGAACCAGGCCTTCTTTCGCCGCGGGGGCAGTTAACCGGGCGTAAACGTCAGTGAGCCACCGGACCAGATCGCCGGAATCGGGAAAGATTCTCTGCCCGGCTGCCTTCACCAGTTGGTAGGAGGACCCCCGCAGTTCCTGCCCAGAAAGGATTGCCTCGGTCAACGTCCGGGCGTCGGTTACACGCTCCGCAAGCACCGGAATGAGATACCTGGTGGTATTATCTTCCCCGTATGCGGCGAGATCTTCGGCCAGCTGCGCCACCTGTTCCGCGGTCATCAGTTTCACCAGCGCATCGCGGATGTTCCATGCGTCGGTGCGCACCTTTTCCTTCAAATAATCCAGCAGAACCTGCGCGGCTTCGGCATCCGGGCCCGGCAGGCTCTGGAAAGAAGCAATGACTTCGTTTCTTTCTTTGGCATCGGCGGCCTGCCATAATTTTTCCTTTAATTCCTTTAAGGCGGGCAGGGTTTCTTTTCCTGCTTTTGCTCCCGCATTACTTGCATCAGGGTGGCTTTGGCCGGCAGCGGCCCACAGCGGCCGGGGGCTTTCGCTCTCACCACAGGCGCCCAGGAGGAGGGCCAGCACAACACCAAAAATCAAGGCCGCGATTTTGGGTTTAGTCATCACCTTCATCGTCCTTCCTGATTTTATTCTGCTGGTAAAGCACAAACCCGGCAAGGCCAAACACAAGAACAATTCCTAAAACGGTGCCCAAAAGACCAAGGGGAAAAAACAGGGGCCGGCTTTCCGGGGCGGCGCTTCCGGCGGCTCCTGCCTTGCCGCCCAAACTTGCGGATTGCGTTTGCGTCCGGGCAAAGCCGGCCCCCAGAAAATCGTTGTAAGCTTGCCGGTAATCGTCAACAGTCCAGCGGTTATTGTTCAGGCTGACGTTGCTCCCGCCGCACAAAGCGGTTGCCTTTTGGTCTTCGAGGATCGCGATGCAGTTAAGGTCATAGGTAAAACGGTAATTAGTGCCGTCGTCTTTCCGGAGAAAAAGGAGTACCTCTGAGCCGGCTTCCGGGGAAGCAGGAAAACCCATTAAACCCCGCGGGGTCCGCTGCGCGGAAAAAGAGATTTGTTCACCGGGATAAGTACCTTTTAATATCCTGTCTACGAAAACAGTAAACGACCGTTCATCTTCCAGGTCCTTGCTCTCCGTCACTTTGCCGGTAAGGATGAGGGTGGAATTGGCAATGACCTGCTCCGGGCTGCCCACGAGCAGGCGGGCCGAGGCAAAAGGACAGCAAGACAGGAAAATCAAAATCGGCAGGCCGAAAACAACTGAAAGCTTCATTTTCACCGCAAATCCTGATCTCCCTTCCTTGGCGTGTTTAAGCCAGAATCCTGCCTCCAAAGGGCCATTTCTTCTTGTTAAGTATAGACGAGAAAGGTTCCGGAAAGGTTCCCGGGGTAAAAAAAATTTCGAGGCATAACCACTTTGCCCGCAGGTAACAAGGAAAATTGCCGACCGGGGGAACCATGTCCCGGGAGCAATGCCGGGGGAAATCCCCCGGTCCGATTCTGGAGATTGAAAACCAAGGGTCGCAGGCACAGTCCAAAGACCCCTCAGAAGTCTGGTTGATCCATTTCAACAACCTGGAAGGAGAGGAAATGGAGGCGATTGCTATAGAAAACCCGCCATCAGGAAGGCGTTAACCGTCGAGGAAATGCTCTGGAAAAGCGAAAGGGAGCGCCGGAACTTAGGCCAAAGGGGATGATTATGACCCATTGCCGGGGGCGTGGACATTCCAGGCCGCCCCCTCCTTGTTGACTCTGTTGAAATCCTCCCGGAAGGCCCGGTGACGCTGGCATTTCTGGTGATATTTCCGGAGCAAAGCGGCGCCGTCGGGTTTCTTTCCCTTTTGGGCCGGCACTTCAGCCACGGCGCCCTTTCAATGCGCATTAAGACAACGACAATTTCATCACGACAGCCGACACCGGGCAGACTTCCCGAAACTCCAGGGACTGCCATACCGGGCCGGGAACATCTTCCCGCCCGACCGCCGCAAAGCCCAGGCGTTCAAAAAAGTGCGGCGCCGTTACGGTCAGCAGGTACACCTCCCGCGCCCCCCTCCCGGCTGCCGCTTCCAGGGCCCGGGCCACCAGGCGGCGGCCCAGGCCCTTCCCTCTATGCGCCGGCGCCACAGCCAGAGAACGCAGCAAAACATACTCCCCGTAATACTCCAGCCCCACCACGCCGGCCACATCCGAAAGGATCCTGGCCACAAAGAAGTGGGCCAGGTCTTCGGCTATTCCGGCCCTGGTCAGGCCGGCTTCCGCCAACAAAGAAAAGACGGCTTCCCGGTCGGCCGGGCGGGCGCTATCAAGAATCAGATCATTCACCCCGGGCCGTCTCCGCGTTCCTTTAGCACGCACCGCCCCCTCCTTCACCCCCGGGTTTACGCGCCCGGACGAAGGCGCTGACCAGGGAACCGGCGTAAGGAGCCAGCTGCTTTTCCATTTCCTCCGTCAAGACCCCTTCCGGGAGATCCGCCCGGCTGAAAACACGGGTAACCTCCAGTCCGATTTCGGCAAAACCCGCTTCCGCCAGCAGGCGCCTGTATTCTTCGGCAGTCAGGGCGCCGGCCACGCAGCCCGCCCACAGCTCCACGTTTTGCCGCAGCCAGGCAGGCACTTCCCGTTGCCACACCATGTCGGAAATGGCCAGCCGGCCCCAGGGTTTGAGCACCCGGAAAGCTTCCCGGATCACCCCGGCTTTATCGGCGGCCAGGTTGATCACGCAGTTGGAGATCACCACGTCCACGTGGTTCTCCGGCAGCGGGATATTTTCCATGTCGCCCTTGATAAATTCCACGTTGGTTAACCCGCTGCGCTTTTGATGCTCCCGGGCCAGGGCCAGCATCTCGTCAGTCATGTCCAGGCCGTACACCTTTCCCGCCGGCCCCACCCGGCGGGCGGCCAGCAAGACGTCCAGCCCGGCGCCGCTGCCCAGGTCCAAAACCGCCTCCCCCGGTTGCAGCCCGGCCAGAGCGATGGGATTGCCGCAGCCCAGGGAAGCCGCCAGCAATTCCGGCGGCAGTCCTGCTACTTCCCCGGCATTATAATTTTCCGCGCAACAAAATCCAGCGGTAGAACCAGCGGGAGCACAGCAAATTCCCTTTCCCTGTTCCCGGGCCAACCGGGCCAGCCCGGCGTACTTTTCCCGCACAGCTTCCTTCAAGCAATCAGGCTGATCATTCACCACAACAACCTCCCTTTGTTTTTTGAATGGCTTCAACCAGCAAACCCAGGCTTTCCAGGACCGCTGGCCGTTTTTCCGGCGGAATCTGTTTTAATATTTCCTGCGTATATGCCCTCATGTTCCGGTTGATGTTCTCGACCAGCTCCTTCCCGCTGCCCGTTAAGGTCAGGATTGACCTGCGCCGGTCTTGGCTGTCGATCTCCCTTTTGAGGAGATTTTGCCGGACCAGGCCGTCCGCCACCCGGCTGACGGTGCTTAAATCCAGCCCCAGCACCGCGGCCAGGTCGCTCAGCGAGGTCTCGCCCTCTCCTTCCCGGCGGGAAACTTCCAGCAAAAGATGGCACTGGGATAAACTGATCCCGCAGCAGCCCACTTCACTTTTTTCCAGCAGTTGCGTCGCCCGGCTCAATTCCACCAGCAGATGCCGCAACCGGCTGGCTTCTGATTTCAATTCCGTTAGCAACTCCATCTTCATTCACCCACTCAATTGTATCATACAACAATTGTCTTCTGCAAGTATTCAGTTATAAAAAAGAGAACTCGCCGTAAGGTGTAATAAAGTGTAATGAAAGTATCCTCCGCTCCAAAAAGATAAGACCACGTGCACCTTAATCTATACCGGTACATAAAATATTGGAAAGAAATTCCTCAGAGAGGTGATTCTTTTGAACCTCAGCCAACCGCCCTGCCCATCTGGACGTTACTGGCGAGTGGAAGCAGGAGATACACTACATCTGATCGCGCTCCGTACGGGTACGACGGTAGCTGAACTGGAGCGCCTCAATCCCGGCCTCGACCCAAATAACCTGCAAATCGGGCAGCTCATCTGCCTCCCCGAACAGGTCTGCCCATCCGGCGTCTACTGGATAGTCGCCGCCGGCGATACCCTGTCCAGCATCGCCCGGGCCGCCGGCACCACGGTGGAAAAGCTGCTGGAATTAAACCCCGATGTGAACCCCTTCAACCTGCAAATCGGCCAGGCCATTTGCCTTCCGTGAACCCGTACAGGCGCGCGGATCGCTTTTGCCGGACCCCGTCAGGCCAGGTTATCCTCCCTCAGTTTAAACCCCTCCAGGGAGAGTTCCTTTTTTGCCCGCTGCTGCAGTAACCGGTAACAATTGCTCCTCCGTTGCTGAGGTCCCCCCTCCGCATGGTAAAATGGAAAGAGCGAAGGGGTGTTTTTCTTTTGTCGACATTTTCCAGGAGCCACCCACGTCGGTACTTTTTATTGACCATGCGGGGGGTGGCAGTCAAGGCCACCGCCATCCTATGTTTTAAATTTTTGTGATCCATAGTTTTGGTTCTAAAATTTAACCTGGCTGAGTTGCCCTGGAAATTATCGGGAACGACCCGCTTTAACTTGACAGTATCTTGGCTGCAGTTTACCTTGACTTCGTTCCTATTTTTTAGTTATAATATTATCGGCAACTTTATTTATTTTAATAAGTTGCCTGTTAAATTGCTCCATGTCTTATTAATTTACTTAAATATTTGCGCGGGGAGGTAACTTTCATGGGTCTTCATTATCCCTGCCTGGAAATCGATCTGGCGAAGATCACCCAAAATACCCGGCGCGTTGTCGAACTTTGCCGGCAGCAGGGAATCGAAGTGCTCGGTGTAACGAAGGGATTTTGCGCGCTTCCCCGGATCGTCCGGGCCATGCTTGCCGGTGGTATCAGGGAATTTGCCGACGCCCGGGTGGAAAATCTTCAGCAACTACGTCTGAACAAAATCAAGAATCCCTTAACTTTGCTCCGGCTGCCCGGCTTAAGCCTGGTCGCCGAAGTAGTGAAAGTCGCCGACACCAGCATTAATTCAGAGCTGGAAGTAATTAAGGCCCTGTCCGGGCGGGCTCTGGAAAAAGGGAAGGTCCACCAGGTAATATTAATGATCGACGTGGGCGATCTGAGGGAAGGTATTTTCCCCGAGCAGGCGCTTCCCCTCGTCAAAAAAGTGCTGCTCTGTAAAGGGATCCGCATTCTGGGGATCGGGACGAACATGGGGTGCTTCGGGGGTGTTTTGCCGACGCAAAAAAACCTGGGCTTACTTAAGGAGTTGGCCCAGGACATTCGCGCCCGGGCGGGGATTGAACTGCCCGTTGTTTCCGGCGGCGGAACTTCCAGCTTGCTGCTGGTGGAAAATAAAGCTATGCCGCCGGACATCAATCAACTCCGGATCGGCGAGGGGATCTTGCTGGGCACCGACACTACGAACAACCGCCGGATACCCTACCTGCATCAAGATGCTTTCACTTTAAAGGCAGAAGTAATCGAAACCGCGGAAAAGCCTTCCCTTCCCATCGGGGAAATCGGCCTGGATGCTTTCGGCCGGACCCCCCGCTTCGTGGACCGGGGCACGCGCCGGCGGGCCATCCTGGCCCTGGGGAAGCAGGATGTGGAAATTACCGGGTTGACTCCAAAAGATCCGCAAATGGAAATTCTGGGGGGGAGCAGCGATCATTTGATTGTGGACATCACCGAAAGCACGGAGCAAATCAAAATCGGCTCCATTATTAACTTCTCCGTGACTTACCCGGCTTTGCTCTCGGCGACTACTTCCCCTTATATTAACAAATATTACAAAAACCTGAATCTGCTGCAAGGGGTGCAGGTGCAGTGATGAAGCGCATCCATCCCGGCGACAGCGCCGGCATTGAGCAAATCTGCCGCCTGGAACAGGCCTCCTTTGGCGAAGGGGGGCTAAACAGGTGGCATCTTATGCCGCTCGTCAGACACGGACGGGTTTATGGATATTACGAGAACAACACCCTGATCGGCTGCATGCAGTTTCTCCTGGATTGGGAAAACCGTGAAAAGGCCTACCTGTACGGTTTTAGCATGGCCGACGGATATCGCGGCAGGGGACTGGGAACCAAATTTTTAAAGTCCTCCCTGGCCGAACTGGCCAGGGAGGGGATCAAAAAAGTTGAACTCACCGTAGCCCCGGACAACCAGGCGGCCCGGAAGGTATATGAGGAAAAATTGGGTTTTCAAATTATCAAACACCGAATCGACGAATACGGTCCGGGCGAAACCCGCCTGGTTTTAGAACTGGATCTGGCTTTACCTTCATCGTTTTCATGAAAGCGGTTGCTGATCTTCCCAATGCTTATGTTCCTTGTGTTCCCTGTTTTCTGGGTGTTTTAACGCCGGTTAAACCGGCTGCCAGCGGCCCAGCGTAGCCAGGGCGGAGGGCTGGGGGAAATATTCCCGGAAAATCCGGTAGTAGAGAAGTTCTTCCTTGGAGGCAAGGACGAAATCCTCCGCCGGCTTTCGTTCCCTGGCAAACTCATCATCGCTGATTTGTTTTTCCGCAATTTCTGCCATCACTTCCGCCGAACCGGCCCCCACGCTGAATTCATCCTTGCGCCGCCAGATAATATCTTTGGGCAGCTGATTTTCGAAGGCCAGCCGCAAAATCCATTTTTCCGTTTCGCCGTCTTTGATTTTCCACTCCACGGGAAGGGAAAAGGCCAGCCGAACCAGTTCCCGGTCCATAAAGGGCATGTCGCACTGGATGCCGTGGGCGGCGGTCATCCGGTCCACCCGCTGGAACCCTATATTGTGGCCTCCCGTAGTAATTTTTTGCAGCTCTTGCTCCGCCTCCCAGGAATCTTTTTGCTTCAGGTAATGGTACCCCCCGAACAACTCGTCGGATCCCTCGCCCATGAAGGCAAATTCAGCGCCGTGCGCGCGGGCCAGCCGGGCCGCCAAAAAATTGGCCAGCGCCCCCCTCACCAGGGAAGCGTCAAAGGACTCCAGGTGATAGATGACCCGGGGCAAAACCTCCTTCATTTCCTTTTCATCGTACTGGTACTCGTAATGCTCCGTTCCCAGCCAGGCGGCTGTTTCCCGGGCGGAGCGCAAATCCCGGCTGTTTTGGTAGCCAACGGAAAAAGTCTGGATTTTTCCCGCCTGCGCGGCGGTGACGGCAGCGACGCAGCTGCTGTCCAGGCCGCCGCTGAGCAAAACCGCCGGGCGCCGGGAAGGCAACCCTTTTAACCGCCTGGCCACCGCTTCATTTAAAAGCGTCCGGATCAGGCCCGCCGCTTCCTGCGGACCGGCGGGCCGGACCCCTTTTTGGCGGATATCCCGCCCAAATTCAAAGTAGGGCACAAAACCTTCCGCCGGCGCGTAATAATTCCCCGGGGGAAACAAATGCACCTGTCGGCAAAAAGGCGTCAGAGCCTTCAGTTCCGAAGCGAAAAGGAGCCCGTCCGGATGTTCGCCGTAATACAGAGGCTTTAAGCCGAAGGGATCCCGGGCGAGCAGAAAGTCATCCCCTTCGCTTACGGCCAGGGCAAAAATCCCGTCCAGCAAATTTAAAAATTTTCTCCCCTGTTCTCTGTAAAGTTCCAGCACAGCCCGGGCCGCCGGCACACCGCCGCCGTTGTAAAGAAAACCGTCAAACAGGGCGGCGCCCTTTTGATCCCGGTAAAACTCCTGGTGGGAGTCGCCGGATCCCGGCGTAAAAACAGTGTACCCCAGCTGAAGAGAGCCGTTGGAAACGATTCCCTGCCCCCGCGGGCCGCGGTGTTTTAAGCGCTCCAGCGCACCGGCGACCAGCTGCTGATTATTTTTTCCCGCCAGGCAAACTATTCCGCTCATCTTTTTCCCCTCCCGTTTCTTTTCGGATTGTCCTTAGTCTTCCCCGCCGAGCTTCCGGGCGCAGGCGCCTTCCTGGATCTGAAAAGAGCAGCGCCCGAAGAGAGCACAGGAGCGGCAGCTTCCCTTGTTAATTTCCTCCAGCCGGCCCCGCCCCAGCTTAATGGCAAAAGAGACTGATTTCCGGGGGATCATCATTTTGGCCGGGGTCAGCGCAACGCCTGTTCTGTCCGGGGCTTCCGTCAGCAAACCGAAAATCAGGTCCTGGCCGCCGACGGGCCAGTGGCCGTAACCCGGGCTGAACCTCCTGGTGACCCGCAGTCTTTGTTGCCGACTCCAATGCAAAATTTCCTGATTGAGCATTTCAGCCGCCTCTTCCGCCGCCGCCGAACCGATGGCGTCCAGGATCAGGCCGCGCACTGCCTCGCCCTGCTCGAACAGCTTCTCCACCCGCTTTTCCAGGGCATCGCCGATGGTACAGACGCCAAAAGCAACCTTTTCGGCGTCCCGGAAAAGTTTTTCCCGGCACAGGGGAGCTGCCTCGAGGATGCCGAAATAGCCGCGCGGGGTAATCAATTCCCGGGCATTTTCCAGTTCCTCCTCCAGTATTTGCCGGATGCGCCCGGACAGGTGGTGCTTTCCCGCCTTGTAGCCCAGGTAGCGCAGAACTTCTGCTTTTCTTATGCCCAGTTCCCGGGTTGCGGGTAACTCGCCCGAAAACAACATCAGCCGCGCACCGCCTTTTTCGCCTGTTCAACGGCTTCGATGGCGTTATCGGCATATAAATCGGCGCCGATCGAACCGGCGAATTCCGCCGTCACCGGAGCACCGCCGACCATGATCAGGCATTTATTGTTGCGCAGGCCCCGGGCGTCTAAATATTTGATCGTTGCCGCCATCTGCGGCATGGTAGTGGTCAGCAGGGCGGAAAGACCCACAAAATGAGGATGATATTCTTCGATCGCGGCGGCAAATTTTTCAGGAGCCACGTTGATCCCCAGGTCGAAAACTTCGAACCCGTTAGCAATAAACATCATCTTCACCAGATTTTTTCCGATATCGTGAATGTCGCCGGCGACGGTGCCCAAAACCAGCCTGCCCTTGAAGGCGGAAGTGGAATTATTTTGCAGGTGCGGCCGTAAAACGTCGATGCCTTCCTGTAAAACCCTTGCGCAAAGCATCACTTCGGGGATAAACAACTCGTCGCGCCCGAATTTTTCGCCCACTTTTTCAATCCCCGGAAGCAGGCCCCTGTTCAGGATCTCCAGTGCCGGCAAATCGTTTTTCACAGCCTGCAAAATGAGTGATTTAATATTTTGCAGATCACCGGTCTCTACAGCCCGGCTCAACTTTTGAAACATACCGGTTGCCTCCTTTACATGATAAAATTAACCACATAATTATCAGGAATCAGTAACCAGCTTTCTACTGCCTGAAAACAATGCGTTCACTTTTGCGCAATTTCCCTTTTGCGTTTTAACCAGGGTTTGTTTAGTCCAGTTTTCCCTGCCGGTAGGCGCGTAAAAAGCCCGTGCAGTATTCGTCGTACCCCAAAAGGGCTTCGGCTGCTTTGAGCGCCGGGAGCAAATTGTTTTCCAGGGGATTCAAAATTACGGCATCCAGGCCCGCCTGCCTGGCCAGGACCAGAAAGACGCAATTTAAAAGATCCCTTCGGGGCATCCCGAAAGATACGTTGCTTAAACCGGCAATGGTTTGGGCGCCCAGTTTTTTGATTCCTTTTAAGGTTTGCAGCGCAATTTGCGGATTCCGGTCATTCACGCACAAGGGCAAAACCAGGGCGTCGAAATAGATGTCTTTAGCGGCCAGGCCTCCGGCAACGAGTCTAGCCAGGAGTTCGGCGCAAATGGCCAGGCGTTCTTCGGCCTGAGCGGGAATTTGTTCCCGGGTGGGCAGGACCGCGGCCAGGCAGTGATATTCTTTGGCCAGGTCTAAAAACGGTTCCAGGCGGTCCGGTTCGGCGCTTAAAGAATTGACCAGCGCCCGGCCGCGGTGAACCTGCAGGCCCGCTTTCAGCACCCGGGGGTCGGCGGTGTCGATGGCCAGCGGAAGGTCCACGGCTTCCTGGATCACCTGCACCGCCCAGGCCATGTCGTCCGCTTCCTGCCCGCTCCCCCGCCCGGTGGCTGTATTTACGTCCAGGTAGTCTACGCCCCGGGCGGCCTGCTTGCGGGCCAGTTCCTGCAGAAAGCGGGTATCTTTATTTACCACGGCACTGCGCACGGATTTTATGGAGGCGTTAATCAGTTCGCCAATGATTAAAATGGTCATCCCTCCCTTCTACTTCAGGGCCGGGTAAAGGGTGCGCACCCGCGCCGCGATCTCCGGGGCGACAGGAAGCGGCTGATGTTTCTTTAAAAGTTTGGCGGCTCTTTCCCGGGCCCGGTCGGCGGCGTCTTTGGCGCCCTGCTTTTCCCAGATCTTGCGGTTTTGCCGGTCGCTGATCCGGGGGTAGAAGAATTCGCCTTTAAAATGTTTGAGCGTATGTTCTTCCGTTAAAAAGTTCCCTCCGGGGCCGACCCGGCGAATCACTTCTTCGGCCAGGGTCTCCTCGTTTACTTCAATCCCCCGGACCGCCCGCATGCACATGCCGATGATTTCGTCGTCAATCACCATCTGCTCGTAGGAGATGGTGGTGCAGAATTCCAGGAAACCGGCGGCGTCGTGAATAAAGTTGGCCCCGGCCAGAGCGGTCAACAGGGCGGTGGCCGCTTTCTCGTAGCCGGCCTGAATGTCCGGGATTTTGCTGTCGGACATCCCGGCGGTGGCGTAGATCGGCAGGCGGTAAAACTGGGCCATTTGCGCGCTGGCGGCGTTGATCAGCCCCGATTCAATGTTGCCGGAAAGGTAGCTGCCGGTTTTCATGTCCATGGCCGTGGCCACCGTACCGTAAATTACCGGCGTTCCCGGATTGGCCAGCTGGGCCAGGACCACGCCGCCCAGCGTTTCCGCGTTGGAAAGGGCGACGGTGGCCGCCAGCGTGCACGGGGCGGTGGCCCCGGCCATGGGCTCCGCCGGGCAGACCAGGGGAATCCCCTGGCGGGCAACCTCGATCAGCAAATCAGTATAGGTTTCTTCCATCACCAGCGGACTCATCACGCAGGTAACCATCGAAATGATCGGCCTTTCCCGCAATTGCTCCCGGCCGCCGCTGATTGCGGAGGCGATCCCGATCACCTCGCGCACGCCCTGGAGCGAATAAACCCCGCCCATCACGTGTTTGGCCGTATTGGTCAGCGCCCCCCAAAAACGGTTGACGTCCACTTCCGGGGGGTCCAGTTCGGTCGGGTACACCGGGAGCATGTAAAAATGAACGTTTTCCAGGGCATCGGTCAGGCGGGCCAGGTTCTTCAAGTCTTCCAAGGTGGTCGGCCGGCGCCGCCCCGTTTCCAGGTCCAGCACGTTGAGCACGGTCCCCCCGGTGCCCAGGTACGTCCGGGCGCCTTCTAAGATTAAGTCGTGCTCTTCGTCCCGGCCGCAAAGCACCACC
>JBFLZY010000058.1:0-17974 GCA_040755975.1 Bacillota bacterium | reverse complement strand
TAGGAGTCTGGGCCGTGTCTCAGTCCCAGTGTGGCCGGCCGCCCTCTCAGGCCGGCTACCCATCGTCGCCTTGGTGGGCCGTTACCCCGCCAACCAGCTAATGGGACGCGGACCCATCCAAAAGCGGGTTTCCCCTTTCCTCCTTTCGGGATGCCCCGGAAGGAGCGTATCCGGTATTAGCGCCAGTTTCCCGGCGTTGTCCCGGTCTTTTGGGCAGGTTATCCACGCGTTACGCACCCGTCCGCCGCTATCCGGCACTCAACCCGGTGTTCACGGAATGCCTTACCCGCCACCATCCGACCCGGATGGCCACTTTTTAGGATAAGACAACCTGGTAAACACCTGGTTGAGTGCCGGACCGCTCGACTTGCATGTGTTAGGCACGCCGCCAGCGTTCGTCCTGAGCCAGGATCAAACCCTCCGTAAGAAAAATGAAAAGTTTGATCTTGCTCTTTTGAATTACAAAGGTACTTGACGAGTCTGGCCGCGGTTCATCTTTTGGTCAACCCGCCGGGAATTTTTTTCCGACGACTGACTCTGATGACCGACGACCGATTCAGGCATTCATCTTGCTCTGTTTAGTTTTCAAGGAACAGATGCGACGTATAAAATACGTCGCACGGGTAATCCCACATAATATCTTATTAAAAAATTCTTTTTTTGTCAAGGAGTCCGCTTGTACTTACACAAAAAGATTTCTGGCAAAAATACCCGTTGCCGCCTTTTTGCCGACAACGTCATTTATGTTACCATCAGGAAATCCCGTTGTCAACACCTTTTTCAAATAAGCCAAAATATTAGCTGCCGGATAATTAGTTGACGCCCAGGCCGTTTAAAGCTTTTTTGGTTGCCAGGATGAAATCGGCCAGCTTTTGGGAGGCGAAGCCGATGTTCCGGTGTTCAACCAGCTGAAAAGGCATTACCAGTTTTAAACGATATTTCCCGGTGGCTTCTACTTTGGGTAGTTCCCGGACCAACATTTCCCCCAGTTCCGATTCAATTTTTCTTTTCTGCTTTAAGAGCGGTAAAAAAACCTGATTTTTCTGACCGTCCATCACCAGGTCAAAAACCAGCAAATCCTGATTCTGGTAAGGCCCCTTGCGCGGCCTGGTTCTGCCTACCCGGTAATAGATGTGTTTACTTTCCAGAACCTTCAGACACCGCCACGAACTCTTCAAACCCAGCCACTGCTCCGCGGAAGGGTAGATCATTTTGACCCCCCGCGCCAGGAGGATTTCCCGGGTCCGGGCCAATACTCTCTCAACAAAATCCTCAAATTTGAGCGATTCGCCGGAGGCAAACTCTTCTTCCGCTTTCCCTTGCTCCACCCGTAACCAGTGCTCAAAGGAGTTAAGTATTTTTTCATAGCTGTTTTTCTTGTATTCCTTCAAAAACGCTTCCTTTTGCTTATTGAAAAAATCGACAAACCCTCGTTCCAGCATGTTCCTCTTCCTCGCTTAAAGAGTCTTGCGGACACTAATTACGGATTCCGGGCTACGCTTGCCAAAAAAATTTAATGCGAAAAGATTTTCCCGCTGAGCGTGGTTACTTCGGAATCTTTTTCCTGATGATCGTCCGTTTTTAATTCTTCCTGCCGGTCACGCCCGCGATTCCGGCTGTTTTTCAGGAGTATTTCCGCCCTGTACATTTCGGCGCGAAAGAATGGTTCTTCCAGGGCCTTCATGAGCCACTGGTGAATTTTTTTCGGGGAAACCATGGGGCAACACTCCTTGCTTTCCTTTCTTTTAATGAATTTCCAGAGCCTCTTGCGAACTCTGCGGAGCTGCTTTTCTAAAAAGACGGAAAAGCTTGTGCAGGTAGTTGAAAAGCAAATCGATAACCAGGCCCGCGGCCAGAGCAATATATATCGCCAGAATACCGTACAGCGGGCCGTTAGTCTTGGCCATGGCCCGCTCCAGCCCGACCAGGCCCACCGGGCGGGCGGCAAAATTGTTTTTTGCCTCCCCTAAAATCTTGCCGTTCGCAACATCAACGGCATAAACCGAGACCAGGGTTTCTCCAAAGGCGACCGAAGCGGGCAACGGGACGGAAACCCGGAAGCGATTGCCGCTTTTTTGGACGGCGTTTTCCCTGACGGCGTACAGGTTATCCCGCTGATACATGGTAATCAGGGCGTCGAGGTATTGTTTGCCTGCGCCGCCCGAGAGCAGGCGCAGCTGATTGCCGCTAATTTCCTTAACCTTACAGGCGTCACGCACGGCCTGAAAGTTCTGGTCGACACCCATTTCGGCCCGGAGCCCGGCAGGGAGGTCGTTAATCTTCCGGGAGGAGATGATCTGGTACATTTTCGGAATCCCTTCCACTTCCGCCTGGGCGACCTTCATCCACAAAAAACCCACCTTGCCCTTTCTGGTTAAGTTCACGTTCCGGGCCGGGGAAACCACCTTGATGAAGACGTCGCTGCCCGCCGGAACGGTTCCGGTCAGCTCCACCACCTGCCCCCGGAAATCCAGGCCCACGTCAATTTCTTTCGGCGCCACGTCAACCGTTACCCCGGCGGCCAGGGCCGGCGGAGCGCCCCCGGCAAACGCGAGGAGAACAATTAGCAAACCCAGAAGATATCCGAATGCTTTAATCTTTTTAAAACCCATCTTAGTGTCCTCCTCCCGGGACGATCAAGGATGCCGGAGCGACCAGGAGATCGTGAGCCATCTTGACCATGACACCCAGGACGATCAACGAGAAGATGATCCGCAGTTGCTCTGCCTTGAGCAGGCGGCCGAGACGCGCGCCGACCTGGGCGCCCACCGCCGAACCGAGCAGGAGCAACAAGGCCAGCAACAGGTCGACTGTCTGGTTGATCAAGGCCTGGGACATCGTCACGTTAATAGCGGTGAAAAGCACCGTAAACAGGCTGGTGCCCACGGCTTTCAAGGTGGGGATGCGCAGCAGGTAGATCATGATCGGCAGCATGATAAATCCGCCCCCAACGCCCATCAAGGCGGCCAGCAGGCCAATCAGAAAACCCAGGCCCAGCAAAGTCAGCACGGAACATTCAATCCCACTGGTCGGGAAATAAACTTTCAGCGGCAGGCGTTGCAGCAAACCGGGCCGCCCCGGCGCCGGAGCTTCTCCGCGAGCGCTCTTTTTGCGCAGGGCCTGAAGACTTTCTCGAAACATAAAAGCGCCTACTCCCAGTAACATAACTACGTAGATGATCTTGATCGCGAAATCAAAATTGCCCAGCTGCCGGAGCAGGCGCACCAGATTGGTGCCCACCGTGCCGCCCAACAGGCCGCCCACGACCATCACCAGCCCCAGCTTGAAATCCACGTTCCCGACCCGCCCGTGGGCAAGGGTACCGGAAACGGAGGCAGCCACGATCTGGTTGGTGTCGCTGGCCGCGGCAACCGCCGGAGGCACCCCGATCATCATGAGCAGCGGGGTGAGCAAAAAACCCCCGCCTACTCCGAACAATCCCGACAAGAGCCCGACCATGCCGCCCAGTCCCAGCAGCAGGTAGGCGCTCAACTGGACTCCCGCCACAGGCAAAAAGATGCTCATTGCCCTCACCTCTGGTTGGCAACCTTAAACTTCCAGCTAACCTGGGGCTGTTTACGTCCGCCGGGCATTTCCGCTCCCACCGCCAGGGCGGGCAGCCCCGGGGCAAAAGCTTCTTCCGGCGCCGGTGCAGACAACTGGAGGTGGTTTCTGATCACCAGGGTCGCGGCGTAATTTTTCACAATCAGGCTGTGGCTTTGGGTGGCCAGGACAAGCAGGGCCAGGAGCAGGAACATCGTTCCGTACGGAAAGTGTTTAACGTCCGGATCGCCCGGGGTGTAAACGTTGCCGCTGGCATCTTTCCAGGCAAAGATCTCCATGGTTTCGGGATCCTGTTCGACAATGGCGTGGCGGGACGGGTTGAAATAGTTCTTGAAAACACTATCCCGGAGAAAAATAACTCCTGCCGCAAAGCTCAACAAGGAGAGGACGACGATTACCACCGCCATATAACTGGAAAACCGTTTCACTTTAACTTCGTTTTCGCCGTCCAGGAACTGGATCAATTCACCCACTTTAATTCTCCTCCCCATCAATTGTTTTCCCGGCGCGAAGGCCGACTGCCCTGAAAAGAAAATTCGCAAAAGCGCCGTGGATGAAGTAAAACACAAGGGCCGTCGCGACCACCGCGAGGGCCCAAAACCCGCCCTGCGTCAAGTAATGAGTTACGGTTTGCTGATTAAAAAAGACCAAAAGATACGCCGCCAGTGAAATAATCCCCCAAAAAACCGCTCGCCCGAACACCACGCTCACCCCCGTTTTTCCATTTGTTCCCTTACCCCACTTTTTAATTTCCCTTGGACATTTGTCCTTTATTGCACTTATCTCCAGGAGCAAAACCTGTGCCACAACCAAAACGCGTCCTTAAAACCTAAAAAACGCGAACCGGCGGCCTTTTTAAGGCCGCCGGCCGCGCTGCCACAACCCCTCGGGTGGGCAATTTTTGCCCATGGTGAGAAATAATTGCCCATGTTAAAAATTTATTGAGGAAACCCGCCCCTTCCCGGCAACCGGCCAGCTTTCCCGGGAAGAAGCTAAGAGATCAGGCCGTATTCCTTCATTTTAGCGTAAAGGGAGCGGCGGTTTAGACCCAGCACCTTGGCCGTGGCGCTGCGGTTCCAGTTTTGCTCCCGCAAAGTCCTTAAGATGACCTGCCGCTCCACATCGGCCACAATTTCCTTTAAGGTCATGCCGGGCTTCAGAACCGCTTCCCTTAGCTCCCGGCTGGACGACTGCAAGGAAAAGGGCAGATCCTCCGGCATAATGATTGGCCCGCGCGCCAGAACTACCGCCTGCTCGCAAATGTTGCGCAGTTCGCGGACGTTGCCCGGCCAGTCGTATTGCTGGAGCATCAGCATGGCCGCAGGTGAAAAATCATTCACGACCTTGCTTAATTCCCGGCTGTAATGCTGCAGGAAGTAGCGCGCCAGCACCGGCACGTCTTCCATATGCTCGCGCAGGGGAGGAAGCCAGATGGTCACCACCCGGAGCCGGAAATACAGATCCTCGCGAAAAGTGCCTTCCTGAACGCAACGCTGTAAATCTTTATTCGTTGCCGCCAGAATCCGCACGTCAACCCGGATATTCTCCGTCCCGCCCACCCGTTCAAATTCTTTTTCCTGCAGGACGCGGAGCAGTTTGGCCTGGGCGGACAGGGTCAGCTCCCCGATCTCGTCCAAAAAGATGGTCCCCTGGTGGGCCAGTTCAAACTTCCCCGGCTTCCTGGACCCGGCGCCGGTAAAGGCGCCCTTTTCGTAGCCGAAAAGTTCACTCTCCATGAGATTTTCGGGGATGGTCGCGCAATTAATCTTCACAAACGGCCCGCCGCGCCGGTCGCTGTTGCCGTGAATGGCGCGCGCGACCAGTTCCTTGCCGGTGCCGCTTTCTCCCTGGATCAAAACGGTCACGTTGCTGCTGGCCACCCGGCCGATGGTTTTATAAACGGCCTGCATGGGCAGGGACTGGCCGATCATAATATCCATCGGCAGCTCCACCGGCGCCTGTTCCGCGCCGTGATTCCCCCGGAGGATTTCCACTTCACTGGCCAGTTGTTTCATGGTGACGGCTTTTTTCACCGTGAGAATCAGTTCATCCAGGTTAAAGGGCTTGACTATATAATCGAAGGCGCCGGCCTTCATTGCCTGGATGGCCATTTCGGTGGTTCCGAAAGCGGTCATTAAAATTACGGGCAAGGCGCCGTCAATTTGCTGGATGCGTTCCATCACCTGCAAACCATCCAGTTCGGGCATGCGGATGTCCAGCAAGATTGCGTCGAAGGAATAATCCTGAACCAGTTCTAAAGCCCGGTAGCCGTCGGTGGCCGTTTCCACCTGGTAGCCGGCGTCTTCCAGCACTTCCCGTAAAAATTCGGTGACGCTTTCTTCGTCGTCAATTACCAGCACTGTGGGCATCGTTTTCAACTCCCTTTGCTACAGGTATATACAACAGGCAGGTGGTTCCCCGGCCCACCTGGCTGATTATTTCAATTTCGCCGCCGTGAGCGCGCATAATTTCGTAGGCGATGGCCAATCCCAAGCCCACGCCTTTGGGTTTTGTGGTGAAAAAGGGATCAAACAGGTGCGGCATGATTTCTTTGGGAATGCCGTGACCGTGATCCTGGATGCTGACCAGCAACATATGCCGGTCGGAACTGTATTCGGTAGCCACGTTGATTACCCCGTGATCGTGCATAGCCTGGGCCGCGTTATACAAAACATTGTACAATACCTGCTCCATCTGCACAGGGTCTATCCAGGCCGGGGGCAAACCCGGACCGAACTGCTTTTCAATGGTAACTTCGGAGTTATAGGCGTCGTTAAAAAACTGGCACGTCCGGTTCACCAGCGCGTTAAGATCGTGGGCGCTGAACACGGCCTGGGCCGGTCGGGCAAAGTGCAGCAGCCGGTCCACGATGTTGTTGAGCCGGGTTATTTCCCGGCGAATGATGGCCAGGGAGCGGGGCGACGGGGGGTGGTCTTTTTGCCAGAACTGGGTGTACCCGCTTATCGCCGTCAGGGGGTTGCGGATTTCGTGGGCCACTCCGGCCACCAGCTTGCCCAGGGCGGCCAGGCGCTCCTGCCGGTGGATTTGTTCTTCCATCTGCACGCGCTCGGTGATATCCCGGCAGGTAAGCACGGCGCCCACCACTTCCCGCCTGGCGTTCACCAGCAGGCTGGTGCTGATCAGAAGCTGCAGCACGCCGCGGCCGTTAACCGGGTGCTCAATCTGCAAATCTTTAACCAAAGCCCCCTCCTGCAACGCCTTAAACAGGTTCTGGCTGAAAGGCGAACCCGCCGGAAAAACGTCCGTTAAATCCCGCCCCTGGCAACTCTGGTCAAGTTCCAAAATCTCCCTGGCCGCGTCATTGATCTCGATAATCTCTCCTTGCAGATTAACGGCGAGAACACCGTCGTCAATACTGGCCAGGATGATTTCGTTGTAGTTTTGCACGCTCACCAGTTTGGCAGCCAGTTCGTTAATCGCCGCGGTGATCTCGCCCACCTCGCCGGGCGCCGGCGGCAGCGGATGGGCAAGGTCTTTCTCCAGCAGCTTTAAGCCCTTTTTTACCTGCCTGACGGCAGCAACCAGGCTACGGATCAGCGTAAAGGCGCCGCCAAAACCGATCAGGGCCCCGATGGCAATGACCAGGTAAGCGTCCCGCTGCACCTGGTCCAGGCGCCGGTAAATACCGGTCAGGGGCTCCGTGGCCCACACGGCGCCAATCACCTGACCGTCCCGGACCAGCGGCCGGTACAACTCCAGCCGCCCGCCCCCGGAAACGCCCAGGTTTTGGAATACCGGTTCGCCCGTCCCGATGGTTTTGTCGAAGGCCGCCTTCCGCCACTTGGAGAAGTTTTCTCCGTAACTGTTTTCATCTCCGTCCAGGATGATATCCAGGTTACGGTCGTAAAAACCCACTTCCATTCCCGGAAAATTCTGGCGCGCTTCTTCAATCAACGGTTTTAACTGGCGGTTCAATATTTTTACCTGCTCGCGGCGGGGCGCTTCCGCGGCGCCGGCTTTTTGCAACATAACGTGAAAAGGGTGCTCTAAGCCCGTATCCAAAATCCCCATCGCCTTGGCCATCTTTTCTTTATGGGTTTCTACCAAACGCATCTCGGTGCTGTGAATCACCCTCAACATATACAACGTCAATACCACAGGCAGAACAAGCAGAATAATAATCAAGATCAGAATTTGATTTTTGAAACCTTTTTCACGAAGTATCATGCCCTGCCTCCTCCCCGGTGGCAAACCCGGGCCGTAGCGCCCAAACCGCTATAGTTTGCCGGCTCCGCAATCCCGTCCCCGCAAGATGATATATTTTACATTCTCCAAAGCGGCCAGGTCCGCCAGAGGGTTTCCTTCCACGGCAATCATGTTGGCGGGCCGGCCTTCCTCCAGCGGGCCTACTTCTTGTTCGACCCCCGCAATTTTTGCTCCCGCCACGGTGGCCGCCTTTAAAATCACCGCCGGCGCCAACCCCGCCTGACGGTAGAGCGCCAGTTCCCGCAGGAAACCCTCGCCGTGCCGCACCCCCGGGGAACCGGCGTCGGTGCCGACACCCACAGCCACCCCCAGCCTAGCCGCTTCCGCAATCGTCTCCAATTGGTTCCGGTACGTTTTTTCAATTACTCCCAGCTGCTCCCGGGTGAAAAGGTCGCTCCGGCCCGCCTGGCCGGCCACCGGCACCACTGTGGGCACCCAGGAAATGCCCAGTTCCGCCAGCATCCTCAGGGTGGCCCGGCTCATAAAATACCCGTGTTCGATGGAATCCACCCCCGCCCGCGCCGAGCTGACCACAGCCAGGTCAGAACTGGCGTGGGCCATCACTTTTAAACCGGCCCGGTGGGCCCTGGCCACCAAAAAGGCCAGCTCTTCCGGGCTGAACTGCGGCGGGCCTACCCGGCCGTATTCGGTAAAACTCACAATGCCCGAAACCAGCACCTTAATCTGGTCCACTCCAGCGGCAACCAGCCGGTCCAAAGCGCCGCCCAGGTCGCCGTCGACCCCTGCGCCCAAAAAAGAACCGTACATTCCGGACTTGCGCAGAGCGCTGCCGGTTGCCGTCAGATAAGGTCCCGGAAGATTGCCGCTCCTGACTTTTGCCTTGCCCAGCAGGCCAATCCCCGCCCGGTCCCCGCCGTCCCTTACCGCCAGCACTCCCCGGGTCAGGGTGGCCGCTAAACGCCGCCCGACCCGCCCGGCGACCTTCCCGGGCGCAACCCACTGTCCTTTTGCTTTTTGAAAATCCACCCCGTCTAAAGCCAGATGCACGTGGCAGTCCACCATTCCGGG
Organism: Bacillota bacterium; assembly: GCA_040755975.1. GTDB lineage: Bacteria > Bacillota > Desulfotomaculia > Desulfotomaculales > Nap2-2B > JAIMBK01. The sequence continues at coordinate 9,154 of JBFLZY010000058.1, read as the reverse complement.
AAGAATGGTAAGGTTCGCGAGGTCGAGAAAAGAAGTTCGTCCGGCAAGGCCCATCCTTTTGATGATGCCGGCGGCTTCTTCCCCGCCGGCGGCCGGAAGGATTTTTTTGATCAGGCCGCCCGCAATGAGCAAAAGCACATTGCGCTGGCAAAAGTCTTCTTTCCCGGAAAACAAGTTGCCCGCCCGGATAAGCAACGAGTCCCGGGCTGCCAGAGTAATTACCGCTAATTTCGTTCCTTCAACCTTCTCCATCCTTAACATAATTTAAAAGCTTGCCCGCGCAATGAAAAACTTGATTATGCTTAAATCTTAGCATACATATTGTTTTTTGAAAAGAAGTTACTTAAAACCAAATCCCCCTCGGACCCAAGGGGGATTTTTAATACCCGGCGGCAAATTTTTACCCTCGCCACTAAAACCGCGAAATCCCTGGAGTTGTCAGTTGACCCGGCACTCCTCACATGGCTGCCCTTTGTTTTCCCCCAATGCTTTCACCGGATAAAAACCGACTCCTGCTGGCCAAGCTGCAGGTGCTGCTTTAAAAACTGATCCAAATCCTCCAAAGTATAAACTTTTTGTTCTTTTAATCTTGCCAGTAAATTCACAAAAAGCTGAGCAGTCAAAAGGGCATCACCGAGAGCGGAGTGACGGCCGGCCGGCTCGATGGCGTAGAGGGCCAGCAAACTGTCCAAAGAATAGTCCTCCTCCGCCGGGTACAGGGCCCGGGCCAAAACCGCCGTATCCAGCGCCCGGTTCTTAATTTTTGCCTGGCAACATTTTTTTATCTTGGAATTAATAAAACCAAGGTCGAAGTCAACGCAATGCCCGACAATCACGCTGCTGCCAATGAAATCCAAAAATCGCGGCAAAATGCCGAGAAAACTGGGGCAGCCTACCAGCATCTCCCGGCCGATCCCGGTAAGGTTGACCACTTTGCCGGGCACCAGCCGGTACGGGTAAACAAACTGGTGAAAATACTCCTCGCGCCGGATCTGTCCGTTTCTCACCGTTACCGCGCCGACGGCGATAATTTCGTCGCCGTTGCCGTACTCGAAACCGGTGGTTTCTAAGTCCATGACCACAAAACGCAGATCATCCAGCAAAGCGGAAGGAGGTATCTTTTTATTGTTCCTGGCGATAGTCTCCCGGACTTCTTTTGCCGTATCGGCGTCCGGGCAGCCGTTTTCCGGTTGGGGAAGAAAAAAACTCTTTACTTTTTGAAGAAGCGTGTTCAGCATATCGTTTAATCCTCCGGCGTTACTACCCTGAAATAGTCCTTTGCCCGCCGTTCGTTTGCCGTCGCTTAAGAGCTGCGGGCCGGAAGTTTTTATCCCCTGTTGGTGCCGCTAAAAAGCGGCAGGGAGGTCTACGAAGTAAGGTAGCGGAGCCAGTAATCGGTGAAGTGGCCGCTGGTGAGTTTTTGCAGGCGCAAAATGGCCGCCAAGGCGTCCTTGAGCAGCGATTGCTCGGTTTTGTTTAAGCGGTAAGGGTTGATATAATTGTCCGCTTCTTTGCCCTGCTTGACCTTTTTTAAATTTTCGCGGATCCGCAGCATCATCAGGGTTTCAAAGGCATTCTGGACGAACTCGCCGTCCTCCCTGGACAGGATCTGTTTTTCGATAATTTGCGCGAGCCTGCCCAGGGTGGAAGATTCCGCAATCTCGTTTCTCACGGCAAAGACGCGCACGCAATTGATGATGTGCCGGCAGGCGTCTTTGAGGTTTATTTCATTTTTATGCGGCCCCGCCTTTTCGGTTGCAAACCCGCCGAAAAAAGTCAGGGGTACGCGCACCCGCACTTCTTCCTCGGTTAAAAAGTGCGATGCTTTTCCGGGCTTTTTAAAAACGCTAAAAATGTAACTCCAGAGCTCGTGGCCCAGATTTTTCGCCCCGTACACCGGCCGGAAATCCAAAAGGATGGTCAGCAGCCGGATGTCTTCCGGTTCGGCGCGGGTAATCCAGACAGTAACTACTTCCTTCCACTGACTTAAAGGGCGGCACCACTGGGGGTTGGACGCCATCACCCCGCCCTTGCACCAGGCAAAGCCGGCGCGCACCAGTTCCTCCACCACCCGGGCGCCCAAAGTTTGAAAATATTGGGCGTTCGCCGGGTCGCCGTCGGCGTAAATGATCGCGTTGTCCTGGTCGGTGCGCAGGGTTTGCTCCTTGCGGCCGGCGCTGCCCATATTGACCCAGCAATATTCCGCGGGAGGCGGGCCGTAACCCTTTTTAACCATTTCCTCCGCGCATAATTCGATCACCCGGCAGATCAGCCGGTCGTGCATCTCGGCAATAATCTCGAACAGTTCCGGCACCGAAGCCCGCTCGGCCACCAGGGCATTTAAGAAATTATCCACTTCCTGGCCGATTCTGGCCAGATCGTCCAGATTTTTGGCCGTCTCGATCTTATCGGTAACCCAAAGGCTCCCGACGCTCCTGGTTTTAATCAAATCCCTTAAGGTAAGGATGCCGGCCAGCTGCTCCCCGTCCATCACCACCAGGTGTTTTACCTGGTGCTTGACCACGGCCAAAAGCGCCTGGTTGTAGAAGTCGTCGATCTGCAATTTAACCAGCTTTTCATCCATCACCAGGTCGGCGGTCAGGTTCTCCGCCTGCCAGGAGGGGCGGGTAACCACTTTATGTACCAGGTCTTTTTCAGTGATCAGACCCGCAGGATAACCCGCGTCGTTGACGACAATTACCGAGCTAATCCGGTAGTCAGCCATCAGGCGAGCGACGGTCGTTACCGGCGTCTGTAGGTGGCAGGTAACGGGAAAGCGCGTCATTATTTCGCTCACCCTTTTGCGCAGAAGGGGGGATTCCGTCGTGCTGTACGCTTCGTAAGACTGCTGCGCGACCGTTTCCTCGTAGAGCATGCGCAGCCGCTCGGAAAGCAGCGCGGTAAAAAAGCTGGAAAACTCGGGGTGGCTGGCAATTAATTCTTCTACCTTTTCGCGCGGGACCAGCAGGCAGGTGAGATCTTCCGCCGCCCGCACCGAACCCCCGTACGACTTGTCGGTTAACAGCGCCGTTTCACCAAAAAAATCGTACTGCCGGCGGTAGCTTACAATCGTTTCCTGGCCCCGGTCGTCGGTTAAAGTTACCTCCCCCAACCCGGCAGCAATTAAAAAAAGGACCTGCAGACTCTGTTGGCCCTGCCGGAAAACGTAAGATCCCTTGGGGTAAGTTTTCACTTCCACATGTTCAGCCAGTTCCGCCAGGGCCTCGTCACCTAAAGAGCTGAAGGGGACGCAACTTTTTAATACTTCGCTCACGTTGACCGCCACGTTAAGACCCCGTCCGTACGTCTTTATTTGGTGATAAAACCGCCAATTCACCCAATTTTAAAAAATATTGCCTTCACAATAAACAAGTTAAAACAGCCTAAGATTCTCTTGCCCCAAACGGAGGATGTTTAAAGTAACTAATTCAGCCGTCAACGATTGGCCGGGGCTTACCGGGATGCCCAAAAACTTAAAAGCTGACGGCCGGCCGCCAACGGCTTAAGGGCCTTTGGGCTACAGAAGTTTTAGTTCGGAAAGCACCTTCTTGACGCTCTCCTTTTCCGCGGGCGTGGCTTCCACCAGGGGCAAGCGCGGCGGTCCTACCTGTTGCCCGAGCATATTCAGAGCCGCCTTCACCGGCACGGGGTTGGTGGTAATAAACAGGCCTTTGAAGATGGGGTAAAGCTGCAGGTGGATCTGGGTGGCCAAAGTCACGTTGCCGGCCATAAAGGCGTTAACCATTTCTTTGATCCGCGGCCCGACGACGTGCGCGGCCACGCTGACCACACCCCGGGCCCCCAGGGAAAGCATGGGCAAGGTTAAGGAATCATCGCCGCTGTAAATGGCAAAGTGATCCGGGAGAAGCCGGCGCAACTCGCTCACCTGGTCCATGCTCCCGGCCGCCTCTTTGATGGCGACGATATTATCAATTTCCGCCAGCCGGGCAACCGTTGCCGGCAGCATGTTCACCCCCGTGCGTCCGGGAATGTTGTAGAGCAGAACAGGGAGGTTCGTGCTTTTGGCGATGGTTTTAAAATGCTGATACAGGCCTTCCTGGGAAGGTTTATTGTAATACGGCGCAACCAGCATCACGCCGTCCACGCCGACTTTTTCCGCCGCCTGGGTGAGGGCCGCGCTGCCGGCCGTGTCGTAGCTGCCTGTGCCGGCAAGGACAATCGCCTGGCCGCCGACTTCCTCAACGATCACGCGAAACAGTTCGATCTTTTCCTCTTTGGACAGGGTGGGTGATTCGCCCGTGGTGCCGGCCACCACCAGGCCATCGGAGCCTGATTCGGCCAGGTGTCGGGCAAGCTTCCTGGCCAGGTCATAATTTACCGCCATATCCTTGTCGAAGGGCGTCACCATGGCAGTGAGCACACGCCCAAAATCAGTAGCCAAGACTTTTCACCTTCCTTATCACTCTTTTAGCGTTCTAAAAACTGGCGGTGCAATGCCCGGACAGCTTTTTCCATATCTTCTCTTTTCACCAATACCCAAATGGTCGTATAGGAATCGTTCGCCTGCAGAATCTGAATATCCTCGCGTGTCAATGCTTCCACAATGCCCGCCATTACCCCCGGCACGCCGGTCATGCCGGCGCCCACCGCCGCCACTTTCGCGCAGTCGGGCGTCGTTTTTGTTGCGTACCCGGCATTTTCCAGAATTTGCGCCGCCTTTTGCCACACTTCCTCCTTGACCGTAAAAACCACTTCCTCCGGGTAAACGTTGATAAAATCGAGGCTGATCCCGGACAGGGCCAGACTTTTAAAAAGCCGCCGCTGCTGGGCTAAACCTTGCGCTCCCCTTTCCGGAGTGGCTACTTTAAACTGCACCAGATTGGGAATCTGGGTAATTCCCGTGATGGTACGGTCTCTGGTAATATCAACGGCGCCCTGGTAAACTTCTCCGGAGCTGGTCACCAGCGTGCCGGGGGTATCGCTAAAAGTTGAACGCACGCGCAAGGGAATGTTTTTTTGCATGACAATTTCGACGGCGCGGGGGTGAACCACCTTCGCCCCCTCGTGCGCAAGCTGGCAAATTTCGTCGTAAGTAACTTTTTCCAAAGCCTGCGCCCCGCTCACAATCCGGGGGTCGGCGGTCATGATCCCCTCCACGTCGGTATAAATATCCACGTAAGCGGCGTTCAACGCCACCCCCAGGGCAGCGGCGGTGGTATCGCTCCCCCCTCTGCCCAGGGTGGTAATTTCACCGTCTTCGGTAACTCCCTGAAAACCGGCGACAATGACAACCTTGCCTTCTTTTGCCTGCTTTAAAATGTTTTCCGGCTTAACCTTGAGAATCCGCGCCTCACTAAAGGTGTTATCGGTGATGATGCCCGCCTGCGCTCCCGTTAAAAAAACCGCCGGGTGGCCGGCCTTTTGCAACACGCCCGCCATGGTCACCCCGGAAATAATTTCACCGCAGGACATAAGCAGATCCATCTCCCGGGCTGAAAGATCCCGGTGCGCCTGCCGGGCAAAATTAATTAAAGTATCGGTGGCGTAAGGGTCCCCCGCCCGGCCCATGGCCGAAACGACCACCACCGGCAGGTAACCCTCTTCTTTGGCGGCGATGATTTTCCCGGCCACCCGCTCCCGCAATTCCGGGGTGGCGACGGAAGTGCCGCCGAATTTTTGGATGATGAAACGCATGCCCGTTCTTATCTCCCCCGTAAACAACCATACTGAATAATTAACTCCGCAATTTGCACCGCGTTGGTCGCCGCCCCTTTCCGCAACTGGTCGGCCACCACCCAGAGGTTAAGACCGTTGGGCAGCGAATTGTCTTCCCTGATCCGGCCTACAAAAACTTCGTCGCGGTGAGAACAAAACAGGGGCATCGGATACTGTTTATTGGGCGGGTCGTCCAAAACAATCACCCCGGGGAACCTGGCCAAAACCTCCCGGGCCTGCCGGGCGGTTAATTTTTCGTGTGTTTCCACGTTGACCGACTCCGAATGACTCCGGTAGACCGGCACGCGCACGGTGGTCGCCGTAATCGCCAGGTCGGGGGCGTGCATGATTTTGCGGGTTTCTTTCACCATCTTCCATTCTTCTTTAGTATAATCCATTTCCTGAAATACATCAATGTGGGGAAGCAAATTAAAAGCAATCGGGTAGGGAAAAACTTTCGGCGGGTATTCACCACCTTCCAAAACCGCCTTCGTTTGGTGCGTCAACTCGGCAATGGCCTCCAGGCCCGCTCCGGAGACGGCCTGGTAGGTGGAGACGACCACCCTCTTGACACCGGCCTCGTCATGGATGGCCTTTAAAGGTACGACCATAATGATCGTCGAACAGTTGGGGTTGGCGATAATCCCCCGGTGCCACTTAACATCTTCCGGATTAACCTCCGGAACGACCAGGGGGACCTCCGCGTCCAGGCGAAAATTGCTGCTGTTGTCAATGACCACGCAGCCCTTCTCCACCGCCGCCGGACCAAACTCCAGACTTGCCGCCCCGCCGGCAAATAAGGCGATGTCCATGCCGGTAAAGGAATCGGGGGTCGTTTCTTCAACGCAATATTCTTCGTGGCGAAAAACGAGCCGTTTGCCCGCCGAGCGGGAAGTGGCGCAAAGCTTGAGACGGCCGACGGGAAACCGCCGCTCCTCCAAAACCTTTAAAATCTCCTGGCCAACCGCCCCGGCTGCGCCCACCACTACCACATTATACTCCGGCAACGACGCTCATCTCCTTTGGTAATAAATTCACCGCCAAGGCGCCAAAAGCGAAACGAATAAGAAAATTGAACAAAAATTGTTTGGGGCACAAAAAAAGAAAAGCTTACTCGTATATTTTAACTTTTCTGTTCGACGGGCGCAAGACCTCGGAAAAAGTTCTCATTATTCAACAAAATTCGTTCACCGGTTAGCTGACCTGCACCAGCAAGGGCTGGTATTGCTTGCCGGCCAACGCCATGATGACCGTATCCAGGAGCAGGTCCATTTTTGCCTTTAAAGAGTTCGGTTTTTCCTTCGGGTTGTCCTGCCCGAAAGGAACCAGGTAAATGTTTTTCGTGTTCAGGAGCAACCCGATATTTTTGGCGTTCATCCCCAGGCCGTCGTTGGTGGAAATGGCCAGAACGACCGGCCGCTGGTTGCGCAAGTGAGCCTTTACCGCCATTAACACCGGGCCGTCCACAATCCCGTTGGCCAGTTTGGCCAGGGTGTTTCCCGTACAGGGGGCCACCACCATTACGTCCAGCATTTTTTCCGGCCCGATGGGTTCGGCGCCGACAATTGTGTCAATCACGGGTTTGCCCGTGATCCCCGTCAGCATCTCCTTCCATTGCCGGGCCGACCCGAATTTTGTATCCGTTTGCGCGACCGCCTGACTGACAATCGGGTAAACAACCGCCCCTTCTTGAACCAGTTCGCGCAGGCAGGGGATAACCTCAGCAATTGTACAGTGCGACCCGGTGAGAGCAAATCCAACCCGTACATTGGCTAAGCGCATGCCAGGCACCTCCCGGAAACGAAGGCCGGTGATCATTTAAGCCGTCAGGACAGCAGTTCGGCCAGGAGCCTGGGAATCACCCGGGAGAGAATCCGGCCGGCCGTCTTCGGAGCAACTTTCCCGGGCAAACCGGGCGCCAGGACGGCATTGATGCCCAAACGCCTTGCCGCTTCAAAATCAACGCCTCCCGGGAAAGAAGCCAGATCAATAATCAAAACCTGCGGGGAAGCCTTTTGCAGCAAAGGCTCGGTAAGCACCAGGGCGGGAACGGTATTAAAAATAACCTCCGCTTTGCCGATTAAAGCGGCCAGCTCCGGAAAATCGCAAGGGCGGCAGTTCATCTGGTAGGCCCGGGCGCGCTGGGCGGGATTCCGGGCCACCACCGTTGTCCGCGCCCCCAAAGCCACCAGCAGTTGGGCAAGCGTTGCCCCCGTCCGCCCAAAACCCAGCACAAAACTTTCGCTGCCGTGAATTGTGATGGGCAGCTTTTCCATGGCCAGCTGAATGGCCCCCTCGGCGGAAGGGATGGAGTTTAAAATGGCTACTTCGTCTAAAGCGAGCACTTCCACAAGCTTACACCCCCGCCGGCCGGCAATATTTTTTAAGAAGCCGCCCGCCACCCCCACAAAAAGGGGCGTGCCGGCCGGCAGACAGCTTAAATCTTCTTCGGCAATAACCGGGGGCTTTTCCAGGAAAGGGCAATACAATTCGCCCCGCTCGTTTACGCCGGGAGCGGGCAGAATCACTGCCTGTGCTTCCCGCAAAGCTTCGGCCGGGCTTTCCCAAACGGTAATGTTTTCCCCCCTCGCCACCGGGAGACCGAACACCCGCACCCGCAAACCAAGACCGGCCAGATGCTCGGTCAGAATGACCTCTCTGGCGTCGCCGCCTAAAACGGCAATTTTTAACCCGGGCAACCGGGCGTCCATGGCAGGCCACCGTCCCTTTTGGTCGTTGGTGGTGGGTGGTGGGTCGTTGGGATCTTCAAGCCGGCAGACCCCCTCTTTTGTCGAAAAGCTCTCGGGGAAGTCGCCAACTTAAAATCCTCACCACTAACCACTAACCACTAATCCGACCTTCGTCGTATTTTACTTTCAATATATGACCTGCCAAAAAGGGAGGTGCTTGTCTGAAATGGTCGTCGGTCGTCGGTCGTCAGAAAACGCCTTCGGTAAATTTGTGTTTTGCCCTTATAGACCACCATGCCGCTTTTTTCGCGGCACCAACAGGGGATGAAAATTCCCGGCCCGCCGTTCGATTTGCCCGGAGCATCGGAGCTACGGCAAACGAACGGCGGGCAAAGGGATATTTCCAGAGCAGGGGGGCCGGGGGCGTGGCCGGCAATCGTTTTTTGGTTATTCAAAAAGCAGGTTTTCCAGGCCAAAAACGATTTTGTCAAGGTTCATTACTTTCCGGACGGCCAGCAGCACGCCGGGGATAAAAGATTCCCTGGAAATGGAATCATGTCTGATGGTTAGCGTCTGGCCAAGGCCGCCAAAGATCACCTCCTGGTGGGCAACCAGCCCCGGCAGCCGGACGCTGTGCAGGCGAATCCCGCCGTCAAAACACCCTCCCCGGGCGCCGGGCAATTTCTCTATTTCGGTGCGCGGCCCCTGCTGCCCATCCCCCCTGGCCGCCAGCAGCGCCCGGGCCGTCGTCAGGGCCGTACCCGAAGGGGCGTCCAGCTTTTGATCGT
>JBFLZY010000057.1:0-17997 GCA_040755975.1 Bacillota bacterium | reverse complement strand
CCGAAGAAGCCTATCAGAAGGTGAAAGAAGAAGACCTGGCCAAACATAAACTGGTCTGGCTGCCCTACGCCAGGTTTGATAACACTTATACGATCATGATGCGCAAAAAGGACGCCGAGCAGCTGGGGATTAAAAGCATCAGCGACCTGGCCAGGGTGATTAACAGTAGCATAGGTAAATAGTTTTAAGGTAATCAAAACTTTTTAATCCATGGTCTGGCAGACAACTGCTTTATTTCTAAGTCGCAAACCAAAGATAACCAGCGGGTAAAAAAGGCCTTGCCGAAGACTCGGGGGGTCTTCCGGGAGCCTGTATGTTATTTAAGGAGGGATGCCTATCGCGTTACGAGTCTGCCAGCTATGCCCAAGTGTATGCAGCTGTTGTAAGTTTTATCCGTGCTTATAACGAGAAACGGGTTCATTCAGTAACCAATATTGATAATTTTGGTTCCTTAATTGAATATCAGATATTACTCGAAGGAGGAAATGTTTGGTGTATTTCGTTCAGACACTTCAAGAACAAGTTGCTCAGTTGGTTGGAGGAGGAATTCCTCACCTCCTTACCGCCTTGCTCGTTCTTGTTGTCGGATGGTTGGTGGCCCTGGTATTGTCTTCCGGTGCGCGGGGCGCACTCCGCCGCACGAAGCTAGATGAGCGACTGGGTTTGTGGATCGCTGGTGAAAAAGAAGCAAAAAGTATTGATGTGGCTCGTTTGGTGGGTAAAGGCGTTTACTACCTGGCCATGTTTTTTGTGCTGGTGGCTTTTTTTCAAACATTGGGCCTTACGCTCATTACCGAGCCGCTAAACCAACTGCTGATTCAGGTTTTTAACTATGCCCCAAGAATTGTTGGCGCAGGGATTTTACTGTTGATTGCTTGGGTTGTAGCCAATGTTCTGAAATTTATTATCTTGCGGGCGTTGCGACTGGTCAAAATTGACAAGGAACTGGCCAATAAGATCAGCTTGGAAGATGAGAAGCGGGTTTCGCAAGCAAAAATAATCTCCGATGTTGTGTATTGGCTGGTCTTCCTGCTTTTTCTTCCTGCTATCTTGGATGCCCTGGCCTTGGAAGGGGTACTCGTGCCGGTTCAGGGAATGGTCGACAAGATCCTGGTTTTTCTACCTAACATCTTCGCCGCTATTCTGATTCTGGCTATCGGCTGGTTCGGTGCGCGTATCGCCCAGCGGATTGTTACCAATGTGCTGGCTGCAGCAGGCGCCGACCAATTGGGTGAACGGATGGGACTGAACAAGGTGCTGGAGAAGCAAACGCTGTCGGGGCTATTGGGCCTGGCACTCTACATCCTGATCCTCATCCCTGTACTAATCGCCGCCTTAAACGCTCTGGCGCTGGAGGCTATCACACAACCAGCCTCCAAAATGTTGGATACGATCCTGGGCGCGTTACCGGCCATTTTTGCTGCCTTTCTGTTAATTGCGATTTCTTACGTAGTGGGGCGCGTAGTGACCGAATTAATTACTAGGCTACTGACGGGTATGGGCTTTAACGTTGTGTTGCTTCGACTGGGTTTGGTCAAGAAGGAACCGGCCGAGGGAGAACGAACGCCCTCAGAGATTGTCGGTTACCTGGTGCTGGTGGGCATTATGTTATTTGCCAGCATTGAAGCGCTGCAGTTGTTGGGCTTTGGCTCAGTGGCCGAGCTGGTAGCGAGATTCACGAGCTTTGCCGGTCATGTGGTCTTAGGTTTCATTGTCTTCGGTATCGGTTTCTTTTTAGCAAATCTGGCAGCCAAAACTATTCAGGCTAGCGGTTCGGCACAGGCCGGTTTGCTGGCGTTAGCCGCGCGGGTTGCCATCCTGGTCCTGGCTGGCGCTATGTCATTGCGGGAGATGGGTCTGGCCAACGAGATTATCATCCTGGCTTTTGGTTTGCTGGTGGGTGCTGTTGCTTTGGCGGTAGCCCTTGCCTTCGGGTTTGGTGCACGGGAGATTGCCGCTGATGAAATGCGAAGGTGGGTCGAACTGATAAAGTCGAAATCAAAAACATAAGGTCTAAAAGAAACCCGAGCATCTCTTTCTCTAATGCAGGGGATAAAAAGACGAGGATAATTATCAGAATGCTTAAGGGGAGGGAAAGAATGACCTAAGAGGTAAAGGTACTCATCGGAGGAGCGCCGACTTCCCGGGAATTTGCCCGGGAAATCGGGGCCGACGCTCACTGCCCGGACGCTTTTGCGGCGGTGGAGACGGCCAACCGGTATGCCCGGGAAAAGAGGCGGTAAAGGTCATGAGCGTCGATCGGGTCTACAGCCAGGCAGTTCAAACCGGCCGCTACGCAAAACCTTCCGGCCTGGGCGGGAAGTACGATAATGTCCGGCGGTTTTGGGAAGACGAGGTTACGCGCGCTTTTTGCCGCCCGTTTCTGGCTGCTTTGAGCCGCTGCCGGGAGGACTTGCGCGTCTGTGATCTCGGCTACGGCAGCGGCGACGGCTGGGAGTTGCTTACCGGCCCGGCCAATCCCGCCGCCGCGCCGGGCGGCAAACAAACCGGCCTGCTGCCCGCAGAAAAAATTTCCGCTTATCACGGAATTGATCGCAACGAACTGCTTTTAGGGCAGGCGAGGGAGCTCTACGGGTCAAACCCGAAAACCGCCTTGGGCACTGTCCGATAGGAGAATTTTTGCTAAAGGAACACGCCGGAGAAATCGAAGATGTCAGCAAAAAACACGGCGTAGGCTGGTCCATCGCGCTCTGCGCTTACGTTTGCCCTGCGGTGCTCGGAGTGTCGGAAAGAGCGCCGGACGGCCGGTGTGCCATTCGGCTGAGGCTTCTTAAACTTTTTTAATGGGAGGAAAAAATGGTTTACCTGCAGGGCCGCGTAGTGGCAGTAGACCCCGAAGAAGCGGCGGACAAAATTAAAGCGTCATTCCCCGGTATGGAATTTTCCCGTCTGAAATTCCGGCCTTGCCCGGTACAGCCTTACCCGGGGCTGACCTGGTGGGAGTGGCTGGGAAAAATGCGGGAAAAAAGTTTAAACTCTGGGAAAACCGTTAGTTGCGCTTGAATACACCGGAGTATTTTTTAATATTCGCCGTTCGCAAGCCCCGGAGGAAATTTTTCCCCGGGGCTTGCTTATTTTCTGCACCCGTTGTATAATTTTCCCCAAGGGAAGTTATCTTTGCTGGGAGACGTAAAACCGCCAGCGTTTTTTACCGGTGCCTAAACAGCGCCGGAGCGGGTCTTAATCCTGCGAAGTTCCACGGAAGGAGAAAACCTCCCGCGCGGGTCGCCGAACCCGTGTAATTTCAAAAGAATCGTTTTAAAAAGGGGCAGTCCGCCCCTTTATAGTTTTCTGCGAAAAAAGCCGCCCGGCTTCTCTACTTCGAAGCCCGAGCGGCTTTTTTAATTTCAGCAAAAGGACGGTGAAACGTTTGATTATTTGCTTCGAGGGAATCGACGGTTGCGGCAAGAGCACCCAGGTCCGCTTGCTAGCCGAAAAGCTCCGCCGGGAAGGTCACAAGGTGGAAATCGTCAAACACCCCGGCCAGACGGAGTTCGGCCAGGAAGTCAGAAGGCTCATTCTGGAAGGCGTCCAGCCCAGGTCCGACCTGGCCTACCGCCTCCTGTTCTGGGCCGACCTGGCGGAAACTGCGGAAGCGTACAAAAAGAACGTAGACTTTCTCATCTTTGACCGACACCCCAGATTCAGCAAATTCATGGTGCGCAGATTTAACGCCGACGCCGGCGAAGTGATGGAAAAAATCCAGCGGGTGGCCAGCACGGAAATCCTGGACAGAATCATGGAAGAAGTGTTTGCCGCCAACACATTGGAAGAGGCGCAGTTCATCATAAGAAGGGCAGTTGGTAAATCTCTTCAGTAAGGGTCATGGTGACGGTAGCAGGCTGCCCAACAAGTGGGGACGGTTCTTGCTTACACAGAGGCAAGTGGGACGGATCACGTTGTCGCATCCAGGTTGCTTATCTTCTCCAGAAAGAACCTGTGCGCAGCGGGGAAAGCACTTTTGTGCAGAGCGGAAAAAGGCACCGCCTGGAGAACCCGGGAAAGGTGACCCTGGAGGTCATCGAAGTGCAGCTTAAGCGAGTACCTGGAGGAAAACGATATAGTGCGGTTTGAGGATGACTTTGGACGGGAGTGAGGGGGCGAAAAACACCGGCGCAAAATTTTACCCAAGTTTTCAGCTTCACAACTTTGCTGCCAGGTGTTATCATAGAGGTAAAGTTTAAGGTTAAGATAAATATTTGGAGTGACGATTATGGAAAAAATCATCGGGGTGGACCAGCTAAGGCCGCGGCTGGGAGAATACGTGGACCGGGCCGAAAAGGGCGAAGTGGTGATCATCTCCTCGCGTTCAAAACCTAAAGGTGTTCTCATCGGTTATTCTTTTTACGAGGAACTGAAACAGCTCGCCGAGAAGGCCAGGCAACTGGAGCTTAAGGCCATCCTGGACGTGATGCGCCAGCGGGGCGAGGAAGCAGGTATCACCGAAGAAGACGTTCTCGCGGAAATAGAGGAAGTGCGTGGATGCGGGCAGTGATCGATACCAGCGTTCTGGTCTCGGGTATGCTGAGCAAGAAAAGTTACCCGGCCAGGGTACTCGACGCCTGGGTTTTTAACCGGTTTTCACCTGTGGTAAGCCCGGATCTGGTAAAAGAATACGCCGCCGTCCTGGCGAGGGCCAAATTCGACGCCCTCGGCCCGGCGGAAAAGCGGCTGCACGCGTTGGAAAGGCTTCTGTCGTTCCCCTGGGTGGTTATGGTCCACCCGGAAGAGAAAATTGTGGTCGTATCCGCAGATCCCAAAGACAATATGGTTTTAGAGTGTGCGGCGGGCGGTAAAGCCCCGTGGGTGGTTACCGGCGATAAACACCTGCTGCGCCTGGGGTCTTATGAGGATATCGCTATTGTGACTGCGGAGCAATTTGCGAAAGTTTTGCGGTTACCATGAAGTTTTGGAATTATGAAATTTCTAAGTCTCCCAGTAAAGTCTGGCGGATTACAACAGATGCGGTACGTAAAATTTCAAGATAAAGGGATCGCAAACCATGCTTCTTTTCGGCCACCTGGGAATAACCCTTGCCGCTGCCCAAACCCTTGAGAAAGTAATGCTCTCCCATAGGGAAGAAAAAGTTTACCGAATTAATAGATTACCGTTTGGTGTTGTTGGGCTCCCTGCTCCCCGACATTATCGACAAGCCCCTGGGCGGCCTGGTTTTCAAAGCCACTCTTGGTAACGGGCGTATCTACGCGCATATGCTCATTTTTTTGTTGCTCCTTGTAGGGACAGGGATATTCTTTTGGGTTAAGTATAAAAGGCCGGGGGTGTTGGTGCTTGCCGGGGGCAGTTTCTTTCACCATATTTTGGACGGCATGTGGCACTTTCCGGGAACTTACCTCTGGCCTTTTTACGGCTGGAGTTTCCCGAAAGGCGATCCGGAAGGCTGATTTTTTAGGCCGGTGATTGGTTTGTTTTTGTTAAGGGTTTCCGACCTCAAGCAGTACTTCTACTGCCCGCGGATCATCTATTTTACCTACGTCCTGCCCGTGGACAAGAAAGTCACGGCCAAAATGGAGGAGGGTTCCCTGGCCCACCTGGAGACCTTGCGCCTGGAGCAGCGGCGCGGGCTGCGCGCCTACCGGCTGGACGAAGGGCAGCGTTATTTTCACACTTTTCTGGCTTCCGAGAGGCTGGGCCTGCAGGGCGTCCTGGACATGCACCTGGTTACTCCGGCCGGTTGTTTCCCGGTAGAGTTCAAAAACACCGGCCACCGTTTGGCCGTCAGCCACAAATACCAGCTCACGGCTTACGCCCTTTTGCTGGAAGATTATTACGGCCGGCCCGTGCGCGGCGGGTTCGTCTATTTCATTCCGCGCAAGGCGGCCTGCTACGTTGAGGTAACGCCCGGGATGCGGCTTTTCGTGAAAGAGAAAATGAGGAAAATCCGCACCCTTATTGCAAACCAGATTTTTCCGGAAGCGCCGCGCCGCCGGGGCCGCTGCGTAGACTGCGAATACAAAAATTTTTGCGGGGATGTGGTTTAAATGTACTTTCTGACCGAAGAAGAGAAGAAGCACCTGCTGCGGGGCCTTTTGCCCCGGGCCAGGGAGACCGGCGTGGCCGAGGAGCTGCGCGGCTGGAACTGGCCCCAGCCGCCCCTGGCACGCCCTGGTGATGGAAGCAATCCACGAATTCCCGGTCAACCTGGGCTGCCTGGTTTACGTCGAATTTAAAGACGACCGGCTGATCATTAAAAAAGACCTGCACATCATCAGCGACGAACTGCGCCAGTGGTTTTGCGAAGCGCGGGACGAAAAGGCCCGGCTGGTGGCGGAAGAAATCGACCCCGGCCGGCCGGAGAACTGTCCCGGCTCCTGCCCGTACTTTAGTGTATGCGGTGGATAAATTTAGAAAAATTTTCTTACCACCTATTACCCGGCGGTCATGGTCCACCCATGTCCTGGAGGGGCGGCTTAAATTTTAATCTTACTCACCACCAACCGGCTGCCGCCGCTCCAGCCGGGGTGGAGTAACAACATTTCGAAGCATTAATAATTAAGTTCTTCTTGCCAGAGAAAAGGAGGATTGGGGTCATAGAAGGTAGTGAATCCATCATTGTCTCTCCCCGTTAGTGATCAAATAATCAGGCACTACCAACATAAAACCATGTGAATTCAGGAAGGCATTTTACCTTGACCAGGCGACGACTTGACTTATCCCGGCCGCCTGGGCTCTCCGCCAGGTATTCGCTGACTGTACTGTGGGATAAGTTGCAGCTGCGGGCGATCTGCCGGACGCCCAGGTTAAGTTCTCATTTTAACCGTAAAATTTCTTTGATCTTGCGCATAGACAATCTCCTTTTAGGCATTGGATCCTCCTCCCGTTGGTGGTTATTGCTTAAATTTATCGGCGGGGGAGGGAATTCCTTTGGTTTGCTGTCTGATGCGCCGCTTGCTCGTTCCGAAGAATAGCGACCACAAAAGCGGCAGCGCTTCGCCTGAAAAGAAACGGGGCCCTTTTCCGGTGGAAAGGCAGGCCTGTCCGGATGAAAAGGGGACAGGCTGGAAAGAGAACGCCGGCGCGCCGCTGGGTACGACGTGGAACTCCCCCGTCGACGTTGTTGCTTCCGGCATCGCGTGGTTCGAGTATCTGGGCGTGGGCGGCATGGGCACCCGCGGTTTCGGGCGGATAAAAAAGCTTGCCTGCGCAGGAGGTGATGCAGTGTGTTGAATCTTGACCTGGCGGCGGCAGAGGCCGGGCAGGAAATCGTGAAAATAACCAGTCCCGAAAACAAGAAGCAGGCCAATGAGCTCCAGGTCGTGATTGTCAGGAGCCTGGGCGTGCTCCAGGAAAACGGCGTTTACGCCCTGGGAAACTGATGAAACTAAAAGTTGCAGCCACTGGCCCGATAACAAGGGTACTGAAAGTTGGACAAGGCTCCATGTTTGACCATAGTCTGTTGAAGTTGCAGCCACTGGCCCGATGACAAGGACCTAAAAATGCTATTTATAAAATTGCTGAGTAAGTAAGGAAAGAATACGGATTAAAAAAAGGTTGGTTAAATGATTCCGTAAAAGGATTTCTCTCTGAGAAAAGTGACGTCAGGGTTTATAAAAAATTTAGTAATTTAATCGTTTACACCCCGGCCCCTGAATATATGTTTGCTTTGAAGTGTTACTCGGCCAGGCTCGGAGAAAGCAGCGATCTTGAGGATATAAAATATCTTTTGGGTTATTTGAAAATCAAGGAATACAGTCAAGCCATAAGGATTATCGAAAACTATATTCCTGCCAAAAGAATTCTCCCGAGAACAAAATATCTGTTGCTGGAATTGTCAGTTGCCGGAGCGGCTTGTGGTCAGGCTCATCGACGCCGACAATGGAGATGTCCTGGAGCAACGGGAGGTTGCGGTGGCTACCCTTTTCTAAAATTTTTTTAAGCGGGTTATTGCATTTTATAATAACTTATAATAAATTATAAAAGGGGGCAAATTATTATTGACGCCCTGGGTGGTTCTCCTCCGGAAGGCAGCAAAGGAGCGCACCTATATCATTTCTAAGCATGTTTTGCAAAGAATGGGGGAACGCAACATCGCCGAAGAAGACGTAAACAAATGTGCTGCCGAAGGAGAGGTAATTGAAGTACAAAAGCACGAAAGGGACGTAAAAGTCCTGTTGTCGGGAGTGGATGCAGACGGAAAGGAATTTTATCTGGTGGTCGCGCTTCGTTACCCCCGACCGGTAATTGTCACTGTTTGTCGCTTCCGCGAGGAAGCGTGGGAAGACCTCGGCCCTTTTAAAAAGAGACGATAAAAGGGAAAGGGGAAGGGGATCAAGATGGAATGCTATATCTGTTCCGGCAAAATGGAAAAAATGAAAAAAGATGTAGAGGCCACCTGGAAAGGAAGGACGATCGTTTTTCGGGGGGTGGAAGCCTGGGTGTGTAAGGAATGTGGTGAAGAGGCCTACGAACCTGATGACGTCCGGATGATGCAGGGTCTCATCCAGGGAACCCTGCAAGCCTCCGATTACCCGGAAATTATGAATGTCGAGGAGGTAGCCGATCTGCTCCGGGTGAGCAATCAAACGGTTTATAACCTGGTCCGCACGGGGAAGTTGCCGGCAGCTAAAGTGGGGCGGGAATGGCGCTTTTTTCGCGACCAGATCCTCGCGCTCGTAAAGGGTCGGCCCGATCAAGAGCAGGTAGCGACTATGGCAGCGCGAAACAGTAAAAAAGAGGCACTTAAAGAAAATGATCAGGAGATTATAAAAAGGCACTTGGCGGAAATGAATCGGCGCCGGGCTTAAAAAGGAGGTAAGTCCCGTCTCTACCTCCTTTTCATCATGCCCGAAAGTTACGTGATCAGTTAAAAATATCAGGCCCCGTTAATCTATTTCACGTAATAAAAGAATTAGGATTACATTATTACGAAGAACCATTTGAGAGCATTGACGGTTGTCTTTTGATGGATGGCTGCCAGGCACGCATTTTGATTAACAGTAATATTCGTTACGAAAGCCGGAAACGTTTCACGCTTGCTCATGGATTGGTCACTTCTATACACCCCACCATCAGGGACAGATGTATCAATGTCTGGCAAAGGATATCCAGCGCTATCAAGGAAGCAAAAAGTTAGAAAATGAAGCCAACGAATTTGCAGCAGAATTTCTTCTGCCTGCCTCAGAAGTTAGAAAATACCTTGTACGGCCACCCGATTTTCGAATGCTTGAAGAAATTAGCGATATTTACGGTACTTCTTTAATTGCTACCGCGGTGTGCTTTTGTCAATCAAAAATTGACCAATTGATCTTCGAAAAGTTTACCACCCTTATGTATTAGTTATGATTATCAGGAACTAATTTGCTTTTACATTTAGGATACCTTTCCGGCTAAAAATCTCACGATATCGCACTTGATTTTTTAATCACCCCCCCAGAAAACATTTTCGCCAATGCCTCAAGCGGATTTTGGCCGAGATATTTCGACCCGGCACTTAACCTTCCCGTGATCCAGGTAGCGCTGTTCCAGATAAGCGTACCTTCCCTTCCAGCGGATAAACAATTCTTTGGCCTCCTCATCAGGTAGTGCCCAATTAATTAACCACTACCCATGATTTTAGCCGCCGATACCGGGACGGATTTTTAATCCGGCCCGGGAGCGGCGTAAAAGGGCGAAGCCCCTTTTTGGCTAACCGGCCAGACCCTCTTCAAACAGGTAGTGACTGCGAAAGGCGACGAAGTTGTTTTGCTCGATCCGGTTGCGGCCCAAAAGAACCTTGTAGACGGCGGTTTTCAGGTTGTCGTAAGTGATGCTGTGGGGAACGCCGCCGAGGAAGATGAAGCCCTGGGCGTGGCCCTCGAAGAAGGCTTCCTGTCTTTGGTGGGGAAAGGCCATGACAAAGGGCATCCGGCTAAAGCTCAAACGCAAGCAGAAAAACTGAACCAGGGTTTCGAGTCCGCCCAGGATGGCTACATCTTCCCCCCAGTCGCATTGGGCATTGCTGCCGGAGCGGAACTCTAAAGGGACGAAGGTTTCTTTGGAGTTCCGGCGGAGTTCTCCTACCAGGCGCCGGATGGTGGAAGGGCTGCCTGTGTAGCCGTATTCCTCCACCAGGCGCTCGTAGATGTGCTCTCCGGTAAGGCGGTGTTTCTTGGCTTCCTCTTCGGCCACCCACTGGGCTACAATGGGCCGGATATGGCCGGTCACGGGCTGGGGTCTCGGACGGATCAGCTGGTACTCGGGTGGTGCTGCGTCTTCCAGTGCTTTTCTGATGGTTTGCCGGGCGTAACCGAGTTCTCTGGAGATCCAGCGGATGGTTTTCCCTTCTAAGTAGTACAGTCTGCGGATCATTTCTTTGTCGACCACATCGATCATCCTTTCTCCCCCTGTATACTGAAAAACTGGGACGTTTTCAGTATACAGGGATCTGGTGTTGGGGTGGTCAATTTTTCGGTGATCAGGTGGTCAACTTTTAGTTTAGCAAATACACCAGCAACGGCGGGCCTTTCGGCTTCAAACGGCGAAAGTCGGGTCAAAGATACAAATGATATAATTTTCATTGGTAATGTATTAAATTTTTTATGGCTATTACTTTAGCTCAGAAAAACCTTCCTCTCCACGCCAAAATGTGGTATAATTAAGCAAAACCAAGGCGGAGGGAGAACTCATGACTAGCCAGGAACCAATCAGCCTGCTTGAATTTCAGGCCCGGTTCGGTAACGAAGACGCCTGCCGGGAGCACCTCTTCCAATTACGGTGGCCCGAGGGTTTTCGTTGTCCCAGATGCGGGAACAACCAAGCCTACGTGATTAAAGCCAGACACCTGTACCAATGCATGGTTTGCAAACATCAGGTATCCGTTACCGCCGGTACCGTCATGCATAAAACAAGAACACCTTTAGTCGCCTGGTTCTGGGCAATCTACTTGATTGCCCACGATAAACGGGGTAGTTCTGCCCTTTCCCTCAAAAAGGCGCTGGGGGTCAGCTATAAAACTGCCTGGACGATGGCCCACAAAATCCGCAAGGCGATGGCAGATCGGGACAGTCAGTATAAGCTTGCTGGCTTGGTCAAAATCGACGACGCCTATTTCGGCGGCCCCAGCGAAGGGGGCGATAAAGCCGGCCGGGGGACCGAGAAAACTCCCGTGGTCGTAGCCATCTCTTCCGAAGAAAACGGCCAGCCGGGCTTCGTGAAGATGGAAGTGGTCGAAAGCCTGGATCGGGAAACAGTAGACATTTTCCAGGCACATCACTCCTGCCTCGAGAATTGAATCCGACGGTCTCAAAATCTACAACGGCCTTCGTCAGCTCTGCTATCAACATGAGCGAATAATCATTAGTAATGACCAGGAACAGGGATTGGAAACCTTCAAGTGGCTCCATACCGTAATCTCGAACGCGAAGGCTTTTATCATCGGCACCTTTCATGGCCTTGACCGTCGCCACCTTCAGGCTTACCTGGACGAATTTTGCTACCGGTTTAACCGTCGTTTTTGGGAAGCCGAACTTTTCAACCGGCTCCTTAATGCTTGCGTGTCTGCCAAGCCGGTAACCTTTGCTGAGCTAACGGCATAGCCATTAAATTTTTTTATGGGTTCCCTTTTTTATGGGTTCCCTGGTTGAGCTTGCAGCGTGAATGTTCAGGGTAAAAACATAAAAGAAAGGATGAGGTCGTGAAAGATATTAAGGGCACTGTGCTGGAAGTTGTTCTGGCTGTTTTACCGGTTACTGTATTTGTGCTCATCCTGCAGGCAGTGCTCCGGTTACCTTCTCTGGTTATGGCGCAGTTTTTGATCGGGGTGGTCATGGTCACCATTGGCTTGATATTCTTCCTGGTGGGCATTCATCTGGGAATGCTGCAAATTGGTGAAGCCACCGGTTCGGCGCTCTCCAGAATTGGTAGGGTCTGGATTCTGGTCCTCTTCGGTTTTCTTTTCAGTTTTGTGGTGACTGTGGCCGAGCCGGATGTCAGGGTTCTGGCCACCCAGGTGGATGCAGTATCCGGGGGAGCCATCTCCAAAAATCTTTTAATTATCTTTGTCGCTCTGGGCGTGGCCATATTTGTGGGACTGGCCATATTGCGGGTGGTTCTGGGTGTTCCCCTGCATCATCTTTTGCTTGCCAGTTACGCCCTGGTCTTCATCCTGGCCGTGCTCGCCCCCGCCGAATTCAGGGCCGTTTCTCTGGATGCCGGCGGCGTTACCACAGGCCCGATGACGGTGCCGTTTATTCTTGCCCTGGGTGTGGGGGTTGCATCTGTTCTGGGGGGTAGAAGTACTTCCGCCGCTGGATTCGGCTACGTGGCTCTGGGCTCTGTTGGGCCCATCTTATCCGTGCTGTTGCTGGGAGTGATTTATGGTTGAATGAACTTAAAGTATTTGACGGTTTTGGCCACGTTCTGCTGGAGGTGGCCGTTGCACTGGCTCCTCTCCTGCTGTTATTTTTGATTCTGCGGGTCTGGTTGCTGAAGTTCAGCAGAAGGAGATTTATCAAAGTTTTAAAGGGTTTTGTGCTGACCTTCCTGGGGTTGTCCTTTTTCCTGCAGGGCGTTTACGTGGGTTTCCTGCCCGTGGGAGAAATAATCGGGAAAACCATGGGTAGCCTGGAGTTCGGCTGGTTAATCATACCGCTTGGTTTTTTTATGGGTTTTGTAGCTACGTTTGCCGAACCTGCCGTCCGTGTGTTAAATTATGAGGTGGAGAAGACATCGGGGGGTTATATTCCCCAGCAGGTAATGCTTTATACGGTATCGCTGGGGGTGGCCGCCTCCATTGCCCTGTCGCTGTGGAAAGTCTGGCTGGGAATTCCTCTGTGGTACCTGGTAATTCCGGGCTACCTGCTTGCTTTCATACTGGCGCGTTTTTCATCCCCTTCCTTTGTGGCCATAGCTTTTGATTCAGGAGGAGTGGCCACCGGGCCGATGACCGTGACTTTTATATTAACCATGGTTCTGGGCTTTGCCTCGGCTTTAGAGGGTCGCGATCCCTTAACCGAAGGGTTCGGAATGATTACCCTGGTAGCGCTTTCCCCCATTCTGGCAGTTTTATCTTTAGGTCTGCTCTTCAGCAGAAAGGAGAAGCAGGATGAACGCTATCATGCGGAAGTATAAGCTGTTGATAGCCGTTGTGAACTACGGCGTGGCCAGAAAGACGGTAGAGGCGGCAAAGAAGGCCGGGGCTGAAGGCGGGACCACTCTTTTGGGCGAAGGTACGGGGGGTCATCAAGTTTCGGAGATTCTGGGGATCGAACTAGAGCCGGAAAAGGAAATTATTCTTATACTGGTGGATGAAAGCAAGCTGGACGTTGTGCTGCAGGCCGTAATTTCTGCTGCCAGGTTGGATAAACCCGGCCGCGGGATAGCTTTTGTTCTCGACGTAAGTCGGGTGGCCGGTATCTGTCACCTGGGTACCCCCGCTGTACCACCTGAGCAGAATCCGGGAGGAATGGAAATGATAAAGGATGGCGAAGAGGTTTTATACGATTTAATTGTGACCATCGTTAACAAGGGTGATTCGGAAAAAGTGGTTGGTGCTTCAAGAAAAGTCGGTGCGGAAGGGGGAACCATACTTTTCGGCCGCGGCACGGGAATTCACGAGAACGCCAAATTGTTCGGTATTCCTATTGAGCCTGAGAAGGAAATCATTTTAACTTTGATTGAACGTCCAAAGAGCGGCAAGGTTTTGGAAGCCATTGTCAATGAAACAGACCTGAATAAGCCCGGAAAGGGCATTGCCTTTGTGCTGGAGGTTGAAAGAGTGGCTGGTATTAATCGCCAGCTCAACAGGATGGTAAGAAAGATGCTTTCTGAAAGTAACCCGCGTTAGTATGTTATGTATAACCACCTGGCTACTTTTATTATCAACCCTCAGGGCCGTGTAAAATACTACTGCGTGTACCCCCGGGAGGTGGGCAGGAACGTGGACGAGATCATCCGCGTTCTCCAGGCCATTCAGTATGCTGCCGCCACGGGTGAAGGTGTGCCGGCCCAGTGGCAGCCGGGCCAGCCGGGGTGTATTTGCTACTATAAAACTGATCCATTTTTAGCCCCTGTGATATTGTCAAACTGATCCACCCTGGAAGCCGTGGTAGACAAAATGATAAGGCCGTGTAAAATTTAAGTAGGTGAAGCAGGAGTGGAAGCAGGAAAAAAGGAGGAAGAAGAAGAAAAGGAGAAAAAGCAATGGTCGATTTAAACGCCGTTTCAGTCGGAAGTCTCCTTCCTTATCTGGCCACCGTCCGCGATCCCGGAAAAGGCGGGGGATTCGTCACCAGCAGGTTTCGATTTTGGCCGTAGCCGTTTGCGCCCTTTTATCCGGGGCCAAGAGCTTTGCCGCCATCGGGCATCTGCCAGCCGGGTTGTCTTAAGGATTTGTTAGTCCGCCTGGGCTGCCGGAAAAGCGAACGCCTCCAAAAATATATCCCGCTTAAATCGAACCCACTTTGCGCCGGACTCTTCAGGCCGTAGACGCCGAAGAAGTGGACCGGGCCGCCCAAGAACTGGTTGGCCGCCTAAAAGCAGGATCTGGGAATTGCCATCGAAGGCAAAGCTTTGCGCGGTTCCAAAGGAGCAAACGGAAAACCGTGGTGGCGGCTTTGTTGCAGCGGGAAAAGATCGTGATTGCCCAGGGGCAGGTAGATCAGAAGAGCAACGAGATCACCGCCTTTCAACCGCTTTTGGAACCTTTAGAGGTCGCGGGCAAGGTGATTACCGCCGACGCCATTCATACCCAGGCAGAAAATGCCCGTTTTGTGGTCGAAAAGAAAAAAGCATCTTCCCGGTGAAACAAAACCAGAAAAACCTTTTTGAGGCCATTCGTGACCTGGATGAAGAGGATTTTTCCCCCTCCGTACACAACCCTCGATAAAGGTCACGGACGGATCGAAAAGCGCACCATCCAGACTTCCACCGCCCTAAATGATTACCTTGAGTTCCCCTATGTTGCTCAGGTCATCCGGGTTAACCGGGTTTTCACTGATTTAAAAGGGGAAGATCCGAAAAAAGAAACGTGTTTTTGGATCACCAGTTCAACGGCAGACAAAGAGACCCTTTTAGGGTTGATTCGGGGTCACTGGAGCATTGAAAACTCCCTTCACTGGGTAAGAGATGTCACCTTTGATGAGGATCGCTCACAAATCCGGACCGGTTCTGGGCCACGTGTTTTTGCCACCTTACGCAACCTGGCGATCAGTCTTCTTCGTCTAAACGGATTTAAAAATATTGCGGCCGGGCTGCGTGAGTTGGGCTGGAATAAAGAGTTTGCTGTAGCGCTTATTGGGGCCTAAAGATTGATTTAACTTTTAGCAGCTCCCATTAGGCGCTTACGGCGCCACGAACGACAACATGTTGTCTAAAACGACACCTTGTCATGCAGCGATACCAAGCGTTACTAAAGTTTTACGGAGTTCGTTCTGGAGGTTTTCGTAATGAAAATCAAGAGCACATGTCTTCTTGGGTCTCCGACCCCGTCGGGATTTTCCGATCGAAGCAAGGACCGGCTTGAGCACTTTTTTCCTGCAAGATTAATAAAGCGCACATTGTTTGAAATCCTTGCGCTGAAACAAGGTAACGGCGAGATCTTTTTTGTTTCTCAACGAAACCCTTGCCCTTGATTTTTATGAGGTCGTAGGCGGCTTGACGGGTTCCGTAATTCCAGCCAGTCATCTCCTGGACTTTTGCCGCCAGGTCGGAAACAGAAAAACCGTCGGGTTTAAGCGCCAAAGGCATCAGGGCTTCAATTGCCGCCCGCATTCGCGGATTGTTGATATCGATTCCGGCAACCCGGTTCTTTCCCCGGCAGGTGGGTTTAGGCAGATCATCCAACGCTCCCTCGTCCAGAAAGGAAAAGTGGGCGTATTGCAAAACATTAAGAAACCGGATGGTCATGTTCTTCAAGGAAGATACCATGTCCGCAAATCTCACGATGACCTTTCCGCAGTGTAGATCTTTTGTATTGTGAGCAACAGCTTCAATCCGCAGAACACGGTCGCCTTTGTCGTACATTTTGAGGGTCAATTTGCCAAAATGCACTTTGAACACCGTCAAATTATACATAGGTTTCTCGACCGTAAGTTTGGATTGAGCGCGTTTTTGGCGGTGACAAGAACGGCGCTTCCAGCTAAAGATGGTCTTGATTGTGCGGATATCTAAAGAATTACGGGTCAAGTCGATCACGCGCTGGTAAACCTGTTCCAAATCCCGACCCCGCTGGAAAAGAAGGTTGCGGCTGTATTCGATCTGGTAAACCGAATACCGGTAAAGAAATCCCGAGCGCTTTTGGTCATCAAGATTCAGCGCAAAACAAAGACATGAGTAAATCCAACGATCGCAGACCGCGGACAGCCGCCCTATAGAATGCGAAGCATTCAAGGTATCTGCGATTCCGCCCACGGCCGCGACGTTGGAAACAAAACAATTTCCTTCCTTGCCAACTTCAAGACCTTGTTTTTTGGCCTGGCGCTCGACCCATTCATGACCATTGAGCATAACCATCGCTCCAAAGGGGGGATGACCACTAATCTTGATGGTGAGATGTCCCCAATCAGGATCAAGGATATGAAAATAGTAGTGGTTGACGTAGGCAATCTTCTTTTTAAGATCGATAGTTCCGTTTTTAAAATGTTTCACGTTCCAAACGGGGGCAGACGATTTGGCAACGATAACCAGGAAGATTCCGACGAAATCCTGACTAGGAAGGTATTTTTCGGCGAGCTCGTGTTTTCTTTCCCCGGGCTGACAATTAACGATGGGTACCTGATTATGTTCGGCCCAGTGACGAAGGCACCGGCTAAAGCGACCAGCCATCCGCATCAGGTGGGTATCGTCCAATTGCTCATCTGAGCCATTGAGTAATCGCCACCACAAACGAAACCCGCCAGCGGTATGCAACATGGGATAATAGCCGTTGATTATGATGCGGTCAACACAATCGTATGTGCCATCAAGAAGTTCAGCGTAGTATTTGGAGAACTCATCAGTATCCATTTTGCTCCTCCCAGATTTGCTATCTTGGGAATGTTATACTACGTAACCCAATCGTTTTCAACTGCCCCTTTAGGGGCCCCTTTTTCCAAGCGCAGGCTTGGAAAAAGCTTAGGGTCTTTTTGCGCTTTTTAAGAAAAGAAATTTGCAAAGATCAAAAAAGATCTGTTGCTCCAAATTGCTGTATAAAGATATGATTAACACATGGTAAATATGTTTAATAATGGTATTTGTTTAATAACTTTGACGATCCCCTGTCTCTCAATTCTCTCCAGCTCACGCAGCTTACTGGCAAACCAGGCTGTATGGAGATCTTCGTCAATCAGGTTGTTCCAGAGCAGGTTATAGAGTTCCCGGTCGCCGCCCGCCTGGAGGAGAAAGTTTTTGTAATCCTGCATCGCCTTTTCTTCCAGCTTGATATTCGCCTTTAACACGGCGACGGTTCCGATCCCGGCCAGTATTTTCCCGGCGATTTGCCCGGCAATGGGGGCCGGTACATCGCCCGGCTTCGTGGGGATACCTCCCAGACTTTTAATTTGGGCGGCAATATTGTCCATGTGCTGCTGTTCGATGCCGGGCGTCAGGGCGTTTAAGGAAGGCAAATGGCCTGGCCGGTTTGCAGGTTCTGGGGGTCGACGTGAGGGTTTAATGCGGCACCCAGGATGATTCCCAAAGCAGTAAAAAAGATCAGAATCAGTTTTTGGCCAAAGGTTTCCAAGGGGAGGGGCTCCTTTCGGGACAAGTTCCTTTTTTATGGATATTTGATCCTTTAGCGGGATATGACTGGGATTTCCGGCCGGGAAGGGGATAATTTGCTTTTTACGCTCTGCGCTTTTTCCCGGGGCAACCTTTTTCAGCCGACAATTTTTATATCTTTACAAGTTGTCTGTCCTTCTGGTAAAATTAAGGGGAGATTGCGTGCTGGTAGGTCCTTCCGGATGCGGCAAAACCACCACCATGAAAATGATCAACCGGCTCATCGAGCCCACCGAAGGGAAAATTTACATCAAAGGGCAGGATACGGCCACCGTAGACGTAATT
>JBFLZY010000056.1:2689-18171 GCA_040755975.1 Bacillota bacterium | reverse complement strand
TGCCTTTTCCGCCGCAGGAGGCGCGCACGGGAATCCCCGCCAGGGAAGCCGCCTGCAAAAGACTTTCTCCTTCCGCAATGGTTACTTCTTGATTCTCCGGCAAAAAGCGAATGGTGTGCCGCGTCATTAAACCCGCCCTCCAAGCCATCAAAAAACTTGCCGATTCTGCCGATTCTAAAGGAGCAACAAATGTAAAGGCTGTAAGATAAGGCTAAAATTTAGCCGCCAGGGGACACAGGCATCGAGAACTGGTGCCAGCTTTTTAGCCCTGCAGCCAGGATGCCTTGTTATTCCGGATCTGGAAGTTTAAAAAATTCCTACAGGAACAAGTTACTGTCCCCGACCCTATTGCTATACCCGTATGGGTATGATATAATCAGTTTACCGAAAACCGGTAGTTTTGTCAATACCGGAAGATTGCCCTGCCCTTGCCCCCGGCGGAATCCCGGCGCCGTTGAACTTATTGCGGAACGCCGCTTCCCGGCAAGGGAACGGGGCTGCCGGCCGAAGGAAAAATTTCTTTTCGATTAACGTGGTAGGGGTATCTAAGAACATGGCAGGCGTACCGGAGGCTTCGTCTGGAAAGGAGGAAGAACGTTGCCCGGCCGGAAAATGCTTTCGAAACGGGATGGGATCGGGAAAGATCCGTCCCTGCAGGGGGAACTGCTGAACAGGCTGAAAAAAATCGAGGGGCAGGTGCGCGGCGTCCAGAAAATGATCCAGGAGTGCCGGGACTGCGGCGACATTGTCACCCAGCTGGCGGCGATCAAGGCTGCGGTGAACCGGGTGAGCATCACCGTGCTGGCCTGCCACCTGGCCGACCAGATTGAAAACGACTTGCGGGCGGGAAGAGACGTGAAAGACTCGCTGGCCGAATTTATGATGGTCTTTAAAAAATTTTCGTAAGCTCCTTGATCAACTATTTATCGTCCATCCCGATCCATTCCCCTCGTGCCTGCGTCAAGACTATTATCCCCTTGCCCGTCTGCCAATATCCGCGCGAAAATTTCGACCAGGCGGGGGTCAAACTGGGTTCCGGCGCATCTCTTCAATTCTTTGAGGGCGTGTGCCCGGGGCAGGGCCTTCCGGTAGGGGCGGTCGCTGGTCATGGCGTCGTAGGCGTCGACAATGGCCAGGACGCGGCACTCCAGCGGAATCTCCTCCCCCCGGAGCCCCAGCGGGTAACCCTGTCCGTTCCACCACTCGTGGTGCTTCAAAATCCAGTCGGCAATGGCGGCCAAATCCGGGGCGGTCATGGCAATGCGGTGGCCGATTTCGCAGTGCCGCTGCATCTCGCTCCTTTCTTCCGGGGTGAGGGAGCCGGGTTTAAAAAGCACCCGGTCGGGCACCCCCACCTTGCCGATATCGTGGAACTGGGCCAAAAGACGCAAATCCGTGATCCTGATTTCAGGCAGGCCCGCTGCTTCGGCCAGGGAAACCACCAGCTTTTGCAGGCGTTCGCCGTGCCCTTCGGTCAGAAAGTCGCGGGCTTCCAGCGTCTTCATGAGGGTTTGCACCACTGCGCTCCGGGCGCTCCGGCTGCGGTAAAGCTTTTCCCGGTACATGTTGTTGTCGGCCTCTTTAAAGATTTCAAACAGATCGGCGTCCTGGCGCTCGCCGACCGCAAACCCGATGGAAATACTCAAGGGAAGCTTCGGGTTTGCCTCGTTATACCGGGCAACGGCGGCGCGAATCCGGCGGCAGGCGCTTTCCACCGCCGGCCGGGGGCTTTTCGCCAGCACCACGGCAAACTCGTCGCCGCCAATCCTGGCCACCAGGTCGCCTCCCCGAAAACAGCTTTTCAGCACCCCGGCGGCAGCGACCAGCAAGGCATCCCCGGCGTCGTGCCCCAGCGTGTCGTTCACCAGCTTCAGCCCGTCCACGTCGCACACAATGATGCCCACGGGGGCGGAGCGCCCGCCGCCGAGACGGCGCATTTCCTCTTCGAAGCAGGCCCGGTTTTGCAGCCCGGTCAGCGGGTCGTGCAAACCCAGGTAGTGGAGTTTCTCCTCCGCCTGCTTGCGCGCGGTATAATCCTGCCCGATCCCGTAAAAAAGCGTTTTTCCGTTCACCCGCAAAGGGACCACGTTGAGTAAAAGCACTTTTCGCTTCCCGTTCACCAGACAATCCGCCTCCACGGCAAACGGGACGGCAGGGGGAGGGGAGCCCTCTTTCGGCGGCTGAAAAACAGCCGGGGGGAAAATGTCCGGGCGCAGGGCGGGAAGCGCTTCCCTGGTGCACTCTAAAAAATCCAGGCCGGCCCGGTTGGCGTCCAGATAGCGGCCGTCTTCGCCGACCACGAAAATCGGGTTCAGCGTTTCCTCGAACAGGGTCCGCAGCTTCAGCTCGCTTTCCCGGAGCGCTTCCTCCAGCTGTTTGCGCTCGGTTACATCCATGTAAGAACCCAGCACCGCCCGTTTCCCCCGGTACTGCACGGAGGCAACCCTTTCCAGGACCCAGCGGATTTCCCCGCGTTTATTGATAAACCTGTATTCGTAAGGAGCGGAACGCTTTCCCCGGAGCATTTCGATCGCGTTTCTCCTCACCCGGCTTTTGTCCGCGGGATAAACCAGGGAAAAACAATCCTTCCCCAGCATTTCCCCGGGATCGTAACCGGTCAGCCCGCTAAACCCGGGGTTAAGGAATTGAAACCGGCCGTCTTGAATAATGTAGATGCCCAGCGGCGAACTGCCGGCGAGAATTTTGGCCAGTTCCTCCGCCGGCCGGCGCTCGGTAATGTCTTCGCCGATGTAGGCGGCGCCCTGAATGATTCCCCCGCTGTCAAACAAAAGGAAGCTGTTCCAGGAAATCAGGCGCCGCTTGTTATCCGCGGTAAGAATATCGTTGGTGAACCAGGGAGCGAGAAATCCCCGGTCGACGGCCTCCAGGAATTCTTTCCTGGTTTCCTGCCGGCACTCGCCGGGCAGAAAAAGACTGAAGTAGTCCTTTCCCATCACTTCTTCCCTTTGCCGCCCGGTGAGCGCCAGCAGAAAATCGTTGCAAAAAGCAACCCTGCCCTCCCGATCCAGGATCAGCGTAATCAGGGGAAGATTTTCCAGAACGGTACGGAAACGCCTTTCCGATTCCCGCAGCAATTCTTCCTTTTTTCTGATTTCTTCCAGTTGGGCGCGGAGTTCTTCCTCCACCGCGGTGAGCTCCTCCAGGGACGCCTCCAGCTCTTCATTGGCGGCCCGCAAGGCGCTTTCCATGTTCTTGCGCTCCGTAATGTCCAAAAGGGACGCCACGCTTTTTTTAATTCCCGGGATCACCGCGGTCGTGATCAAAATATCTTTAATTTGCCCCTCCCTGTCCACAAACCGGAATTCATAATTACGGGGCGCCGGGCCGGGAGCAACCCGCCGCCAGTTTTGAAAATCTTTCATCCTTTCTAAATCTTCTTTGACCACAAACTCCGCCCAGCTCTTTTTTCCCTCCACCTCTTCCCGGGAATACCCGGAAAGCCGGCTAAATTCCGTGTTGACCAAAGACAGGACGGAATTTTCTTCGATCATCACGGTGGCCGTGCCGGTGATCTCAAAGATCGTCCGGTAAATTTTTTCCGACTCCAGCAAACGCTTCTGAGCGCTGCAGACGTTTTCCAGTGTATCCAGCATGCGCAGAATTTCGTGCTCCACCCGGCGAGAGGCAAAATATTCCTCTGGCTCTAGATAATAGAAGTTCCGGTAAACGCGGGGGCCCATCACCACAAACGGGTGAGTTAGAATTACCCCTTTGATAATTTCCGGAGGGAAAAGCGTCCGGTCATACTGGCAGAGGGCGAGGCAGGGAAAGCCGGGGGTGAACTGCCGGTTTAGCCTTGCCTCGTATTCGACAAGCAACTGGGAGTCCGGGACGCTCTGCAGCAGCCAGTCCATTTCCGCGGCAACCCGCAGGGCGGAGCGCCCTTCCCGGACGGCCCGGCCGGTTTGCTCAACCAGAAAAGCAATCATCCGGCCAATCTCCGGGGGGCTTTCCCGGGGATGAACCTCGGAAAAAGGAAAAATCACCAGCTGGCCGGTGTCTTCCGCGGCGGCGTCAAGGCCCCCGGCCGCCAGGTGGCGGCGAATTTCGCCGGCTTCCCGGGAACCGCAAAGGTAAATACACCTTTCCCGGCGCCGCAGGCCCCCGGCGAAAAAAGAAACAAGCCCGGTACGCCATTCTTCAGGCGTGCAGTAAAGAAAACAAAAGTGATCGCGAGAGCTGCGATCACGAAAGGCGTCCGCCAGACTGCAGCACGGGATCGTCTCTCGTTCGGCCGGAAGGCCGCTGCGGTTTTTCATTTTTTTCCTCCACCTCAACCCGTTTCCCCCAATATTTCGCCTTTAACTGCGTAAAAACCTGCTACTCCGGAAATGAAAACGCAAAAATTTGTTTTTTCTGTCTACCAGACGGGGAATAAGGCTGGTGCCGGACAACTTCCGGGGTCGCTGCCGAAGAAACCAGGTTAATAGCTGTGCAGACCGCCCTGCCCCGGACCTTGGAAAATACAGTTTTTCAAGATAAATGGAGGTCGTACAACTACATTTACCCATTAACCGGCAATATCTCTTTTTCAATTCCGGTTACTTTATTCGGCGGCCTTATGTCTGGCATCCGGAATGCTTCGTAACCAGTCAGTTCCTTCTGAATCATTCAACTGTTGACAGGGAGTTTTAACCCTGCCTTTCCCGTTAAAAGCAATTGCCCCCATTTTTATGAGCTTGTTTTATCAAATGGATGCCCATTTGATTGCAGCTATGCTACCACAAATTAACTTTCCGGGGCAATAAACAACCGGTCCTTTTTTGCAATGACTGGAAAAAAAGGTAATGAGACAGCTGAAATTCAGTTCCCAAAGGGGTGTTTTCAACCGGAGAATTAGCCGGCAGCTGGTATTTTAGAGGATTTCAAAGCAATGGTTTTGTCAACCGATTATCCATAACTGCGGGAACGCAATTTTAAGGGCGAAAGGATCGTGGAAATTAGAAATGAAAATTGCCAGGCATTTCTACCTGGCTTTCGCGAAAGACCGTTACCTTTGTCCCGCTACCCTGGCTTTTCTTAATTTCACCCGGAAAATGATTGGTTGAGATTTTGAAAAAAAGATTTGTTATGTATATTTTGCCTTTAAAGGAAACCGTTCTGGGTGTTCTATGATCTCAACGGTGAGATCCACATCTAAATCCGGCCAATAGAAATGCCCCCGACGAAGCTCTTCGACGTTAAGGATTTTCCCAACAGGAGCATCTTTAAACCACGGGAAATCCTTGTAAGCCATGAACAGCTCTTTGTCATAGGCCAGAAGCCAAACTCCATTCCTTGAAATATGT
The DNA here is from genome assembly GCA_040755975.1 of Bacillota bacterium. Taxonomy (GTDB): domain Bacteria; phylum Bacillota; class Desulfotomaculia; order Desulfotomaculales; family Nap2-2B; genus JAIMBK01. Next base: position 12,862 of record JBFLZY010000056.1, on the reverse strand, counting down.
GTAATCTCAACCGCCGAAGTGCTTTTCCCAAGCGCTTTTGAACTCATCATAATACACCTCGATTATGCTTTCGATTTCCTTCAACTGAGCCCGCGATAAGTTATGGTTTTTCGCCAACTCAATCTCCGGGATAAGCCAAAAAGGCCCCCCGGCGGCCGCGCCAGCCCAGGGACAGGTGCGCGTGCAGGTAAAACAGGTGGATCAGCCAGGTTACAAAAGCCCATGCCCCGTCAGAATTTTTTCAACCTTCCCCGAACAGCCCCCGCACCGCGCTCATCTGCTGTTCGTCGGTATAACCCTGCAGCGTAATCGCCTTGTTCGGGCACTCCCCGGCGCAGGTGCCGCACCCCTGGCACAATACCGCTTCGATTTGCGCCACGTTGGTTTCGGGGTCGATCCGCGGAGCGTTGAACGGACACAGCCGCACGCAGGTCAGGCAGGCCTGGCATTTGCTGATATCGACCCGGGCGGTCACCCCCTTGACCTCCAGCCGGTCGCGGCTCAAAATCACGGCGGCCCGCGCCGCGGCGGCCTTGGCCTGGATGATGCTTTCAAGCATGTTTTTCGGGCTGTGGCACAACCCGCAGAGGTAGATCCCTTCCGCCGGGAAATCCACCGGTCTTAACTTCATGTGCGCTTCCAAAAAGAAACCGTCGGCGTTTAAGGGAACTTTGAAAAGCTGGGCAACCTTCCGGTTGCCCGCCGGCGGCAAAATGGCCGGGGCCAGCGCCACCAGGTCGGCGGGGATCTGGAGATCTTCGCCCAGCACCGGCTCGCGCACCGTCACCCGCAGCTTTCCGTTGCGGCCGTCCGGGCTTTCCACAAGAGGCTTGTGTTCCACCTCGTAACGGACGAAAACTACCCCTTGCGCCCGCGCTTCCCGGTAGAGATCCTCCAGGAAGCCGTAGGTGCGCATTTCCCGGTAAAGGACGAAGACATTCGCCGCGGGGTTCCTTTGCTTGATCCGCAGGGCCAGTTTGACCGCCTTGGCGCAGCAGACCCGCACGCAGTACTGGCGGTTTCCCTCCCGGGAACCCACGCACTGAATGAAGACGAAGTTTTGGGCTGCCTGCGCCCGGGGGTCGCCGGCGGCAAGCGCCTCTTCCAGCTCCATTTGGGTCACGACCCGGTCGTCTTCGCCGTAGCGGTATTCTTCCGGTTTGGATTCTTCGCCGCCGATGGCCAGCACCGCCGTCCCGTAGCGGATTTCTTCGCCGGTGGAGAGCCGGCTCGTGAAATTCCCCGGGTACCCCCGCACTTCCACTACTTCGCAGCCGGTGTGCACTTTGATCAAGGGATGGCTGGTTGCCTGGGCAATCAACTGTTGCAGGTGCTCCCGGACGTCCTCTCCGAAAAAGCCCCACCGCAGGCGCCGGGCCGCCCCGCCCAGCGCGTCGCTCTTTTCCACCAGTTCCACCCGGTAACCCTGCCGGGCCAGGTCCAGGGCCGCCGTCAGGCCGGAAAGACCCCCGCCCACCACCAGCGCGGCCGGGGTCACCCCCACGGTAATCTCCCGGATGGGGTAAAGGCGCGCCGCCTTGGCCACGGCGGCCCGCACCAGATCAAAGGCCTTGGCGGTGGCTCTGGCCGGTTCGTCCCGGTGGACCCAGGAGCACTGGTCCCGGATGTTGGCCATTTCCACCAGGTGCCGGTTTAACCCGGCCTCCCGGATGGTCTCCTGGAATAAAGGCTTGTGGGTGCGGACGCTGCAGGAGGCGATGACGACCCGGTTTAAGCCCTTTTCCCGGATGAGGTCTTTTAAGGCCGCCTGGCTGTCCTGGGAGCAGGCGTAGAGGTTTTCCTGGGCGTGGACCACGCCGGGGAGTTTGCTCGCCGCCGCCGCCACCGCCGGAACGTCCACCACGCTGCCGATATTGATGCCGCAGTGGCACACGAAAACCCCGATGCGCGGCTCCTCGGCGCGCACGTCGCGCTCGGGGGGAAACTGTTTTTCCGTGACAAGGGTGTTTTTGGCCGCGGCCAAAAAGGCCGCCGCCTCGCCGGCCGCCGCGCTGGCCTGCATGACGGTCTCCGGAATGTCCTTCGGCTCCGCAAAGGCCCCCGCCACAAAGACACCGGGACGGGAGGAAGCCACCCCGGAAAAGGGAGCCACGCGGCAAAAGCTGTAGGGGTTCAGCTCCAGGCCCAGCCTTTTGGCCGTTTCCACGGCCTCCGGGGAGGGCTTGAGCCCGGCCGAAAGGACGACCAGGTCGAAATCTTCCTCCTGCACCCTCCCGCTCTCGCCGCGGTAGCGTAAGCGCAAATTTTTCGTCTTTTGCAACTCTTTAACTGAGGATACCAGGCACCGCACGTAGCGCACGTTATACTCGTCTTTGGCCCGCAGGTAATATTTCTCAAAATCTTTCCCGGAGGAACGGACGTCCATGTAAAAGATGGCGGCGTCCAGACCCGGTTCGTGCTCCTTGGCCACGATGGCTTCCTTGGCGGCGTGCATGCAGCAGACGGCCGAGCAGTACCCCTGCCCCCTGGCCGCGTCGCGGGAGCCGACGCACTGAAGAAAGGCTATCTTTTTCGGCGCAACTCCGTCGGAAGGCCTCTTCAGATGGCCGCCAAAGGGGCCGGAAGCGCTCAACATCCGCTCAAACTGCAGGCTGGTGAGCACGTTGGTGTACTCCCCGAAGCCGAATTCGCCGCGCAACCGGGGGTTGAACAGATCAAAACCGGGGCTGACGATGACCGCCCCCACGGTAATCGCCACGATTTCTTCAGCCATCTCGTGGTCGATGGCGCCTACCGGGCAGGCGTCCACGCAGGCCATGCATTCCAGGCAGTTCTCTTTATCGACCACGTAGGCGTTGGGAAAGGCCTGGGGATACGGTTTGTAAATGGCTTTGCGGACGCCCAGCTGCTGGTTGAAACCATCGGGCACCTCCACCGGGCATTCTTCGGCACAGGAGCCGCAGCTCAAACATTTGGCCGCATCGACGTACCGGGGGTGTTTTTTAACGGTCACCGTGAAGTTGCCCGGTTCGCCCCGGAAGTCAATCACCTCGGCCTGGGTGAGCACTGCGATGTTCCGGTGCCGGCCGCACTCCACCAGCTTGGGCGAAAGGATGCACATGGAGCAATCGTTGGTGGGAAAGGTTTTATCCAGCATGGGCATGGTGCCGCCGATAGCAGGGGATTTTTCCACCAGGTAAACCTTAAAACCGCCTTCGGCCAGGTCCAGCGCGGCTTGCATGCCGCCGATGCCGCTGCCCAAAATCAGCACGGCGCCGGTAAGATTGCTTGCGCCGCTTTGCATAGCTACCACCCCCTCCTGAAAAAATAACGTATTGCTATCATTTCCCATCGGTCTGGAATTGTCCGGCTCGCTCCCGGCACTCACTGGCACTGCGAGTATTCATTGATCGGAATTCCTCATAATTGATACGAGGCGACAACAAACAACCATCATATCGGTGAGTGCCGGGGTCGACCGGACAAATTCCAGCCCTCATTTTCATCTTTATGGAGGGAACAGACGTTCCCATGGGAACTCCCTTGCTTTAACCGGCCGGCGCCAGCTGGCGCAAAAGCGGCCGGGGATCGATCAGGTGCTTGCTAAACCAGATATTTTCTTCCGGGACACCCAGGGCCAGTTCAAGCAGTTCGGTAAAATAAAAGGAGGGCAGGGCCAGTTCGGGATTCCGGCGCATTTCCAGGGTGGCCTGGCAAAGCGGGCAGCTGACCACCAGTGCCTGCGCCCCGGCTTCGACCGCCATGGTCAAAAGAGTGTTCACCAGGTGCGCGGAGTAGGCCCGGTTGACAATCCCCTGGTGGGCGCCGCAGCACTCGGTTTTGTAAGACCAGTTTTTCACTTCGGCGCCCAGGGCGGCCATTAAATTATCCATGGTCACGGGGTTTTCGGGCCGGTCGAAGTTCACCACTTCCGGGGGGCGCACCAGCAGGCAGCCGTAGTAGCAAACAACCTTTAACCCGTTTAAAGGTTTTTTCACCATCCGGGAAATTTCCTGAGGATCAAAAAAGTTTACCATCGCCTCTAAAAGGGAATAGATCCGGACCGCTCCGGTGTAAGTAAAACCCAGCAGCTCCTCCATTTCCCGGCGGAGCGGCCCGTCGTGGCGCAGAGCGTAGTCTGCCCTTTTCAGGCGGTTGGAACAGGCCGGGCAGGGGGTGACCAGGTCGCTCCCCGCTTCCTGGGCCTGGGCGATGGTGCGGGCGGGAAGGGCGACGGCCAGTTTGCGGCTTACGCTGTGGGCGGAAGAAGCGCCGCAGCAGGACCAGTCTGGGAGTTCCGCCAGCTCAATGCCCAGGAGCCGGCAGACCGACCGGGCCGAATGGTCATACTCCTTGGCGGTAACTTCCAGGGAACAGCCGGGATAATAACAAAACCTCACGGAGGATACCCCCTCTAGAAAAGTTCAGGCACACAGCTTACAGGCACTAAGGCACAAAGGATAAAGAGTTTATTTCTCGTGCCCGAAAAGGACCTCTTCCACAGTTTAACTTTCTGGATGTTTCCATTTGCCTGCCCGCCTATTTCTTTCTGTGTCTTTATGCTCCTTTTTTTGCTTTGTACCTCTCTCTGCCCTTCTGTCTCTCTGTACCTTTATGATTTTTTCTTTATGCCTCCGTCCCTCGTCACTTCTATTTCGTTGCGCCCTGTTCCTCTGTGCCTTTGTGCCTTTTTACCTCTGTGCCTCTGCGCCTTTGTGCCTTTCTTTATGTGCTCCGGACCCCTGAAATCCTTGCGGTCAACTTTTTCCTTTTGTCCGTTCAAAAATCTCTCTCACGGCCGCTTTGTTCTTGACGCCCGGAGTCAGCAGGGGAAGTTTGCCCTTTTGCAGCATCTTTAAACCCGTATTGAGATCGGAAAAAAGGTCCTTGCTTCTCAACTTGTATTCGGCCATCAGGAAAGTTTCGTGCACGCGCCCCCGGTTTTTCACGGAATTTAAAAAGATTTGGTGAAACAGCGGGGAATGTTTTTCCCCCGGCGGAACGCCTGCGGCCAGCGCCATCTCCCGCAAGACGTCCATTACCTCGGCAATCTTGATGTCGTTCGGGCAGCGGGCGGAGCACATTTCGCAGGAAAGGCAGAACCAGATGGCCGCACTGCGCAAAACCCGTTCCCTGGCCCCGAACTGGATGAGGCGCAGGATCTGGTTGGGGGTATAATCGGCAAAGTCCCCCATGGCGCAGCCGGCGGCGCATTTCTGGCATTGATAGCAAAGCTCCACGGATTGCCCGCTTCTTTCTTTTACTTCCCGGACAAAGCGATGGTCCAGACCGGTCAATTTGAACAAACGCATTTCCCCCCAACCAGCACCAGTTTTGATCAATGAGGGATCATCATTCCTGAATTTCTCCTTTTATTCCCACCGTCACAGTTTCAAAAGGAAGATCTTTTCCGCTTCTGTCTAAAGCTTCCCGGGCAAGGCGCACCAGCCCGTAACAACAGGGAACTTCCATGCGGATGACGGTTAAGCTTTTTAAATTTGCGTTCTCCACAATCTGTTCAATTTTTTTCTGATATGCGCCGGCGTCGTCAAGTTTCGGGCAACAGACGGCGATTGCTTTTCCCTTGAGAAAATCCCGGTGAAAATCGGCGTAGGCGAATGGAACGCAATCAGCGACCAAAATCAAGCCTGAATTTTGAAAATATGGAGCAAACGGCGGAACCAGGTGAAGCTGAATGGGCCACTGGCGAAGTTCGGAGCTTTTTCTGCCGGTTTCGACTGGTTTTTCGGCCGGGCCTTCCTTTTCCCACTGGAGCACCGTTTCCGAAGGACAGGACACCGTTCCCCGGTGGACGTGCCCGCCGGAAAGTTCCCCGGCGTGCTGCGCCAGGTGCCGCAGGTGCCTTTCGAGCAGTTCCGGCGAGTGCTCTTGGAGATGAGTAATTACCCCCTCCGTATCGTAGGCGTCCGCTTCCCTTTCCTCAATCCGCAGCGCACCCTGGGGACATTCGCCGAGGCATGCTCCTAAACCATCGCAGAAACCCTCCTTCACCAGTTTCGCCTTTCCGTCAATAATCTGCAGCGCCCCTTCCGGGCAGGCGGGCAAACAAAGCCCGCACCCATTACATTTTTCTTCATCGATTTGAATAATCCTTCTTTTTGCCTTCGGCATTTCAAGCCACCTCCTGAATCAGTTCCTGGATTTTTTCTTTGATTCGCTCCGCCGTTTTCCGGTATGCCGCCATTTCCCTTCCTTTCGGATCGGGCAGATCCCACTTCACGATTTTTGCCTCCGGCAACTCGGGGAGAACAACCTCCGGACCTACCGCCACCAGAACATCCACCGGCCCCAATTTGGCGATGTTTTTCGGCCGGCCTTTCCAAGGAATATTTTCTTCCTGCAGGAAGGCCAGCGCCCCCGGGTCGACCGCCGGTGCGGGATGCGTGCCTGCGCTCAAAAAGACCAGATTCGGATGGCCGTTCAACTCCCTGGCCAAGGCTTCGGCCATGATGCTTCGCCCGGCGTTTTCCACGCCGACAAAGGCGATCCTTTGCTTCTTGAATTTTTTGTAAAGTTCCTCGCCTACGCACTCTTTTGCGTATTTACACCACTGGACGCAGGACTCCAGATCGTTATAGACGGTGAACCCGCACCGGTCGCACCGGACCTGGACGTCGTTGGAAAAAACCTCTACCTCCCCGCCGCACTCTGGGCACTTTTTTACCTTCAGCGTGGGTGTGTTGCTCAGGGAACCCGGACACTTGTTAAACATTTCCCATCACCTCCCGGCGGTTATCTCCCGGCACGCCTCCCGGTCAGGATCAGCGGCCGGCTGTTCAGACCTGGCTCTTAAGCGAACCGTCAATTGAAGGGTGAGAGGCACATCCCGCTTCTCAATTGCACTGCCGGTTCGCCTGCTTTAAGGTGCGCATCAAGTCGTCGGACGTCGGACGTCAGAAACAGATCGCGAAACATAAACTTTTTCAAGGCGGTCTCCCGACGTCCGCCATCTGACGACTGCCGACCGATATTGCCGGCCGCTTTTTGGCAAATGTCGCCTTACCCCACCATCTGGGCAAGGTCGCCCTGCGGATTGTCGATTAACCTCAGGTAGTATGTCTCCTGGAGGGCCTTGAGCACGTTCGGGGTGAGAAATGCCGGGGGTCTGGGGCCCAGGTAAATCCGCTTGATGCCCAGGTGCAGGAGCGTCAGCAGGATGGCCACCGCCTTTTGCTCGAACCAGGAAACGACCAGCGTAAGGGGCAGGTCGTTTACCGGACACCTGAAGGCGTCCGCCAGCGCTGCGGCGATCTGGATGGCCGAGTAGGCGTTGTTGCACTGCCCGATGTCCAAAAGACGCGGGATCCCGTCAATGGCGCCGAAATCGAGGTCGTTGAAGCGGTATTTCCCGCAGGCCAGGGTCAGGATCACGCAGTCCTCGGGGACCAGCTGGGCAAACTCGCGGTAGTAGGGGTGCGTCTTGTAAGGCGAATCGCAGCCGCCCACCAGGAAGAAGTGGCGGATCTTCCCTGCTTTAATAGCTGCAATGATTTTATCGGCCAGGGCCAGCACGGCCTTGTGGTGGAAGCCGGTGGTAATGGTCCTTCCCGGTTGTTCCGGCAGGCGGGGGAGCGAAAGCGCTTTGTCAATCACTGGCGTGAAGTCCCGGTTTTCAATGTGGGTGACTCCTTCCACGCCGGCCACGCCGCAAGTGAACAAACGGTCTTTATACGATTCCTTTGGAATCAATACGCAGTTGGTGGTGGCCAGGATGGCGCCAGGGAAAGCGTCAAAATCGTCTTTTTGCTTGATCCACGAACCGCCCCAGTTCCCCGCCAGGTGGGGGAACTTCTTCAGCTCCGGATAGGCGTGGGCCGGCAGCATTTCCCCGTTGGTGTACACGCTGATCCCTTTGCCCTCGGTCTGCTTGAGCAATTCGTAGAGATCCAGCAGATCGTGCCCGGAAATCAAGATGCCCGGTCCTTCCCTGGTGCCCGTGGAAACCGCTGTGGGCTGCGGGTCGCCGAACTTTTCCGTGTGCGCCCGGTCCAGCAAAGCCATGGTTTTTAAGCTCATTTCCCCGCACCGGAGGACCAGCTTAATCCACCTTTGCAAATCAAAGTTGACGTTCGTCAGGGTGGAGAAAAGGGCTTCGTACAGAAAACTGTCTACTTCCGGATCGGCGTAGCCCAACTCCCTGGCGTGATAGGCGTAGGCCGAGATCCCCTTCAGGCCGAAAATCAAGGTGTCCTGGAGGCTCGCAATGTCCTCGTTTTTGCCGCAGACTCCCCTTTTGGTGCATCCCGCAGGCGGGGTTTGCGAACACTGGTAACAAAACATAGATTCATTCTCCTTTCAGTTATTGATTATTTTTAGTGGGATTACTAATCGCCTTTTCATTTAGCCCGCGCTTCCTCCGCTCTTGCCCCGAAAGAAGGCGCCAGCAAGGGGGGGGTTGTAACGAAAGGCGAGGAAAGTGACGGTTCCAATGCCCAGAAAGCTACCGGCTCAGAAAGATTTCCCTCTTGGCCGGCGGAATGAAAAGGAAAAACCGCCATCTGGCAACCCCCTCACGATTGGCTTTTGCGGAACCCGTTACTTTTTTCTACCAAAACTCTTTTCCGCAAAATTTGTGCCAGAAAAAAGAGGAGGAGAAAAATCCAGATTTGATCGCAACCGGCGGCTGTTTAGAGAGGAAGCAAAATCTAAATGTGTTTTCCGGTGATTTGAAACGTAGCGGTAGTTAAATTTTTTGCTGCATCCCTGATAACACAGGGCAAACAACTCACCAAGGGTGTTTCGTTATTGAGTCAAAAAGATTATGAAACATATGAGACACGTGTTATCCAAAATATTCCGCGGGCCGGCTGGCGATCCATTTATTTTCGCCACCGGTTTGTCAATCCAGAACTGCCGGGAAGTTAAAAAGCGGCCAACGCACTAGAGGGGGCGCGGCCGCCGGCGGAATAAAAAACGGCGGCTGCAACGGCCGGCCGCCGTTTTGCTGATTTCCCAAATCGCGTTTCAAAATTTAATGAAGTGGCGGGGTAATTGCCTCACTACCCAAAAAGGATCTACGGGAACAAGCAGGATCAAGAGAGGTGGGCAGTTACTCCGTAGACTGCGCCGGGGGCCAGAAATCCACCTGCACACCGTAGCGCCGCAAAAAGGCGATGCCTTCGTCGCCCCCCTTATAGTCCCGGCGAACCACCACCCGGGCGATTGCGCAGCTGACGATTAACTTCGCACAGGTTACACAGATATCGGCGTTGACGTAGATGGTTCCGCCCTGCACCGCCAGGCCGCGCTTGGCGCAAAGGGCAATGGCGTTCTGTTCGGCGTGCACGCAGGGCTTATAATCTTCCCGGCCCGCCTGTTCTTTTAAGCAAACCCCCGTATCGCAACAGTGCGCTTCCCCGCTGACCACACCGTTGTAACCGTGGGAAAGAATGCGCCGGTCGACCACAATCACCGCGCCCACCTTTTTGCGCAGGCAGGTGGAACGGCGGGCGATTACGTCCACCACTTCCATGTACGTTTCGTCAAAGGAAGGGCGATTTTGACCCATTTTTTCCCCCTAGCCCAACTCTTCGTACAAGGGGTGCCGGCGGCAAAGCTCCCGCACAATTTCTTTAGCCTGCGCCTGCTTTTGCCGGTCGCCCGGAAAGCTTAAAGCGCAATGAATGGCTTCGGCGATTTCCTCCATGGCCTCCTCAGCCAGGCCGCGAGTGGTTACCGCCGGGGTGCCGATGCGGATCCCGCTGGCGACGGCCGGGGGCTGCGGGTCGTAGGGAATGGCGTTTTTGTTGACCGTTATGCCCACTTCATCCAAAAGCGCTTCGGCCTGTTTGCCGGTTATTCCTTTGCTCCGTAAATCCACCAGCAGCAGGTGGTTGTCCGTGCCCCCGCCGACCAGGACAAAGCCCCTCGCCTGGAGGGCCCCGGCCAGACACCGGGCGTTTTGCACAACCTGCCGCTGGTATGCTTTAAATTCCGGCTGCAGCGCTTCCCGCAGAGCCACCGCCTTGGCCGCGATCACGTGCATGAGCGGGCCGCCCTGGATGCCGGGGAAAACGGCCTTGTCGACGGCCGCAGCATATTCCGAACGGCAAAGAATCAACCCACCCCGCGGTCCCCGCAACGTCTTATGGGTGGTGGTGGTGACCACGTCGGCGTAAGGGACCGGGTTCATGTGCTCACCGGCGGCGACCAGGCCGGCGATGTGCGCCATGTCGACCATCAGGTAGGCGC
>JBFLZY010000056.1:0-2589 GCA_040755975.1 Bacillota bacterium | reverse complement strand
TGGTGTCGCCGGGTTTGAGCAAGGCCAGGTAAACCGCCAGGTTGGCTTCCGTCCCCGAATGGGGCTGAACATTGGCGTGTTCGGCGCCGAAAATTTGTTTTGCCCGGTCGATGGCCAGCTGTTCGGCGATATCCACATACTGACAGCCCCCGTAATAGCGCCGGCCGGGGTAGCCTTCGGCATATTTATTGGTTAAAATCGAACCCTGCGCTTCCAGTACGGCCAGGCTGGCCGAATTTTCGGAAGCGATCAGTTCCAGGGTGTTTTGCTGCCGCGCCAGTTCCAGCGCCAGCGCCCGGGCAATTTCCGGGTCTGTCGCCGCCAGAAAACTATTCCTCCCCATCACCCATTCCCTTTCTTCCTTGGCTCATTCCCCGCGCCTTTGTCCCTTTGGGCCTGCTCCCTGTCCACAATACTTTTCCTCAATCCCGGTTATTTTCGCGATGCGCCGGGCGTGGCGGCCGCCCTGAAATTCCGCCTTCAGCCACACGTCCACAATTTCCCTGGCCAGCCCGGGGCCAATGACTCGCTCGCCCAGAGTTAAAATATTGGCATCGTTATGTTCGCGCGCGGCGCGGGCGGAAAAAGTGTCGTGGCACAAGGCGGCCCGGATGCCGGGAACCTTGTTGGCCGCGATAGCCACCCCGATGCCGGTGCCGCAACACAAAATCCCCCGGTCGTATTCGCCGGAGCTGACCGCCTCCGCCACCTTCAGGGCAAAATCCGGGTAATCTACGGCTTCCCGGGAAAAAGTGCCGAAATCGTCGTACACTACTCCCCTGTCCCGGAGAAAAGCCATAATCTCTTCTTTTAACCGCCAGCCGCCGTGGTCGCCCCCAATGGCAACGCGCATTTCGCTCTGCTCCGTTTTAAAATATGATATTCTGTGCAATATTTCTACGGAAAACTTTAATTTCCTTTTTTCCACATTTTTTTCGCTTTATTTTTCTTCTTCAGCCCAGCAGCTTATCCAGAGCCAGGTCAATCAGGTACCGCAAATCGGCGGCGCACTGGCGGTAAACCTCCGCCGGCCGCCCGATGGGATCGAAAATATCCGCGCCGGTTCCGGCAAACTCGGCCAGGGTAAAAACTTTATCCCCCGCCTCCGGAGCCATCTGTTTTACCTGCTCTTTGTGCGCCCGCGTCATCGTTAAAACAAGATCGGCTTCTTTGACCATCCCGGGGGTCAGGAGAGTAGCCTTGTGCCCGCGCAAATCGAGGCCCATTTCCGCCATCACGGCAATGGCCTGTTCCGCGGCACCCGCATTGGGCAGAGCGGCCGTGCCGGCAGAAGAAATTCTGATCCGCCCTCCTTTTTTCCTGTCTTTGAGCGCTTTTCTGGCGATTGCTTCGGCCATACTGCTCCGGCAGGTATTCCCCGTGCAGACGAAGATTACTTTTTTAGCCAATTTTATCACCCGCCTGATTTTCATAAAAACAACTTTACGCCGATCCCCATCAGAATAAGGCCTCCGATGAGCTGGGCGCCCTCGCCCAGCCACCGGCTGAGCCACCGGCCCAGCAACAGGCCGGAGAGGGTCATCAAGCCGGCTACGATTCCAAAAGTCAAGACGATCAACAGTAAGCTTGTCCCCCTTGTGCCCAGGGTAAACCCCACGGCCAGGGCGTCCATACTCACGCTTAAGGCCAGCAAAAGCAGCCCCCAGCCTTTGACCAGGATAATTCTGGGGGCGGCCGCGCAGCCGCGGCGCAAGGACTGCCGGATCATCCTGGCGCCCAGATACAACAAGATCAGCGCACCGGCGATGCTGGCCGCCTGCCCCAATAATCTTCCCGCCGCCTCGCCAATCTGCCAGCCGGCAAGGGGCATAAAAATATGGAAAGCCAGGATGCTTATGCTGATGGCGGCGATCTGGCCCGCAGAAACGCCGGCGATGCCGATCCCGAGGCATAAGGAGAAGGCGTCGGTTCCTAAAGCCAGCGCCAGGAGCAGCAAAGTGACAATGCTCAAAAAAGTCATCCTTTCTGAACTACACCCTGATTACTTCGGCGGCGGCGCGGCGCAACCTGTTCATGACGGCCAGGCCCAGGCCGGCCGGCGCGATCCCTTCGGCAATAACGACATCCACCCCTAGTTCGTCGAAGCGCCTCAACGCGGCAAAAAGACGGGACGCGATTTCTTCCGGCCGCTTGCGGCTGCCGGCCACCAGCACCTCGCCCTGGTTGTAAAAAGGCGCCGATTCGGCACAGGCCAAAATGCCCACCCTCAATCCCGCGGCGCTCTTTAAATCCACCAGTTCCCGCACCTTCGCCGCCGCCTGCCGGCTGCCGCCTTCCACCAGAATCAGCGGCGCCCGGGGGGCGTAATGCCGGTATTTCGTGCCCGGCGAACGCGGTTTTTGCCCGGGCCGTTCTTCCCGGCCATCCTCAACCGCTCCCCCCGCCGCTAAAGGGTCAAGTTCAACCCTGCCGGCAACGGCGGCCAGCTCCTCCAGGGTGGCACCGCCCGGGCGCAAGACAACCGGAACGGAAGAGGTCAAATCCAGCACGGTGGATTCCACCCCCAAACCCGCCGGCCCCCCGTCCAGGATGGCCTCAATATCTTCTCCCAAATCCGCAAAAACATGC
>JBFLZY010000055.1:0-19230 GCA_040755975.1 Bacillota bacterium | reverse complement strand
GCAGCGGTCGCAAAAATGATCGCTGACCGCCGGGATAAAGCCGATGGTACCAGGGGCTCCGGCCAGCCGGTAGTAGCGGGCCGGGCCGCTGCCGGCCAGTTTGCGCACTTCGCTCAGAGCGCCCAGATTTCGCTCGATGGTTTCCCTGGTCTGTCCGGCGGACAAAAAGTAATCCGCGGCCCACGGCCGGCAGACGCCCAGCGGCATGAGCTCGATAAAGCGCACATGCAGGGGAAAACGCAGGGAGAGGGCGGCCAGCTCAACAATTTCGTCGTCGTTGAAGCCCTTCAGAAGAACCGTGTTCAGTTTCACCGGGTGCATTTCCAGGGCCAGCGCTGCTTCGATCCCCGCCCATACTTTAGCCAGGTCGCCGCCCCTGGTAATCCGGGCGTACTTTTCCGGGCGCAGGCTGTCCAGACTGACGTTCACCCTTTTTAGACCGGCTGCCCGCAACTCCCTGGCCCGCTCCGCCAGCAAAATTCCGTTCGTGGTCATGGCCAGGTCGTCGATTTCCGGAATGGCGGCCAAAGCTTCCACAAACGCGGTGATCCCTTTGCGCACCAGCGGCTCGCCGCCGGTGATGCGCACTTTTTTTACTCCGACGAGGGCGGCCGCCTGGACCAGGCGCGTCATTTCCTCCAGGCGCAGGACCTCCTCGTGGGGAATGCTTTGGACCCCGTGCGGAGGCATACAGTAAAAACAGCGCAGATTGCACCGGTCGGTGACCGAAACCCGCAGATAGTTTATTTCCCGGTGAAAGCTATCCTGCATTTTCCCGACTACCTTTCATTTTTAAAAAAACCGCCGCATACCGGACAGTCCGGATCGCGCTGCACTTTTGCCTCGAAAAAAGTCATCGTGAGGGCATCGAAAGTGAGCAGGCGGCCGGTCAACAGCTCCCCGGCGCCCAGGAGGTACTTGACGGCCTCGGTCGCCTGGATGGCGCCGATGACTCCCGGAACGGCCCCCAAAACCCCTACCTGGCCGGTGGTGGGCGCACCCTCCCCGGGCGCCTCCCGGAAAATGCAGCGCAGGCACGGCCCGCGGCCGGGCACGATGGTCATGGCCTGTCCCGCGTAGGCCAGCACCCCGCCGTAAACAAAGGGCCGGCCGCTGCGCACGCACACCTCGTTTAAGAGGTAGCGGGCGGCGAAATTATCGGTACAGTCGATGACGAAGTCGTACCGGGCGATCAGCGCAGCGGCGTTTTCGCGAGTGAAAGCCCCGGCCACGGCCTCGATTTTCAGGTCGGGGTTTAAGGCCAGGAGTTTTTCCCGGGCGGAATCCACCTTTGGTCTGCCCAGATCCCCGGTGCTGTGCAGGATCTGCCGCTGCAGATTGGAAAGCTCGACGACGTCCGAATCAATCAAGCCCAGGCCGCCCACGCCCGCCGCCGCCAGGTAATAGGCGGCCGGCGAGCCCAGGCCGCCCGTTCCGATCAGCAGCACCTTCCCCGCCAGCAGTCTCTCCTGGCCCGCCTCCCCGCACCCGGCCAATAAAATATTTCTTTTGTACCGGATCAGTTGCTCCGCGCTTAACATTTCCCCACCCTCCGGCTCAACCCCCGCCGATGGGGGGAAACAGCGCCACCCGGTCGCCCGGCTGCAGCACCTGCTCCGGGAGGGCATGCCGGCCGTTGACGAACATGGTAAAGATCTGGTCGGACGGGATCTGCAATTGCGCAATCAGCTCCCTTCCGGTCGCCCCTTCCGGCACCTGAACGAGGAGGGCTTTGCCCGGTCCCGCCCCCGGCACGAATTTTTCCAGGCCGCTGTAAACCCGTACTTCTACTTCCAAACCGGTATTCCTCCCGTCGGCTCCTTTTCAAAAACCTGTCACCCGCGAGCGTCAGGCCGGTAGGTATCTGCACCACACCGGCATTATCCCGCTTTCCCATGGCGCCGGCCGTCCGCGGGTGTTTTGCTTGATTGCAGCTTGTTAGTTATTTTATCATAATTTGTAGTTAAACGAACATTTTTTTGGCGGCTATCATGCCCGGAAAATAGTAACTTCGATAAACTTCGCCCAAAGAAAACCCGCCCTGGAAATGTGGGTCTAGAAATTATATACCTGATCCAGCTCTTCGCCCTTGATGTCAAATACCGTGTTATGCGGCGGAAGCTCCTCCAAGGCGAAGAATTCGGGCAGCCGGTCGTGCTCTTTGGTAAAGCCGGCCTGCCGGTTGAACTCCCGCTCCGTTCGGAGGATCTGCTTACCCAGCTCCGTCACGTCATCCAGGGTAAGCTGCGTACCATACTGGGCGTTGATCATTTCCACGATGGCCGGCAGGCCTTCCGGATCGTCCAGCACGGCAAAGGCCACGAAGAGGCACAGGCCCGTGCTGTCCAGGGCCGCCGTCGCGATCTGCAGGTTCCGGGAAAGGTCCACCTGGCCGTCGGGCTTTAAAGGATCCACGTAGCCGCCCACCTTCAGGATGTTGGTGGCCACAGCGTAGCCGGAAGTATGGTCGGCGCCCATGGGGGAGGTGGCGTAGGTGACGCCGATGCCCTTGCAGGCGCGCGGATCGTAGGCGGGCAGGCCCTGGCCCTTCACCGCCGGCACCCGGGTCACGCCAAAAACCTTGCCGGCCACTGCGGCGCCGCTACCGATGATCCGCCCCAGGTAAGTCCCCCGGCCAACCTCTTCGAGGGCCTTGATGGCTGCTTCCCCGTCTCCAAAGGGGATTACCCCGGCTTCCATCAGCACCCCCAGGGTAACGCCGGTTTCAATGGTGTCGAGCCCCACGTCGTTGCAGATATAATTCAGCCGGCCGACCACGTCCAGGTCGCCGATCTCCAGATTGGGCCCCAGCGCCCAGTCCGACTCGTATTCGATAGGGGCACACACCTTGCCGTCGGGCAAGGGGTAGACGTTGGAGCAGCGCATCACGCAGCCCGGATGGCAGCCGTGGGTGGCTTTCCCGCCCCGCGCCACCGCCGTTTCGGCCAGCTTCTCACCGCTGACCGCCTGGGCCTGGGCAAACCGGCCGGCGCTGAAATTACGGGTGGGCAGCGCTCCCGCTTCGTTAATCACATTGATCAGCACGCTCGTCCCGAAGTTGGGCAGACCCTCCCCTGTTACGGGGTGCTTGCGCAAGATGTCGGTAAACTTTTTTGCCGCCGCTTTGAACTTTTCGGGATCTTTCACCGGGGCGTCAAAGGTCTTGGGGCTGTCCACGACAATAGCTTTCAGGCGCTTGGCGCCCATCACTGCGCCCAGGCCGCCCCGCCCGGCGTAGCGGCTGCTGTTCCCGTCCGGGTCGTTGTTGGTCACTCCGGCGGCGGCAAGCAGCATCTCGCCGGCCGGGCCGATGGTGATCACGCCCACTTTGCTGCCGTAGCGTTCCCGGCAGATGGCCGTTACTTCGTACGTCCCCTTTCCCGCCAGGTCGCCGGCATCCAGCAGCTCCGCGCCGTCCGGGGTAATCTTCAAGAGGAACCAGCTTTCGCCGGCGGGCTTCCCTTCGATGACGATTGCTTTTATTCCCAGGTTGGCCAGCTTTTGCGAGGTGATGCCCCCGGCGTTGGCCTCCTTGATGCCGCCGGTCAGGGGACTCTTGCCGCCCACCGACAGGCGCCCGGAGGAAGGGGCGTTGGTGCCGGAAAGGAGCCCCGGCGCAAAGACCAGCTTATTGAATCTCCCCAGCGGGTCGCAGGTAGGGGGCACTTCGTCCGCCACAATCTGGGAAGTCAGCGCGCGCCCGCCCAAAAGGGCGTACTTCTCCGGAACGTCCGTAAACTTTACTTCTCTCTTGGTCATGTCGACCCTTAACAGCCTGGCCATAATTTTCCCCCTTTTTTAAAAATTAGTTATATATATAGGCAAATTATATAATAGCCGTTCCTGGGGTGTCAACATACGGATTGATCCCCCCTTGCCCCGGTCCTTGGAAAATACAGGTTTTTAAAGACAAATGGATGACCCATAAGGTTCATCATTCGTTACTTCCCAGGCATTGAAGTCAACAGAAAAACCGCTGCCTGGCCAGGTGGGATGATAAAAAGATGATAAAGAAAAAATGAGCAAATCGGCTTTTTAATTTAATCTTTTGAATCTGCCCTTCCGGTGATAATATATTTTCAAACAAAGGAAAGGGGATGCGCGGCCGGCTTTCCGCGCAACTGACCGGATGACGAAACCCTTCCCGGACTGGACAGAGAACCGGACGAAGCGTTTTTTCGAGCGCATTGCGCCAGTTTACGATTACTTTGCGGGACCTTTTCTAGGGGCCAGAATCAAAAGGGCGGCGGAGGAATCCCGGTTTTCATCCGCCGGGCCCGTCAATTTTCCAAAAAGATTCGTTTTTCCTGCCTCCCCCGGTCCCATTTTCACCTTCCCCCGTTCTCCCCGGGAAGACCGCCGGAGTCGCCGAAATACCGGTCGGCCATCTCTTTTACCCTCACCTTTTTTAACTCCCCGTCAAGATAAATTTCGGCCGCTGCTTCGTCTTTCTGCAACCGGGCAACGATCTCCGGCGCCGGCCGCCCGCCGATTTCCCCCAGGGCCCGGACGGCATGGGCCCTGACGTGCGGGTCCTCATCGGTCAGGCAAGGAACGATGGCCGGCGCGGCGCCCCGGATCAGGGCGGGCGCGGCCCAGCCGATTTCCGCGGCGGCCCATAAAATGCACCGGCGTAAAGCCGGGTCGCCGAGGAAGGAGAGGAGGACGGAGGTAAGGTCGCCGTATAAAGCGGGCCGCCGGCTGATGATCGCCCCGATGGCCTCCGGAACGGCTCTGCCGTTGCCGCCTGACTCATCGTTTAAAGCCCAGAAGAGCCGGCGGAGGATGTCCCGCCCCGCCTCCGGCTTTTCGTCCGCCAGCGTGGCGGCGACGCGACCCAGCGCTTCCACCGCCCGCCAGTGGATCAGTTCGTCCGGAGAATAGAGCAGCGAAAACAGGGCGCGGACCAGAGCCATAGGCTTTCCCGCGGCCAGCAGACCGTGGAAATCTTGTTCTCGCAAGCAGCTGGCGACCTGCTCCCGGAAAGCCGACGCCCTGCTCGTCCCTGCGGACTTCTCCGTTTGCATTTCTCCACCTTCTCCCCGGCCCATCAGTCATCCCTAGACCAGCAAAGGATCGAAAAAAATTATTGGAACACGCATTAGTTCACCTTTAATTATTAATTGTGTTCTTCACCAAAATACTTTTTCCTCTAAAGCAAAAATAAGCATAAAAAGAACGAAAAGCATGATGCGAGCATAACGAAGGGATAATCACTTTTACCGGCGCCGTGCCGGGGTTTTTGGGCGCATCCCTGGTCAGGCCGGGTAATCCGGCCAACATGGAGTGTATCGACTGTTTCTTCAGGGATATTGCCGCGCTATGGATCTGGACAGAGCGTTTGGATTCAACTCATCACCTAAACTCCCGGCATTCTTCTTCGAGCAGTTCGTCAATCATGGCGATCCGCCATTTGCCCGCGGTCCTCTCCAGGTGAAAGACCGCGCTGTATTCGCCGCCGGAGAATTCGCCCCTTTCTTCACCCCAGACGTATTTTTCGATCCCGTGAACGTCCACGATGGCATTGCCGATCAACTGGCGATCAATAACTTTGCCGCCTTGCCTGTCCAAATGAACCATACCCTGCATGTTTACACCCTCCCGGATTATCACCGGGATCCCTTTGACCGTCTGCTCATCGCCCAGGCTCAAACAGAAGACCTGCCCATTTTGACCGCCGATCCCCAAATCGCCCGCTACCCGGTAAAGGTTGTCTGGTAAGGGAGAACTCCGCAAAGAAAAGGCCGGCTCAGTTTATCTATGGAAGATCGGTATTGTCCGCCAGGCAGGCGGACACGTTTGCTTTCAACGGTGAACCCCGCCGGTGTTTGCCTGCTTTTAGCGGCCCCCGTACCGCAGGGTCCGGGCGGCGTTGCAGATGGCGGCCAGGGCGACGCCCACGTCGGCGAACACGGCCTCCCAGATGGTGGCCGCGCCGAAGGCCCCCAGGATCAGGAAAAATCCCTTGACGCCCAGGGCGAGGACTACGTTTTGCCGGACCACGCGGCAGGTGTGGCGGGCGATTTGAACGGCGGTCGCCAGTTTGGAAGGGGCGTCCTCCATCAGCACCACGTCGGCGGCCTCGATGGCCGCGTCGCTGCCCAGCGCCCCCATGGCCACCCCCACGTCCGCCCTGGTGA
This sequence comes from Bacillota bacterium, assembly GCA_040755975.1. Lineage (GTDB taxonomy): Bacteria > Bacillota > Desulfotomaculia > Desulfotomaculales > Nap2-2B > JAIMBK01. Next base: position 13,090 of record JBFLZY010000055.1, on the reverse strand, counting down.
GCACCGGCGCGTCGTTGATCCCGTCGCCAACGAAGGCCAGCTTCTGCCTGCGCCGGTTAGTGAGGGCCGCCTGCAGTTCCTCCACTTTCTTCACCTTGTCCTCCGGCAGCAGGCCGGCAAAATAGGTGTCCAATCCGAGGGATTCGGCCACCCGCCGGGCCGCCGTCTCCTCGTCCCCGGTAAGCATCACCGTCCGCCTGACTCCCAGCTCTTTCAGCCGGGCAACGGCTTCCCCGGCATCCGGCTTCGGTTCGTCGGAGATCACGAGGTAACCGGCGAAAGTACCGTCAACGGCCACGTACACCCCGGTGCCCGCCAGGTCGCAAATTCCGTGGGCGATCCCCTCCCGGTGCAGCAGGCGGTCGTTGCCGGCCAGCACCCGCCTGCCGCCCACCACGGCGCTGATGCCGTGGCCGGGGATTTCCCGGTATGCGCCCACCGCCTCCGGCGGGATTTCCCGGCCGTAGGCCTCCCGAATGGACTGGGCAATGGGATGGGTGGAGTAGGCCTCGGCATGGGCCGCCACGGCCAGCAGTTCTGCTTCCGAAAAACCATTGGCGGAGACCACCCGCGTGACCCGGAAAACCCCTTTGGTTAACGTTCCCGTCTTGTCAAAGACCACCGTATGCAGGCTGGTCAGGGCATCCAGAAAGTTCGCCCCCTTGACCAGGATGCCGCGGCGGGAAGCCCCGCCGATGCCGCCGAAGTAGCCCAGGGGAATGGAAATCACCAGGGCGCAGGGGCAGGAGATGACCAGCAGCACCAGGGCGCGGTAAAGCCATTCGGAAAACGCGGCCCCGGGCAGGACCAGGAGCGGAATAACCGCGACGGCCGCCGCTCCCGCCACCACCGCCGGGGTGTAAATACGGGAAAAGGCGGTGATGAACTGTTCGGTAGGCGCCTTGCGGCCGGCCGCGTTCTCCACCAGTTCCAGGATGCGGGCCACCGAGGATTCGGCATAGGGCTTCGTCACCCGGACGGTGAGGAGGCCCTGGCCGTTGATCATCCCGGCCAGGACCTTTTCGCCGCTTTCTACCTTGCGGGGCACGGCTTCCCCCGTCAGGGCCGAGGTATCCAGAAAGGAGGTCCCCTCTACCACCTCGCCGTCCAGGGGCACCCTTTCCCCGGGCTTGACGACGATCAACTGGCCGGCCGCCACTTCCTGCGGCCGGACCTGCCTGGTTTCTCCATTTTCCTTCAGATTGGCATACTCCGGCCGGATGTCCAGGAGAGCGGCAATGGAGCGGCGGGAGCGGTTCACCGCCCGTTCCTGGAAGTACTCGCCCACGGCGTAAAAAAGCATCACCGCGGCGGCCTCGGTCAACTGGTGGATGGCGATGGCCCCGACGGTGGCCACGCTTAACAGGAAATTCTCGTCAAAAACTTTTCCCCGGACCAGGTTCTTTAAGGCGGTGTGAATGACTTTTCCGCCCGCCAGCAGGTAAGCGGCACCGAAAACCAGGTATTCGGCCCAGGAAAAAGGGGTTTGGTGCAGGAAATCCTTAAAGAAAAGCCCTCCGGCGAGCAGCAGCGCAGTTGCACCGATCAGGTAAAGGCGTTTTTTCTCGCCCTCTGCTTCGTCTTCTTCAGGGGAACCGCCGGCGGTCCGGGCCACCAGCCTGACGTCCGGTTCAAGGCGGGCAATGATCTCCCGGACGGCCGGAACCAGCTCGGGGGGCAAATCCAGCGCGGGGTCGGCAAGGTTAATGGCGGTCCCTTCGAGGCCCTTCAGCTTACGCAGTTCTTGTTCAATCCTGGCGGCGCAGCCGGCGCAGTGCAGTCCGGCTAAAGTGTAGCGCATCGGTTACGGTTACCTTCCTTCCGCAAAGTGTTCCTGGGCCTCGCGGATCAGGTTTACAATGTGCCCGTCGTCCAGGGAATAAAAGACCATTTTCCCCTTCCGGCGGTATTTGACCAGCCGCAGGGCCTTCAGCAGCCGCAAGTGATGGGACACGGCGGGCAAATTCATCTCCAGGATCTGGGCCAGGTCGCATACGCAAAGCTCCCGGTGGGCCAGGAGGTAAAGAATCCGGGTGCGTGTTTCGTCCCCGAGCACCTTAAAAAGTTCGGACAGGCCGGCCACCTCTAATAGTTTCTCCTTTAGATCACTGATCTCTGCTCCCGAGGGGCAAAAACTGTCGCAGACATCGTTGTTTTTAACGGGCGGGCGAAACTCATTCCCTTTCACCGGACCACCTCCAGCCGAACTAATACAGTTAATCAATAGTTTAATTGATTAATTTTAATATATTTCAAAGCAATGGTTTTGTCAATAGATTATCCATACCTGCGGGAACGCAATTTTAAGGCCGCCCGGGCCGTAGAAACAGGAAATAAAAATCAACAAAAAACGACCTGCCTTCAGAATTTCTTTGGCAGGTCCAATATTTATGGGATGAACAGGGGGTAGGGTTTCCAAGGAAGCAAATTTTAGATAAACAGGTTCACGTGGGCCTCGTCGGCTTCGCCCAGGTAAGCGGCCACGCCGGCGAATTCCAGGCCGTCGATGAGCTCCTCTTCCCGGATGCCCATGACGTCCATGGACATGGTGCAGGCCACCATTTTGACCCCCTGCTCCCGGGCGGTCTGGATTAATTCCGGAAGAGAAGCCACGTTTTTCTGCTTCATCATATATTTCATCATTACCGGCCCCATCCCGCCGAAATTCATCTTGGACAGCCCCAGTTTCCCGGCGCCCCGGGGCATCATCCGGCCGAACATGGCTTCCAGGAAACTTTTCTTTGTCTTGACCTTTTCCGGTTTCCGCAGGACATTTAAGCCCCAGAAGGTGAAAAACATGGTTACCTCGTCGCCCATGGCGGCGGCGCCGTTGGCGATGACAAAGGCCGCCAGGACGCGGTCCAGGTCGCCGCTGAAAACAATGATTGTCTTCTTTGTTTTTTCCAAAGCAAACCCCTCCCTAATTCCTACCGTGATAATTGGGCTTCCGCCCGCCGTTCGTTTTCGTTCCCTGTTGGTGCTTCAAAAAGCAACATCGGAGTTTAATTCTGATCCCTGATTCCTGTACCCTACACCTTCGCATCTTTACAATTATGTACTTTTATAGAGATAATACCCTTCGTCGGTGGGTTCGCCCGTTTCCGCCACCCGGCCGTATTTGCGCAGCCCCATCACCCAGAGCATGGCTTCAAAGGTCGGGCAACCCAGGGCGGCCGCGATTTCCCGGACGGTTTTGGGACCTTCCCGTAAAAGATCGAGAATCTTATCCTGCATCAGCATTTCTTCCCGGATGATCTCCCTCAAATCTCTCACCTCACTGCCCATGATCAGGAAGCCTCCTTTAAGAACGCGTCAATCATGGCCCGGATTTGCGCGTCCGTGTAACCCTGGAGATCCAGGGCGCCGGCGGGGCAGGCCGGGACGCAGCCGCCGCAACCCTTGCAAAGCGCCCTGTTGACCCGGGCCACCTCTTTCTCCTCCCCCTGCGCCTGCTCGATTGCTGCGTAAGGGCAGGCTTTTGCGCATTGGGCGCACCAGGTGCACAGTTCCGGATTCACGGAGGCGATCAGCGGTTCCAGTTCCACGTACCCTTTCTTCAGCAGGGCGGCGCTCTGGGTGACCGCGGCCAGGGCGGAAGCCACGCTTTCGGTCGAGTTCTTCGGACCCTGGGCGGCGCCGCAGATAAACACCCCGCCCACCACCGTTTCCACGGGGCGCAGCTTGGGATGGATTTCGTTGAAAAACCCGTCCCGGCCCAGGGGGATCTTGAGCAGATCCACCAGCCGGCCGTTCTCCCGCGGCACCATTCCGGTGACCAGCACCACCAGGTCGGCCTCGAGGGCGAGGCGCTCGCCCCAGGTTAATAAATCCCGCACGGTCACCTTTAGTCTTCCGTTCCCCTGCTGTTCCACCACCGGCGGTTCGTCTCCGGGAAACTTCAAAAACACGGAGCCGCCCTTCATCGCCTGATCGTAGAGGAGCTCAAATTTACCGTAGGTGCGCACGTCCCGGCAAAGGTGAAACTGGCGGACGGACGGGTTTTTTTCCCGGGTCAGCAGCGCTGCGTGGACGGCGGCGCTGCAGCAATACCGCGAACAATACCGGTTGACCTTTTCCCCGTCCGGCTTTTGGCCGGGCTCCTGCCGGCTGCCCACACAGTAAATATAGACGATAACCTGGATTGCTTTCCCCCGGTAAAAGAGGGGACCGTCCCCGGCGCCGTCCAGCAGCTCCCGGAATTCGGGCAGGGTTACCACCCCGGTCATTCCGTAGCCATATTCGCCCGGCGCCGGCCGGTAAGGATCAAAGCCGGTGGCGACGATGATCGACCCCACCCGCGCGGTGACGACCTCCCCGCCGGTTCTGTCGGCGTCGCCGCCCCCGACCCTGATTTTCACCTGAAAATCGCCGATGCTCCCGGCTTTCGCCTCGAGCTCCGCGTTGGTGAACAGGTTGATCCGCTCCCGCTTCCGGACCTCTTCAACCAGTTCGTTAATCAGTTCCCGGCCGGTTTTCCCCTGGGGATACATTTTCCCCATGCCGGCCACACGTCCCCCGGGCTCCGGGGCTTTTTCCACCAGCAGGACGGAAAGCCCCAGGTCGGCCAGCCCGACGGCCGCCCGCAGACCGGCGATTCCCGCGCCGATCACCAAAACCCCGGGAACCGTCTCCACCACAATCGGTTCGAGGGGCTGCGTCAGCTTTGTTTTGGCGATCCCGCCCCGCACCAGCCGGACGGCTTTTTCCGTCGCCCCCGCCGGGTCGTCCCGGTGGGTCCAGGAGCACTGCTCCCGGATGTTGACCTGGGTATACTGGTAGGGATTCAGTCCCGCCCTTTTGGCCGTTTCCCGGAAAGTAAACAAATGCAGCTTCGGCGAGCACGAGGCGACCACCAGACCTCCCAAGCCTTGCTCCCGGATGTCCTGCACCATCTCCTGCTGGGTGGCGTCGGAGCAGGCGAACAGCGCCGTTTTCGCCACCGCCACGCCCGGTTCGGCGGCGGCGGCGGAGCGCACCCGCTCCACGTCCACGCAGTCGGAAATATTTCCGCCGCAGTGGCAAATATAAACGCCAAGCTTGCGCTCGCTCATTTTCCCCTCCCGATCCTTTCCACGTAAGCGGCGGCCTGGGCGGCGGCCGCGCCGGCGTGCAAAATGGTGTCCGGAATATCTTTGGCCCCGGCAGCGGTTCCGGCCACAAAAACTCCCTCCAGGCTGGTTTTTCCCGGGTGCAGGTCCTCGTCGGCTTCTTTTACCCATTGGAATTCGTCCAGCACCAGCCCTCCCCCGGCAAACAGGCCTGCGGCCGCGCCGTTGGCCAGCAGCCCCACGGAAAGGACCACCAGGTCGTGCTTCGCCCGCACCGTCCTCCCCTGCTCGATATCTTCGTAGGCAAGCACCAGGTTGCCGTTTTCCGTTTCGGTAATCTCGGCCACCCTCCCTCGGACGAAGCTGGCGCCCATCCCCCCGGCCTGGGCGTAAAACTCCTCGTACCCTTTGCCGAAGGCGCGGATGTCCATGTAGTAGGCCGTCACGTCCGCCAGGGGAAGCGCCCCCATGATCAGCTGGATTTGCTTGATGGAATACATGCAGCAGACCCGGGAGCACAGGGGGTTGTTTACCGTGCAGTCCCGGGAGCCGGTACACAGCACGTAGGCGATATTTTCCGGGATCTTGCCGTCGGAAGGTCTTAAGATCGTGTTAAAGGGCCGGGTGGGGGCCAGCAGCCGGTCCATTTGCATCCCGGTGATTACGTTCTTAAACTTCCCGTACCCGTACAGGGTCTTGCGCTCCGCCGGAAAGAGCCGGTAACCGGTGGCCAGGATTACGGCGCCCACTTCCACTTCTTCTTCAGCTTCTTTCATCGCCAGGTCGACCGCCCCGGCCGGGCAGGCGGCGACGCACTGCCGGCACTCCGCGCAGACGCCGCAGTCCAGGCACCGGCCGGCGCCAGAGCGGGCCTCTTCTTCCGTCAGCGGTAATTCCACTTCCGCGAAGCCGGCCGTCCGCTCCGCCGGCGAAAGCTCTCGGGCCGCCGCCGGGGGCAGCTTCCGGTAGCTTTGCTGCCGGCCAAGCACCTTTTCCCGGTCCACGGCGGGCAGCCGGTAATCAAAATCCGCGGCCTTCAATTCTTCTCCCTTTAAATAGCGGTCGATGAAGAAGGCGGCCCTCCTCCCCTGGGCAACGGCGCTGACGATGGTGGCCGGCCCCGTCACCGCGTCGCCCCCGGCAAAGATACCGGGGACGGATGTCTGGAGAGTCACGGGGTCGGCCGCAATGGTACCGTCCTTGTTGAGGGCGAGCTGTCCGCCGAAAGAAGCGGTCTGCGGAACCAGCCCCACGGCCAGGATCGCCAGGTCGGCCGGAATCCTGTGCGCCGACCCTGGAACCGGCTCGGGTTTTTTCCGGCCGTCCGCACCGGGCGCACCGAGCTTCATTTTAATACTTTCCACGTGGGTCAGCTTGCCGTTTTCGCCCAAAAACCTTTGGGGAGCGTGCATGTACTGGAACTGGACGCCTTCCTCCTCGGCCCCGGCAATTTCCCTGGCGTGGGCAGGCATCTCCCCCCTGCTTCTTCTGTATTGCACAACCACCTTTGCCGCGCCCAGCCGGCGGGCGACACGCGCCGCGTCAATGGCCACGTTGCCGCCGCCGACCACGATCACCGTCTTACCCTCCAGGGGTATCTTTTCTCCCCGGTTGGCCGCCCGCAGGAAATCCAGGGCGCCGGTCACCCCCTCCAGATTTTCGCCTTCAATGCCCATCTGGCGCGTACCCCCCGTCCCGGCGGCCACAAAGACGGCGGCGAAGCCCTGTTCTTTGATCGCCGCCGGGTTTTCCACGGTTGCCCCGGTTTCGATTTCCACCCCGAGGGCGGTGACGTTTTGAATATCCCGGTCCAGAACGTCTTTGGGCAGCCGGTAGGCCGGGATCGCCGTCCTGAGCATTCCCCCGGGCAGGGGCTCTTTTTCAAAGATTTTCACCCGGTACCCGCGCTTCGCCAGGTGAAAGGCGCAGGTCAGGCCCGCCGGTCCCGCCCCGACGACGGCCACTTTTTTGGGCGGCGGCCCGGCAGGCGCTTCGGCGGACGGTTTAATGGCTGCTTCAGGATGTTCGCGGTAATAACGATCGGCGAGAAAACGTTTGATCTTTCTGATCGAAACAGGTCCTTCCAGGCCGCCCCGGGTGCACTCCCCTTCGCAGGGGGCGTAGCAGGCCCGGCCCAGGCTGCCCACCAGGGGGGTGGTTTCCAGGATCAGTTCAAAGGCTTCGGCGTATTTACCGCTTCGGGTCAGGGCGACGTAGCCGTGGGCTTTGATGCCGGCCGGACAGGTAAAGGAACAGGGGGAAGTGCCCTGTCTTTCGATCACCGCTTTTTTCGGAACGGCCTGGGGAAAGGCAATGTAGGCGGCCCGCCGGGCCACCAGGTCGAAATTGAACTGGTCCGGTACGGCCACGCTGCACGCCGTTTCGCACTGCCGGCAGCCGGTGCACAGGGCGGGGTTGACAAAAGTGGGCTTTTTGCGGATTTTCACCTGGAAAGTGCCGCGGCCGGTTTTGTGGACCTGCTTCACTTCGGTATAAACCATTGCCGCCACGTTGGGGTGATGCGCGGCGGCGGCCATTTTCGGCGTGGAAATGCAGCTTGCGCAGTCCAGGGTGGGGAAAACCTTGCTTAAAAGAATCATTTTGCCGCCGACGCTGGGTTCCTTTTCCACCAGGAGCACCCGGTAACCCATGTCGCCGAGCTTTAAGGCCGCTTCCATCCCGGCAATGCCGCTGCCGATGACGAGCAGATCATAATCCATTTCCGGCACCGCCTTTCCCGCCGCTGCCGCCGCTGCCGCCGCTGCCGCTTTGCCCGCCGCTGCCGCCTTGCCCGCTTCGTTCGCTCTGCTCACCCGGTCCGCCGGCAGGATCCGCTCCTTCGCCCGGGCCGATTTTTTGCAGCGCCCGGGCGAAATCTCTCATCTGGCCGGCGAAAGGCTCCGCACAGACGGAACAGATGGCCGCCATGCGCACTCTTTCCGGGGCGTAGCCGCGCTCCCGGAGAAGGTCCTGCGCCTGTTCAAAAATCCGGGCCGCGCGCTGCGTGCAGTCCGCCAGGTAGGCACATTCCTCGCCGTCGGCGGCAATGAAAACACCGTCAAAACCCTTTTCGATGGCGTACAAAATCCAGGCCGGCCGGATCCCGCTGGTGCAGGGCAGGCTGATCACCAGGGCGCCGGGGGAATAAGGCAGGTGGTTGCTCCCCACCAGATCAATGCCCGGATCGGAAATGTTATTGGTGGAAAAGACCAGGATCCGGGGCGCGGCTCCGGGCGCAAAACCGTTGCCGCCGGGCGAAAAATCCTTTTCTCCGGTTTCTTCCGTTCTGGCGGCCATTTTACTTCATCCTTTTCACGTACAGCTTCCAGTACCCCGCTTCTTCCAGCAGGCCGAGAAATTCGTGCCCGGTCTTTTTCGTCCAGGCCGGGATGTCCTTTTTGGTGCCGGGGTCGGAGGAAAGGACCTCCATCACTTCCCCCGTTTGAATTTCCCCGATGGACTTTTTGGCCGCCAGAATGGGGCCGGGGCAGGAAGTCCCCCGCGCGTCGACAACCTTGCTCACCTTCACGTTTTTCAGCTCTTCCTGGGTCATCTTTGTCTCCCTCCTGAAATCATTTTTCTTTATCCTCTTTATTTACTACCTATACCGGTAGTGGTATTTGTTCTTCCTCTAACTTATTATAAGTGTCCCGTTTTGTCAAGATAAAAAGGTCTCGCGGAAGAAAATTTTTTCGAGGGCTACCTGCCGGATCCTAGCGGGAGAGGAACGGAAACCTAACAAGCAAAGAAAAGAGAGAGAAAAGGTGGCAAAATGGAAAATTTGCTCGTAAAAAATAAAGGCTTTCTGGTAAAAAAGGCATTGACAGGGTGATTTCCCCGTGGTAAGTTATAAACAGCATACCCTATGGGGTATTTAGCAAGGTAAGGAACTGGCGGTTTCACCCGCCAGTGGCCCTGAGCCGCAGCCAGCACCCGGCTCCCCGGCACCTTCTTGTAAAGCCGGATCCCGGGCTAACAGCCGGGCAAACGGGGGCGGTCCTTACCCTAATGGGGTAGGGGGCAGAAAAGTTGCCCCCGCCCCCGCGCAGTTTATCGGCAAAAACACTGGAAAGGAGGCAAAAAAGTGTCCGGAATTTCGCGGCGGGAGTTTTTCAAACGTTCAGCGGCCGCGGGGATTGCCGGCGGGCTGGTCCTGGCCGGTCTGGGGAAACCGGCCCGGGCGGCCGCGGTCAGTCCCCGGGGGACCTTCTACGATTTAACCCGGTGCGACGGCTGCCGGGACTTGCCGGTGCCCCGGTGCGTCGACGCGTGCCGGCGGGAAAACGCTTTCAAGTTTCCCCGCCCGGCCCCGGCGGAAGAAATCCCTTTCTACTGGCCCAGAAAAATTAAGGAAGACTGGCAGGACAAAAAGGAGCTGACCACCAGGCTCACCCCTTATAACTGGACCTTTGTACAGCACGCCCGGGTCGAGCACGGCGGCAAGCCGGTGGACGTCTACATTCCCCGCCGGTGCATGCACTGTGACAACCCCCCCTGCGCCAACCTGTGCCCCTTCGGCGCCCAGGGCAAAACACCCGAAGGGCCGGTCGTCATCAACCCCGACCTGTGCCTGGGCGGGGCCAAATGCCGGGACGTCTGCCCGTGGGGAATCCCGGCGCGGCAGGCCGGGGTGGGCCTGTACATGAAACTGGCCCCCGGTTACCTGGGAGCCGGGGTCATGTACAAGTGCGATCTGTGTTACCACCGGGTAAAAAAAGGGGGGACGCCGGCCTGCGTGGAAGCCTGTCCACGGGGAGCAATTGCTTTCGGCGAGAAGGAGGAAATACGAACGCAGGCGCGCAAGCGCGCCCGGGAAATCAACGGCTACCTGTACGGCGACAAAGAAAACGGCGGCACGTCAACCTTTTACGTGTCACCGGCACCTTTTAACAAAATCCACCAGCAACTGCTGGCCCAGAAGGCAAAGCAGCCCAACCCTGTGGCCCCGGGATTTCCCGGGCTGCCTGAGGATGTCGGCAACCCCCTGGACACGGTCAACGGCCTGGTCGGCGCGCTTTTGGCCGCTCCGGTAGCCGGCGCCGTCCTCGCCGGCTATACCGCCTATAAAACCATGAAGGGGGACGAGGAACATGGCGGATAAAATCTTAGCCCGGGAAGGCAAGGTCCGGCGGCACGGGTGGCCGGTCCTGTTCGCCCACTGGACCATTGCGCTTTCCACCATTGTGCTCATCTTCAGCGGCTTCGGCCAGATGCCCATCTACCGCCGCTATATGGTGGATAAAATTCCGGGTCTCGGGTGGTCGGGCGACTTCTCCATAACTCTGGTTGTCCATTACGCGGCGGCAGCAGTCTTGATGTTCGCGGCGGCTTTTCACGTGATTTTCCACCTGGTCCGGAAGGAGTACGGTATCCTCCCGCGCCGCGGAGACGTCAAAGAATCCTGGCGGATCATCAAAGCTATGCTGACCGGCGGCAAAGAGCCGCCCAGCGACAAGTTCCTGGCCGAACAGCGGCTGGCCTACGCCTACATTACCTTCTGGCTCCTGATCCTGATCCTTACCGGGATCGTCAAGGTAATCAAAAACCTGCCGGGCGTAAGTTTTTCCGGCAACATCCTGATTTACGTTACCGACCTGCATACCCTGGCCACTTTTCTGCTGATTTTCGGCATCGCTGCTCACCTGGCCGCCTTTCTCTTCAAGGCCAACCGCCCCTTGCTCTGGGGGATGTTTACGGGCAAGGTGGGCCTGGCGTACGTCCGGCACCGGCACCCCCTGTGGTACCGGCGCCTGGTGGAGAAAACAGCAGGAACGGGGGCTAAAGCAGCCGGGGGAGCCGGGGAAACGGAAGGAGCTGCCGGACCCAGGGGAATTGGGGAAACCGCGGAAGGGACGGGAATCGGTCCGGAGGCGGCGGGAGCCGGTGCGGGGACGGCGGCAGTTGAACCGGGAGCAGCGGCAGTTAAACCGGTTGAACCGGCGGTGCCCGGCCGGGCGAGCCTGGAAGGGTCCGGGAGGCGGGTCACGTGAACTCCCGGGAGATGCCCCTGAATGAACACCTGGCTGAGCTGAGAAAAACGCTGCTTGTATCCGGCGCAACCGTAGCAGCCTGCTCCCTGATCGCTTTCTTTGCCTTCGGCGAACAAATGCTGGCTTCGGTAACCAGGCCTCTGATCGAATTACAGGTGCCGGTGATCGCGACGCGGGTGGGCGAGGCTTTTTTCACCCGGGTGAAAATCAGCCTCCTGGCCGGGTTTGTGCTGTCCTTTCCCGTCCTGGCGGCGCAAGCGATCGGTTTTGTCCTGCCCGCCCTGACCCGCCGGGAAAAGGTCATGGTCTTCGTCCTGTTCCCCCTGTCCGTCTGCTTATTTGCGGGGGGAGTGGCCTTTGCCTATTTCACCGTGTTTCCCCTGGTCTTGAAGTTTCTGCTGGTCCTGGCGGCGGGCGGGCTGCAGCCGATGATTACCGTGCGGGAGTACGTCTCTTTTCTGCTGGCGTTTTTCCTCCCCTTCGGCCTGGTCTTTCAGCTGCCCCTGGCCGCTTTCGTCCTGGCCCGGATCGGTTTAATCACCCCGGGCTTGCTGGTGAAAAAGCGGAAATATGCCCTGTTGACCATCTTTATCCTGGCGGCGGTGCTCACCCCCGGGGCGGATGTGATCTCCCAGTTGCTGCTGGCCGGCCCGATGGTCCTGCTGTACGAAGTGAGCATCCTCGTCACCCGGGCGGTGTACCGCCTGCGCCCAATCCCCGGCTCAATTGAGATGTGAGATGTGAGAAGTTGGAAGTGGGAATTTTAAAATCTCGAGGGGGGAAGATAAAAATGTTTGGCATCGGACCCTGGGAGTTAATTCTGATCCTGATCATTGCCCTGGTGATCTTCGGCCCGGCGAAACTGCCGGAAGTAGGCCAGGCACTGGGGAAGGGGCTGCGGGAATTCCGTAAGGCCTCCAGCAGCGCCAAAGAAGAATTAAAGGCGGAAATAAACCAGGAAAAAGAAACGCAAGCGCCCGGGACGGCTGTCCACGGGCCAAAAGAAGCCTGATTTAACCCAGAACCAGCGGCGCAAGTGAGCAGCGGGAGGTGAGAAGTTGGAAGTGGGATTTGAAGTTCCCCCTTCTAACCTCTCGCCTCTTCAACTCTCCATTGCCTGGTTCGCGTGCCTCAAAGCAAGCGGAGGAATTCAAGTATGATTGACGTTATGCCTTCTGGTATGATAACATTGAACCGGGAGGTATCGTCAATGAGCAAGATTACAGTTAGTTTACCGTCGCCGCTTTTAGCCGTCCTCGACCGGCTGGCCCATCTATGGGCCACTACCAGGAGCGGCGCGGTAGCCGAACTCCTGCGCCGGGCCGAACGGGAAGAGCTGGAAAAGGAGATGGCGGAGGGATACGCCGCCTGGGCGGAAGTTAACCGGAATGATGCCGAAGCGTTCCTTTCAGCGCAGATTGAGGCGGTCCGGCATGAGCGAAGTTAGGCGCGGTGATGTTTTCCTGGTGGACTTCAACCCGGCGAGAGGCAGCGAACAGGCGGGCTACCGGCCCGCCGTGATCGTTCAGAACGATGTAGGCAACAGGTATAGCCCTACTGTCATCATCGCGGCGGTGACCACGGCCGGAGGTAAAACCTATCCCTTCCTCGTCAGGTTAAAAGCCGGGGAAGGCGGTTTGGAAAGAGAAAGTACGGTTAACGCCGCGCAAATTCTCACGATCGACAAATCCCGCCTGGTCAAGAAACTGGGCAGTCTTTCCGCAGAAAAGATAAGCGAAGTGAACCGGGCCTTAAAAGTCAGCCTGGATCTGGAGTAAATCAGAACCTTCCGGTCCAAACCATTTCAGTTCTGGAAAGGAGGAAATGGGGCGGGCGGGAAGGACCCGCCCCGCAGCAATCCTTTCTCAGGCGCCTTGGCCGGCCAGGGAGGGGAAGAGGGATAAATCCGTGTGCGGCAGAAACATCGCCGAGACAAATTCGTCAAAAAACTCTTTGCCGGCGCTAAGCTCCAGGTAAGTTATTTTTTTGGCCAGCTCCTCCACCTCGTCCCGGACGCGGCGCGAGAGCAAAACCATTTTTGCCCCTTTCAGC
>JBFLZY010000054.1:3977-19436 GCA_040755975.1 Bacillota bacterium | reverse complement strand
TTTGCGTCCGGCTGCGGGGGCTGTACTTCGGGATGCTTACGCTGGCCCTCGGGCAGCTGGTGTGGGCGGTGGTTTACCGCTGGTACAAGTTCACCGGCGGCGACGACGGCATCCACGGCGTGCCCGTCCCTGAATGGCTCTCTTCAATTAACGCAGCCTACTACTTTATTTTTTTCATCAGCACAGTCTCTTTGGCGATCCTGTATATCATTATTAATTCTCCTTTTGGATTAACCCTGCAGGCCGTCCGGGACAACCCGGCCCGGAGTGAAAGCGTGGGCGTAGATATCAAGCGGCACCAGCTGGCCGCCTTTGTACTTTCCGGCTTTTTTGCCGGGGTGGCGGGAGTTCTTTTTGTGGTACTGGAGCGTTCCGTTTCACCGGCCCTGCTTTTCTGGAATAAGTCCGCCGAAATTTTGATCATGTGCCTTTTGGGCGGCATGTTTACCTTTGCCGGCCCCCTCCTGGGGGCGGCGGCCATCGTGGTCATTTCCACGGTGGTCGGCGTGTACACCGAATACTGGCTCTTTGTGCTGGGAATTATCCTGCTGGCGGTGGTCTTGTTTTTGCCCCAGGGTATTTTAGGTTTCCTGAATGAAGTCTGGAGTACAAAACAAAATAAAGGGGTTCGTGGGCTGGATGTTGGAAGTCGAGAACGTAACGAAGTCTTTTGAAGGTTTTATGGCCGTGGCCGGCGCCAGCCTGAAGGTGGAGAAGGGGCAGGTGGCGGCCGTCATCGGCCCTAACGGAGCCGGGAAAACCACCTTGTTTAACCTGATTACCGGGCACCTGCGGCCCGACGCCGGGAAAATCCGGTTTAAGGGAAAAGAAATTGCCGGGCTGGCTCCCCACAAAATTTGCCGCCGGGGGGTGGCCCGTTCGTTTCAATTGATTAATGTCTTCGGACGCCTGACCGTTTACGAAAACGTCCAGGTGGCCGCGCTGGCCCAAATGCGCAAAACCTGGAACATGTTTACGCCGGCTGAAAAGCTGGTGCGCGCGGAAACCCTGGCCGTTTTGGAAAGGGTGGGCCTGGCCGGCTACGCCGGCCTCCCCTGCAGCTCTCTTTCTTACGGCGACCAGAAGGCGCTGGAGATCGCCATCGCCTTGAGCAGCAAGCCGGAGTTACTGCTTTTGGACGAACCGACGGCCGGAATGTCTCCCGAGGAAACCAGGGCCACCGTGCGGCTCATTGAAAACCTGGCCGGGCAGGAGGGGTTGACCGTCCTCTTTACCGAGCACGATATCGACGTGGTTTTCCACATCGCTCAGAAAATTGTGGTCATGTACCAGGGGAAGACCATTGCGGAAGGGCTTCCCGAGGAAGTCCGGAAGAACCCGGAAGTGCAAAAAGCATACTTGGGGGAAGCAGTTTAATGCTGCAGGTCAAGGAAATACAAACCTTTTACGGGCTGAGCCACGTGCTTTTCGGAGTTTCCCTGGAAGTGCGGCGAGGCGAGGTGGTCTGCCTTTTGGGGCGCAACGGGGCGGGAAAGACCACCACCATCAGGAGTATTATCGGTTTAACCCCTCCCCGCCGGGGGCAGATCACTTTTAAAGGAGAAGAAATCGCCGGCCGGCCCACCTACCAGGTGGCCAGGCTGGGCATTTCGTGGGTGCCGGACAATCGCCGGATTTTTCCCGACCTTACCGTGGCCGAAAACCTGGAGATTGCCGAAAGGCGCTCCGGTGCCGCGGCGGGGAAAGCCTGGGACCTGGCGAAAGTTTTTGCACTTTTCCCCGCCTTAAAGAAAATCCAGGGGCGGCGGGGAGGTTATTTAAGCGGGGGCGAGCAGCAGATGCTCAGCATCGCCCGGGCGCTGCTGGGAAACCCGGAGCTTTTGCTGTTGGACGAACCTACCGAAGGGCTGGCGCCGCTGATCGTGCAGGAACTGGAGGAGCAGATCCTGCGCCTGAAGGGGGAAGGAATCTCCATCCTGCTGGCGGAGCAAAACCTCAAGTCCGCCTTAAAACTGGCCGACCGCTGCTACGTGATAGACCGCGGCCGGATCCGCTATCAGGGTACGGTGGATGAACTGCGCCGGAATGAAGAAGTCCGGGCCAGGTACCTTTTGGTTTGAAATTTTGGTTTAAAGTAGCTGCCCGTCAACAGATCGTTTGACTTCCCCGGGCACGTCGTAGTTGCCGAGTCTGGTAACCAGAAGTTTTCCGCGGCAAGCTAACGCGCCTAGTTCCTGTTGCGCTTCGGCCGCTAAATACTTCGCTGCGTAGCGGCCCAGGGTGACTTTTGTTTTGCCTGCCTCGGCCGCGGGGGTAAGGCTGGCCCCCGCCAGGGATTGGGCGTTTTCGTATAATTCGGCGGCCCTTGCGTGCTCCAGGGTAATGGAAAGTTCGTATTCCACGGGGCGGTAGAGCGAGCCGTTAAAGTAGGAAAGGCTCCGGTCGCCGATGCCGCCGAAGGCGTACCAGGTGTAAAGAGCGCTGCCGAGCGATTTAAAAATCACTCTTTCCCGGGACTTTTCAGACAAATCCAGCCTGCTTACTTTATATACGTTGTACTCGAACCCTTTTTCGTAAACCCGCACGATGGCGTAGGCGCAGGGGAATTGGACGGTGGCGGCAAGTTCTACGTAGGGCAGGTTTGACGTCATCAGCCGGTTGGTGGTCACCAGGCTGCGGTCCATGTGCCCGCTAAAAATGCCCCGCAAGCCCCGGGAAGTCCTTGATAGTGTGCTGAATGAACAAACTGCAACCGGCTGGCGGAATCGGTAAGGTCGCCCGGGATTACGGTCAGGTCGATGCTCCGGCGTTTGCTGTCGAAAATGCCTTGGCTGAGCAATTCGCTTGAATGCTCGGTAAGCTTGCCGAACAAAATCTCGTTGGGGTCCTTTATGCTGTCCCCGAGAGCGAGGTGGGTGTCGCTGAAAAGGGCGAAGCTGAACAGGTACTTTCCGGTTGGGCCGGGCAGGGTCTGAAAAGAGTTCAGGAAACCCCTGGCGCCGCCGCTCGCCACCTGGTACCAGTAGCGCGTGGAGGGCTTCAGGTTTTTGATTTCCACCCGGTGAAATTCTTTATCTTTTTATAAAGTAAGCCTGGTTAGATTTGTTTTCTTTTCTCCGAAGTAAATAGAGGTATCCGTGTTTCTTTCCGGGGTAACCCAGGTGATTAGGGCTATTAATTTATTCAAAAGCAGCAGGAAAGATGATGGAAAGCAGCTCTTTCATCTGCAATGGGTCAAGTTCAAGAAGAAACGGAGTGGCGAAACGGTCAGGATCGCAGCAACCATAACGGGTGCTGGGCCGTCCCTGGAGGCCTGCCTGTAACTTGGCGCCGATCATTTCTGGTGGGGCGCCGAGGAAAAGGTGGCGGATCTGGTGGCAAGTTTTTTCGCGAAATCTTTTTTGGGCAATGGTGATAAGGAGAGGTAGCCTTGGCGGGACGACGGAAAGTGCGCCCAAAGGAGATCACCGTTTATTTACCCGGTTTGACTTTGTCGCTACTGGTGGCCGGCAACGTGGAGGAGTTGATTACCGACCCCGCGGACGAAGACAGCATTCCCTTATGGGCGGAGGTATGGCCTGCCGCCAGGGGGCTGGCCCAATACATTTGGGAGTGCCTTGATTTGTCCGGGGAAAGCGTTTTGGAACTGGGGGCCGGCATTGGTTTGCCGGGAATTGTCTGCGGGCTTAAAGGGGCGCAAGTGACCTTTTCCGATTATAAACCCGAAGCTCTGGAGCTGGCTGCAGCCAACGCCCGCTCTAACGGGGTGCGCGAAGCGGCCTGCTTTCTGGCCGACTGGCGGGATTTCCACCTGAACCGGCAGTTCGACTGGATTATCGGTTCGGACATTCTCTACGCCCCAAAATTCCACCCTTTTCTGGCGGAAATCTTCCGCAATACTTTAAAGCCGGGGGGCAACCTGGTAATTTCTCATCCAGGGCGGCCGGCCACCTTTAACTTTGCGGAAGAGTGGCAAAAGAAAACGGGATGTTCAGTTTTCGAAAAGATAATTCCGGTAAGCATCGAAGATCCTTATTTCCCTCATTACAATATTCATATTCATCATTTCACCACAACATAATTATCTTGGAGGTGGAAGCTGGATGGAAGAATATATCCAGGTATTCACAACCACGGAGAAAAAAGACGAAGCCGAAATGATCGCCAGGAAATTATTAGAAAAAAGGCTGGCCGGGTGTATCCAGGTAATCGGGCCGTTGACAAGCAGTTATTGGTGGCGGGGGAGGATCGAGACTGCCGAGGAATGGGTCTGTCTGATCAAGAGCAAAAAAGCTCTCTATGCCAGGATTGAGGAGGCGATTAAGGAGGTCCATTCCTACGAAACGCCGGAAATAGTTGCCGTACCTGTAGTGGCCGGCAGCGCGGATTACCTGGGATGGCTCAGAAGTGAACTGAAAGAAGAAAATGACCAGGATGGTGAAATCAACGTTAATCAAGATCAAGGCGGAGGTGGATAAACGATGAAAGTTTTGGGGATTTGCGGCAGCCCCGTCAAAAACGGCAATACCGCAGCCTATCTGGAAGCGGTCCTGGAGGCCGTCAAAGACGACGAGGTGGAGATAAACTCCCTTTCCGTGGCGGAACTGGCCATAAGCGACTGTCGCCATTGCAACTTTTGCTTGACTAAACAGACGAGGGAACAGATTTGCAGCCTCCCGGACGACATGCCGGCCGTCTACCCCCGGGTCCTGGAAGCTGACGTCCTTGTCTTCGCGTCCCCGGTATATCTTATGAGGCTCTCCGGTTATCTCGCCGGGTTTATGGACCGGCTGCGGGCTTTGTTGCACGGCAAAGTGTACCGGAACGCCTTGAGGGATAAAGTCGGGGTGGCCTTGGCCGTCTCCTGGTTTCGCAACACCGGACTGGAAACCACCCTCCTTTCGGTCCTGTCGGGAATGGTTACCCTGGGGATGATCCCCGTGGGCGGGATTAGCGGGCTGGGGGCCGGAGCGGTCAGCAGCAAAGGGGGCACCGGGATGTTTGACCGGGAAAACCGGCTGGGGGTGTTAGAAGACGAGTACGGACTGGAAACGGGGAGAAAAACAATCCAACGGGCCGTTGAACTTGCCAGGATCATCAAGGCCGGCAAGCAGGTGTTGGCCGGTGGGGAGAAATCGTAAAAAGTTCTCCGGACGCACCCTCCCGATTACTTGCTTAAGCTCATAAAACAATTACCCGGACCGGTGTTTTGTCCAGAAGAGGTTACCAGGAAGTGGTTGAGATTGGGTTAAACCGGGGTTATCCCGATGCCTTCTTGATTGCTGCAAGGGTATGAGGAATTTCCATCTGGAAAGCTGGAGATAATCAATAGAGAAAGCTGTCTGGAATCGAAAACCAGGAGGTTGAATGATGTCCGTCTTACTTTGCGTCAAGGCAAACCCGAAGCCGCTCAAGGAATCCAAAAGCCTGACTATGGCGGAGGAATTTCTGCAGGTCTACAGGCAAAAAAATCCCCGGGACCGGATTATAGAGCGCAACGTCTACCAGGAGCCCATCCCTTTGGTCGACGCAGATGTGCTCAAAGGGTGGGACAAGCTGCAACGGCAGGAGGAACTGAATTCCGTAGAAAAGGAAAAAGTAGGGAAAATAAACGACTTCACCGAAGAATTCCTGGCGGCGGATAAATACGTTTTCGTTACGCCCATGTGGAATCTTTCCCTGCCGCCGATGATGAAAGCCTACCTGGACACCATCGTGGTTGCCGGCAAGACTTTTTATTACACGGAGCAAGGGCCGGTGGGAATGGTCAAAGGGAAAAAAGCCGTACACATCCACGCCCGGGGTGGTTTTTATAACCAGCCGCCAATGGACCGGCTGGAATTTGCCGACCGGTACATCAGGGCGCTCCTCAATTTCCTGGGCGTGACGGACGTTCACTCCTTGATCTGCGAAGGTCACGAATACGCGCCCGGCCAGGCCCAGGCCATTCTTCAGGAAGCCGTCGAACGGGCGAAAAAACTGGCGGCTGTGTTTTGACGCCCTACCCGGGGGGATTCATTTTTTCCGGGTTAAATTTCCTTGAGGAAGAAAAAATGAACGAAAAATTAATTAAAATACCTCCCGATTAACTAAAATTTCCTTTCCTTACCTCGCAGCATTAGCAGGCTGCCCCGGCTGACCGCCCCCTGTCGGGTAAGCGTAAAGGATGGCTAAATAAAACTTGAACCTGGAAACGGAGGTGAGGACATGCCTGGCCTTGAAATAGAAATTGTAGTGAAGGACGCCGGCCTGATTCTGGAAGCCCGCCTGGACCTCCCGGACGCTCCAAAAAACGCCTCAGGCGCCACGGATACGGACAACCCGCGGCTCTATCCGGGAGTGGTCCTCTGCCATCCCCACCCCCTTTACGGTGGAGATATGGACAACAATGTGATCAGGGCGGTCGCCCGTGAGCTGAACGGGCGGGGGATAGCCGCCCTGCGCTTTAACTTTCGCGGCGTAGGCAAAAGCCGGGGCTCCTTTGCCGGTGGTAGCGGGGAGCAGAACGATGCCGAGTCGGCCGTCCTCGCCCTGGCCGGCCGGGCCGAAATCGACCCGCACCGGATCGGGATCGCGGGCTATTCCTTCGGCGGGATGGTTACTCTGGCAGTGGGCGAACGAAGCGGCCCGGTCAAGGCAATCGCGGCGGTTTCCCCGGTGATTCCGCCGGGCGTCCTGAGGGATTGCCCAAAACCCAAATTAATTGTTTGCGGGGCGGAGGACGAACTGACCCCCTCCACGGCAGTGCTCCGGGAAGCAGCCGGCATGGCCGAACCAAAGACCGTTCTGGTGATCCCCGGCGCCGATCATTTCTGGTGGGGCCGCGAGGAAAAAGCCGCGGATCCGGTGGCAAATTTCTTTTCGGAGTGTCTCTAAATCAGTCCCCCATGCCGCTTTTTCGCGGTCCCAACGGAGGATGCCCGGCACTCAGCTTAAACTAACTTTTTTTGTTTCTGTTGATTGGAGTCCAATCTAAGCCGGCACGGAAAGCATAAAGTAAGCTCACGCAAAGGCTGAGTGCCGGGTCGGCCCGCTGTTCGATTTGCCGGAAGCATCGGGGCGATGGCAAACGAACGGTGGGCACAGAGATATCTTCAGGGGCCAGCTCTAGCGGGTTCCTTCAAGGTTCTGAATCTGATCAAGGAAGCTTTTCATATGCTTGTAATGGGTGCCCTTCCAGTAGATGCGGCCGCAGTGCCTGCAACGAAAGAATTCAGCGCAGGATTCCCGGACTTTCGGTGGAAGGCGGTCGGCCGCCTCATCCTTGGGCACCGGTTCCAGCGTTTCGTTGCAGCGAAGGCACCGCCGGAAGGGCTGGATCGCCCGGAAAAGGTCGAAGCGGCGCAACACCTCCGCCAGCTGCGCAGGCGGGTCGGTTGCCCGCACGTAGTACCCGTGGGTAACCTCGCTTCGTTTCAGCAGACCCCTGTCCCGGGTAAGAAGGATCCGGCGCTCGCTGACCGAGATCCTCACTAACTCGTCGTCACGGAATTCATTGTTGTAAAGTGCATCAAACCCCGCCATGCGCAGGTAAGTGGCCAGCCTGCCGAGATGCACGTCGAGGACGAAACGGATTTTCCGCAGCGGCGCGGGGCGGACCCGCAGAACGGGAGCAAGATCAATGGTCTCGAAAACCGGGTAGACACTGATCCGGTCGCCGTTTTGCACCCGCCGGTAGAAATCCACCGATTCGCCGTTCTGCAGAATCAAGTCCACCTCGGTGTGGGGCACGCCCAGCGACTCGACTAAATCCTTAATGGTGGGCTGCCCGGAAAAGGAGCAGGTGAAGGCAACCTGCCTGCGCTCGGCGGGAAGAAAGTCGTTGAGTTCAGCGTAGAACCGGACTGAACAACATTTCATTGCTGTGTTCCCGCCTCGCTTTTCCCGGAAACCGTTTTCCGGCGAGAATAAAAAGGGCCTGGCGAAATTTCGGGTACACTGCGAAAATCTAATAGTGTTTTTATCAATTAAGGTCATAAAATAGGGCGAAGAATTCAAGTGATAGATTCGGAAAATAATGGCAGAACTCCCCCGGAGCGCCACGGGAAAAATCGAAAAGAACGTGCACCCGAACTTTAAAGAATGGATTCGGAAGGCAAACGAAACGGACACCACCCTGATCCTGCTGCGCTCCATCCGCAACGCCGCCTGCGTCATGCGCAACGCCGCCGCCCAGAAGGCTTTGGGAATGGAAAGCCGTGGTGCCTCTTTGGAAGAACTGCTGACAGTGGGTCAGCGGTCAGATTGGCCGAAAAGCCATTTTGGAAGGCGACTTGGACGGCGGAACCTTTGCCATCGGCCAGACCGTCGGGCTGATTCACGAAATCAAGTCCGTTGCCGAAGTCATCGATGACATTGTCCGGGGCGCCACGCAAATTTACGAACGTTTGGGAAAAATGCTCGATGGCGACGACGGTCGGCAACCCATTGACTGCCTGCCGGCAGATTGAGGTTAAATGCTTGCTGAAATACTTCCGCAGGCAACCTCCGCGGGACGTTTAGAATAGCCGTTGCTATTTTATCGTAAAACGGGGGATTTCTCAATAAATTATTTCCCCTTGAAGGTCACGATACCAGACATCTTTTCGGCGGTGCCTGCATATGATTTTAGGGAAGTTGCTTTACTGACGGCGCCATGGAAAAACTGCTGTTCATGGTGCCTTGTTGTTTTCGAGAAGCGCTGAGAAAATTTGCTAAGGGCGAACGGGAAACCTAAATTTAAACCGGGAGGCAGGCACGATGGCCAGAGGGAGGCTGAAAAAAGTTTTTCCGGGAGGAAACACCGGCCAGGGCTTTTATTCTTTCTATGATTACATTATTGACCAGGACGCCACCCGCATCTTCGTTATCAAAGGAGGCCCGGGAGTGGGCAAATCCACCTTCATGCGCAAGATCGGCGAGGAAATGCTGGAGCGGGGCTACGACGTGGAATTCCACTGCTGCTCGTCTGACAACGGCTCGCTGGACGGCGTGGTCATCCCCGCCATCCGGGTGGCCATGCTGGACGGCACTGCCCCGCACGTGGTCGATCCGAAAAACCCCGGAGCGGTGGACGAAATTATCCACCTGGGAGATCACTGGAACGAGGAGGGATTGCGGGCATCCAAGAAGGAGATTCTGGTGCTGAACCGGGAAATCGGCCGGCTTTTCCGGCGGGCCTACGCCTATCTGGCGGCGGCGCACCTTTTCCTGGAGGAGGTCCGCTCCTTTTACCAGGAAACGGGCGCCTTTAACGTGGGCGCCTTCGACCGGCTGGTGCTGGACCTGGCCCACGCGATCTTCACAGGCCGGGAGCGGCAGAGTGATAATCCCCGGGCGCGCCACCTTTTTGCTACGGCCATTACCCCCGACGGGCCGGTGAGTTACCTGGACACCATCGTCGGCCACTTAAGAAAGCGCTACATCATTAACGGCGACGACGGAACGGGAAAAACCACCCTGGTGCGCCGTTTGCTGGAGGTGGCCCTGATGCGTGGTTTCGATGTCGAAGTATACCACTGCGCGCTTGATCCAAAGAGAGTGGAACACCTGGTCATTCCCGCCCTGGAAATCGCGGTGGTGAATTCCGTAGAGCCCCATTATTATAAGCCGCACAATGGAGACGAGGTCGTGGACACCATGACCTGCGTCAAACAGCTGACCGATGAAAGCATCCGGGAGGAAAGGGATACGGCCCGGGAGATGTACCGGCGCTGTCTGGAGGAAGCGGTTGATTTCCTCCACCGGGCCAAAAAAACGCATGACGAGATGGAGACGTATTACATCCCGCAAATGAATTTCGCCGAGATCGAGGCAAGAAGGCAAAAAGTTTTAGAGCGTATTCTGGAGATGGCCGAAAATAATCAGAGTAAATAAAACAGAGGGCCGGAATTTCCGGCCTTTCAATTTTTCTTGAGGCAGGGCAGAAACAGTGGAGCGCCGGAACAAAGCCGGTTATAATAGAGTTTAAAGGAATGTGTTCAGTGAAGGCTGCTCAATCCGGTGCTCAATATGGCGAGGTAAAAAATGCGCGCCCTGCTGGTGAATCCCTGGATTTGCGATTTTGCCGCCTACGATTTGTGGGCCAGGCCCCTGGGGCTTTTACAAATTGCCGCCTACCTGCGCCGGGCAGGGGTGGAAGTGATCCTCATTGACTGCCTGGACAGGTTTGATCCGCGGCTGGTTGGGTATCTTCGGGAAAAATACCCGGAGCGCAGATACCCCCGCGCCACCCCTTACGGGGACGGCCCTTATCACGCGGAAATAATCCCTAAGCTGCCTGCCTACCGGGATGTTCCCCGCCGCTACAAGCGGTACGGGATGCCGGTGGAACTTTTCCGCCGGCTTTTGCGCGAGAGTCCGCAGCCGGACGTCATCCTGGTTTCTTCCGGTTTAACTTACTGGTACCCGGGGGTCTTCGAGGCCATCCGGTTGCTCCGGGAAGCATTCGGCCCGGTCCCGCTCCTTCTGGGGGGCATTTACGCTGCCCTGTGCCCGGAGCACGCCCGCCAAAACAGCGGCGCCGACGTGGTTTACACGGGCGCCGCGCTGCCGGAAATCCTGCGCCTGGTCGGCGAGCTGACCGGCTTTCCTTTTCAAGAGCCCCCTCCCGGGGCGGCGGAGGAGGCCAGGGTCTTTCCGGCCTACGACCTTTACCCGGAGTTAAGGTACCTCACCCTGCGCACTTCGGCGGGCTGCCCTTTTCGCTGCAGTTATTGCGGCTGGTATTTGCTTGCGGAAGGCGGCCGGTACACCCGCCTGGCGCCCGAGCGGGTGGTGGAGGCCATTTGGTACGGCTGCCAAAATTTAAACGTGCGCAATTTTGCTTTTTACGACGAAGCCCTGCTTTACCGGGCAAAAGAGCACCTGCTGCCGATTCTGGAGGGTCTTCTCGAGAAAGGGCTGCAGTGCTTTTTCCATACGCCCAATGCCCTGCACGCAAGATTTATGACCCCGGAAGCGGCTTTCGCCATGAAACGGGCGGGGTTCGTGCAGCCCCGCCTGGCGCTGGAGACCGTTGACCCGGTCCGCCAGCGGCGAACGGGCGGCAAAGTAAACGCCCGGGAAGTGGAACGGGCGCTTTTCTGCCTGGAACAGGCAGGTTACGCTCCTCACGAAATCGGCATCAACGTTTTGATCGGACTTCCGGAACAGCCCCTGGCGGAAGTGGAAGCCTCGCTGGAGTTTGTCCACCGCCTGGGGGCCCGGATTTTCCTGGAAGAATACGCCCCGGTCCCGGGCACGCCCGCCTACCGGGAGAGCGGCCTGCCGCCGGACGCCGACCCGCTTTTGCATAACAACTCCATTTTCCCGTTGTACGGCCCGGAGCGCTATGCCGAATTTCAGGAGATCAAAGACCTGGCCCACCACCTGAACCGGGAGTTGGGGAAAAAGGCAGCGCGGCCGGGCGGAGAAAGAGGTTGAAAATTTATGCGCCCGCCGACCCACCGGCAGGCGCATAAATTTGTGAAGGAGATTGAAAAATGCGGAGCGGCGGAAAAATCGCGATTTTCTATAACCCCCGGAAATACTCGGGCCGCAGCAGGGAAGGGTCCTTTTTCGCCAGGACGTATTCCAGGTTTTTGAGTATTTTGTCTTTTTCTCGGGGCAGCCAGCCCCGCACGGTGAAATAGTTGGAAGCGTGCATGGAGCTGAAGAAGCAGTTGGTAAAGCCGGCGTTTTCGACGATGATTTTCAATTCTTCCAGGGAACGAAAGGGCGTAACCAGCTGAAAATCGCCCCGCCGCACCTGCTCGTATAAAGGTGTGCCGGGAACCAGGGTGAGGGTAAGCGCCCCGGCGTAATCCGGATCTATCTCGCTTAATATTCTGGCCGTGGCCAGCGCATGTCTTGCGCTCCCCGCCACTCCGGCAATGCCTAAAATAACGGTGACGGAAAGGGTAATCCCGGCCTCTTTCGCCCTTCTGCCCGCTTCCACCATCTCCTGGTAAGTTACCCTTTTGCGGACGTTTTGCAGAACCGCTTCGTCCCCGCTTTCCACGCCCATGTAGAGAATGCCCAGCTTCAGCTCCCGGAGCGTCTTCAGTTCATCCACGCTCCGGTGTAAAAGGTCCCCGGCCGTGGCGTAGGCGGCCACGCGCTCTAGGCGCGGGAATTTTTCGTTTAAATGTTCCAGGACCTGCTTTAATTTGGGAAAAGGATAAACCAGCGCGTCCCCGTCCTGCAGAAAGACGCGCTGCCCGTCCCAGCCCCGGGCAACGGCGTAAACGATCGGGTGCATGTTGGCGACGGTGATCCCGTGCCGTTTGTAAAGAGCCAGGGCGTCAATTTCCGCCAGCACGTCTTCCGTTTTTCTTAAGCGCAGCTTCGAACCGTAATAATTGCAAAAGATGCAGGTATTGTTCGAACACCCGCTGGTCAGGGGAAGGAAGTAGCTGCGCCATTCGCTGGGCGGCCGAATAATCGCGGGCCGTTCAAAAGACATCAACGCCACCTCGCCCTTGGATTTTAACATAATCAAGTTTAGCAGCTTTTTGATCAGGGGTCAACGGCGAACTAAACCAAACTTGCCCGCCTGCGGTT
Source organism: Bacillota bacterium (assembly GCA_040755975.1). Classification (GTDB taxonomy): domain Bacteria; phylum Bacillota; class Desulfotomaculia; order Desulfotomaculales; family Nap2-2B; genus JAIMBK01. The sequence continues at coordinate 6,953 of JBFLZY010000054.1, read as the reverse complement.
ATTTTCCAACCGTTTTAATTTCACCGTTGCGAAATCGGCAGGCGGGGCGCCGCCTTCGGGGAAAAGCGCCCTCCAGGGAGCCGGCCAGCCTTTTATATGGAGGTTTCCGCGTAAACCGGCCAGCGGTGAATTTTTCCCCGGGGGCTGGGCGGTTTTCCGCCGGTCGCCACTGGCATAATTTTATCCAGCGGGAAAACTGTCCTGGTTATTGTGCACTCCCATAAAGTTCCTCCGCATTTTCAAAATGTTATGCCACACGTTTTATCATCACGGGGTTTTCTTTAGTAATTTTCACTTATGATGTCACAAATTACCAGAGGTTTAAACCCTGGTTTGTAACGTTGTAACATTCAAGGGAATATGGTGATTGTAAGATTTACTTATCTTTTTTATAGAAAAGGGTGGGGAGCTTTACCCGCCCTTAACTTTTTATTCTGCGTTTTTCAGAGAAAGAATCACCTTGCGGGCTACTTTGGCCATGGGTACGCAGCGGTCCATGCTGATTTTTTGCAAGTACTTGTACGCTTCTTGTTCGCTGAACCCCCGTTTTTCCATGAGCAATCCCTTGGCCTGTTCGACGACTTTGCGCGTTTCCAGTTGTTTGCGCAAGTCCTTGACTTCTTTTTGCAGCCCGGTGACCCGTTCAAAATTGGCCATGGCCATTTCCAGCACGGGCAGAATGTTTGTTTCCTGCAACGGTTTGGCCAGGATGCCGTAGACGCCGGTTTTCCTGGCCAGGTCTTCCATGGCCAGGGGATTTATTTCTACCGCCAGGACTACCGGGGCCACCTGGTGTTCCCCGATTATTTCGGCGATGTCCATGCCTTCGCTACCGGGGATTTTATCTTCCAGGATGACGAGATCTGGTTCTGTCTGGAAGACGATTTGCAGGGCGCTTTTCCCCTCGGCCGCTTCTCTGATCAACGTATATCCCGCGTGGCGCAAGAAATCTTTGAGTTTTCGGCGAAAATTTGCATCGCTGTCGGCAATCACCACGCGGCTCGCAGGCACGTTCCAACCTCCGCTCGGCCAGCAAAAATTTTGGTGAATAAAAAATATCATAAACCCCGGGCCTGTTCAACTTATTTTCTAACTGGCAAATTGTTCGCCTGTATACAGTATTTTTGAAAAAAAGATCTTGAATTTTATTGTCGAACTGGTATAATAACTTCCTGTAAACAATTGCTTAAGGGCGACGACGTCCTTGTCAAGGCTTTTTATTCCAACGGCCTTGTTAAGGGCGTTTTTGTTTTTGGGTGGGCTGGGGGTGCCGGAAAAATAGGCGGGTTGCCCAAAATTTTTTTAAAAGGGGACGGGAGGAGAGCATGCGGTACGCTTACACAAAAGAGGACGTCCTGGAAAAGGCCCGGGAATACAACGTTCAGTTTATTCGCCTGCAGTTCACCGATATCTTCGGGGTTTTCAAAAACATTGCCGTGACCGTAGACGAGTTGCCCAGGGCCCTGGAGGGCAGGGTCTCCTTCGACAGTTCCGTCCTGGAAGGCGCGGTCAGCAACCGGACCAGGGATATTTACCTTTTGCCCGATCCCGCTACCTTTGTGATTTTCCCCTGGCGGCCACGCGAAGGAGCGGTGGCCAGGTTGATTTGCGATGCCCTTACTTCCCAGGGAGAATCTTTTGGCGCGTGTTCCCGCCACGTGCTCAAACGGGCGTTGCAGAGCGCCGCCAACGCGGGTTACGACCTGCAGGTAGGCGCCGAGATCGATTTCTTCCTTTTTCACCTGGATCAGCAGGGCAAACCCACGGTAATCACCCACGACCAGGCGGGGTATTGCGATTTATCGCCCGTGGATTTAGGAGAAAACGCCCGGCGTGACATGGTTTTAACCTTAAAAGAAATGGGTTTGGACGTATCTTCTTCTCACCACGAAATTGCCCCCGGCCAGCACCAGATCTTGCTTAAAGAAGATAACGCACTCACGATGGCCGATCAAATCGCCACGTTCCGGTTTGTGGTGCGCACCATTGCCCAGCGCCACGGCCTGCACGCCTCCTTTATGCCCAAGCCCTTTGCCCATCTGAATGGTTCGGGGATGCATTTGCACCTTGCTTTGTTTACCGGTGAAGAGAATGTGTTAAATAAAGTGGCCGGATCTTTTATCGCCGGCCTGATCGAACACGCCCCCGCCTTAACGGCCATCGCCAACCCGCTGGTGAACAGCTACAAGCGCCTGGCTGCCGCAAGCGAACTGGCGCCGGCCCTGGCGGGCTGGTCGTCCGGCAGCCGGAACACCATGATCCGCGTTCCGAACCAGCGGGAACCGCTTACGCACATTATCCTGCGCAGCCCCGACGCGGCGGCCAATCCCTACCTGGTGATTGCCCTTGCCCTGGCCGCCGGGCTGGACGGGATCGCCCGCCGGCTGGATGCTCCGCCGGCCCTGGATGACGTTGCTTCCGGCCGGCGGCTCCCCCGCAACCTGGGGGAAGCCCTTTTTGCCTTAAGCCGCGATGAACTGTTTTGCGGGGTGCTGGGCGAACAGATTACCAGGCAATTTCGCCGGGTAAAGGAAGCGGAATGGGAGCGTTACGAGGCGCAGGTGCACCAATGGGAACTGGCTGAGTACTTGACCAATTTTTAAATAAAAGCAAGGCTGTTTGCAGGACGGGAGGTGTTGGCAGGGATAATCTGGAAGAGAAAGCTTTAGGGAGAAGAGCAAGTGAGGAGAAAAACAGGCAACAAACCGGCAAGGAAGCTCGAAACAGAGAAGTTAAAAAGTAGACCCCTTTCAGGGTAGTAGCTTAAAGTGTCTTGATTGTTTTTGGAAGGATGGAAAAAAGTTTTGAGGAGGTAACTGTGAGCTATGTCGTTGAGCAAACCCAATGTAAGCGCCGCAACGGTGACGACCACGCGCGTCGCGCCGGCGCCCCTTTCCGGATTATGTGTAACCTGCGTGGACGGCTGCCCCGGTTATTGCGAAGTAGGGAGATCCTCGCTGCGGGGCAGGGAAATCA
>JBFLZY010000054.1:0-3877 GCA_040755975.1 Bacillota bacterium | reverse complement strand
AGCGCCGCAACGGTGACGACCACGCGCGTCGCGCCGGCGCCCCTTTCCGGATTATGTGTAACCTGCGTGGACGGCTGCCCCGGTTATTGCGAAGTAGGGAGATCCTCGCTGCGGGGCAGGGAAATCATTTACCCCCAGCCCTTCGGCACTTCCACCAGCGGGGCGGAAAAGGATTACCCGGTTGATTTTTCTTACCTGAACATCCAGGGAACCTGCGTCGGAGCAGTGGGCGTGGAGGCCGATCCCGACCAGGCCACTTTCCCGGCGGTAGATATTTCCACCGAAGTGGGCAACTCCGGGAGTAAGGTGAAAATGAAATATCCTTTCTTTACCGGCGCACTCGGTTCCACGGAGATTGCCCGGGTAAACTGGGAGGGATGCGCCATCGGGGCGGCCATCTGCGGGACTATTCTCGTCTGCGGGGAAAACGTTTGCGGCATGGACCCGGACGCCGAATTTCAAAACGGCAAAGTGGTCAATTCCCCCGAACTGGCCAGAAGGGTAAGGATTTTTAAGGATTGGTACGACGGCCACGGCCTGATGGTGGTGCAATTAAATGTGGAAGACACGCGCCTGGGCGTGGCCGAGTACGCCATCGACAAGCTCGGCGTGGAAGGAATCGAGCTGAAGTGGGGGCAGGGCGCCAAGTGCATCGGCGGCGAAGTGAAGTTGCCGAGCCTGGAGAGGGCCCTGCAGTTAAAGCAAAGAGGGTATATCGTCCAGCCGGACCCCGAAGACCCGGCGATCCAGGAATTGTTTAAAGCCGGCGGGCTGCACGAGTTTGAGCGCCATTCCCGGCTGGGCATGGTCGACGAGGAATCCTTCTTAAAGGAAGTGGAAAGACTGCGGAGCCTGGGGGCCAGGTACGTCACCTTAAAAACCGGGGCCTACCGGCCGGCGGACCTGGCCAGGGCGGTCAAGTACGCCTCTTTAGGCCGGATCGATTTGCTCACCGTGGATGGCGCAGGCGGCGGTACCGGCATGAGCCCGTGGCGGATGATGAATGAGTGGGGTATCCCGACGGTCCACCTGGAAAGCCTCCTTTATCAATACCTGAAGAAACTGGAGGAAAAGGGAGCCTTCGTGCCGTCCTGCGCCATTGCCGGGGGGATTGTCCTGGAGGACCAGATCTTTAAAGCCATCGCCCTGGGCGCGCCGTACGTCAAAGCGGTCTGCATGGGGAGGTCGACGCTGACCGCCGCTATGGTCGGGAAAACCCAGGGGAAGCTCCTGGAGGAAACGTACGGAAAAGGGCGGGAATATCGCGAAGCGCTCCTGCGCACCTTTGTAGGGGCGACGGCGCTCAAAGAAAAGTACGGAAAAGATTTCGAAAAAATTCCTCCGGCAGCCATCGCCATCTACACTTACTACGACCGGCTGGCGGTTGGCTTGAAGCAACTGATGGCGGGGGCGCGCAAATTCCAGCTGGATAAAATCCAGCGCTCTGATCTCGTCGCCTTGACCAGGGAGGCGGCCGAAGTGACCGGTATTCCTTACGTGATGGAGTCCGACCGGGAAGAAGCCGAGAAGATTTTAGGATAAAATTTTTAGTTGCGTGAAAGGAGACTTCAAGATGCTGAATATGATCTGCAATCACTATTGTCCTTCCCCCTTTTGCGTCAGCGCCTGCCCGGTAGGCGCGATCAATCTTTCCCCGAAGGACAATAACGTCTATGCCGATACGGATAAATGCAACCGGTGCGGAATCTGCCGCTTTATGTGCGTAACGTACAGCCGGGACCACTCCTTGCTGGGGAAAAGACCCTGGGTTTCCACAGACTGGGCCAAGGCGGCCAGGTAACAACAAGGCTAGAGGAGTGTTGCCCCCTCTATGCCCTTTTTTAGTGGGATCAACAGAGGATGAAGATTCCCGGCCCGTCGTTCGATTTGCCCGGAACTTTTCAGCGACGGCAAATGGACGACGGGCAAGGGTTATTTTCATAGGGTAGGAATTGGGAGTCAGGGAACAGTTGCCCTTGCTGGAGATGACAATTTTCATCTTTCATGGAGGAACGAACGTTCCCATGGGAAACTCCTCGGGAAGGGATGTTTTAAACTCATGGACGAAGAGCTGGCGTTTGTTCGAGATATCTTGCCCTATTACGAGCAATCGCGCAAGGCGGTAATTCCCATTTTACAGGAGGTTCAGTCCGGCCTGGGCTACCTTCCGGAAAAGGCCCTGGGGGAAATTGCCCGGTACCTGCGCATCCCGGCCAGCCACGTTTATTCCGTCGCTTCTTTTTACGCTCAGTTCCGGTTGCAGCCTCTGGGGAGAAAAAGGATTGCCGTTTGCCGCGGGACGGCCTGCCACGTCCGGGGCGCCCCCGGAATTCTGAAAGCGATCGAGGAGGCAACGGGCTTAAAAGAAGGAGAAACCTCGGCCGACCTGGAGTACACGCTGGAGACCGTGGCTTGTATCGGTTGTTGTGCTCTGGCTCCCTGCGTGCGGGTCAATAAAGATGTTTTTGGGGAAATGACCCGGGAGAAAGCAAAGGACCTGGTGGCCGGGGTAGGGGAGGAGGACCGGGATGTTGAATGAGGGACGAACTATTTTGGTCTGCCACGGAACGGGCTGCATTTCCGGGAGCAGTGAAAAAATTTATACTTTGCTGGAGGAAGATTTAGAAAGATTAAAGGGAAGAGAAAAAATCCGGTTGAAGCGCACCGGTTGCCATGGTTTTTGCCAGCAAGGCCCCATTGTGGTGCTCGAGCCGGAAGGAATCTTTTATTCCAGGGTGGGGCCGGAGGATACAAAAGAGATTATCGCGGCTACCCTTGAGGGCAGGCTGGTGGAGCGACTGCTTTACCATGACCCGGTGACTGACAAAAAAATCGTCCGTTATGGAGAAATCCCCTTTTATAGCAAACAGGAACGGATCATTTTACGCAACTGTGGACGTATTGATCCCGAGGAAATTGAGGATTACCTGGGTGCCGGGGGTTACCGGGCCTTGGCCAGGGTGTTGAAAGAAATGACTCCGGAGCAGGTTATTGCGGAGGTAAAACGCTCCGGTCTGCGGGGCCTGGGCGGGGCCGGTTTTCCTGCGGGGAGGAAGTGGGAAGCCTGCTATCGCGCACCGGGCGGCGGGAAGTACGTCATCTGCAACGGCGATGAAGGAGATCCGGGGGCTTTTCAGGACCGGTCGGTAATGGAGGGCGACCCCCACGCGGTCCTGGAAGGAATGATTATCGCCGGTTACGCCATTGGCGCAGGCAAAGGGTATATTTACGTGCGCGCCGAATACCCCCTGGCGGTGAAACGGCTGCAAACGGCCATCGACCAGGCCAGAAGGCAGGGTTTTCTCGGCGAGAACATTCTGGGGAGCGCTTTTTCTTTTGAGCTCGAAATTTTCCAGGGGGCGGGCGCCTTTGTCTGCGGGGAGTCCACCGCCCTGGTAAGTTCCCTCGAAGGCTACCGCGGGCTGCCCAGGCCGCTGCCCCGCCCGCGCACCTCGGAAGCGGGCCTGTGGAATAAACCTACCCTGCTCAATAACGTCAAAACTTTTGCCAGCATTCCGCAAATTATCCTGCACGGTGCCGACTGGTTTGCCGGCCGGGGAACGGAAAAATGCAAAGGGACGGCGGTCTTTTCGCTGACCGGAAAAGTGGCCAATTGCGGCCTGATCGAGGTGCCGATGGGGACTTCTTTGCGCAAGATTATTTACGAGATAGGGGGAGGAATTCCGGAAGGCAAGGCTTTAAAGGCGGTCCAGACCGGGGGGCCCTCGGGCGGGTGCCTGCCGGCCGGGATGCTTGACCTGCCCGTTGACTTTGACTCTCTGGCCGCCGCCGGTTCCATGATGGGCTCCGGGGGGATGGTGGTGGTGGATGAAGATACCTGCATGGTCGACCTGGCCCGCTATTTTTTGGATTTTAC
>JBFLZY010000053.1:0-19783 GCA_040755975.1 Bacillota bacterium | reverse complement strand
ATAAATTTCATCGCGCACCTCCGGGGTGAGGTCAATATGTTTCAATTATCTTTGATTATCTCTATTATACTTTAAATATCGTTGATTATCAAGGGATTTTAAAAATTTATTTCACGGATTCAGGTATATTTTAATTATACAAATAATTTTATCCCTCGGGGGCTTTAATGCCGGTCCGGGGGATTCTTTTGGTCCGGCAGTGGGTTGGCATGATTTTTGTAATAGAAAATTTGTAATTTAAGGAAAAAAGAAGAGTTTAAAATGTCTGTAGAAATTTTGAAAGTATTACAGCTTCTTGATGAAGATGTACCACAAACGTCTATATCCATGCGGAGAAGATTGATGGAACCGGTGATTGGATCAAAGGCGGTCTGTAAATTTTTTGGTGCGGAATCTAAAAGTTATGGGGAGGTGTCCTGATGGCTTACGGAAAATATGCGGTGGATTACGAGCAGAGAATTGATTACGACAGGTTGAGAAGAGAGAGGCTGGAAAAAGCACAGAAACAGATGGAGAAAGACGGCATCGGGGCAATTATGACTTTCAGTGCCGATAATATCCGGTACTTGACGTCGTATTACGTCACCACACCGCTGAGGCAGGCGGAGTTTCAAATGGTCTTCTGCCCGCGAAACGGGCGGCCCGTCCTTTTTGGAGGGGGGACTCCCAGTGAAGTGGAGCGGCGGATGCCCTGGATGCAGGGGCGGGTATTCCCCTCCCTGCCCAATGCCTACGTCACCGCGGGCAGCTCAGATAATCCGGCGGTACAGAGGCATGTGGATATTGTCGCGAAATTAATGGAGGATCATGGTCTGAAAAATGAACCGGTCGGCATCGATGGAACAGCGTTGTCCATGCTCTACGCAGAAGCGTTTGCGAAAAGAGGGATCAAGGCGGTTTATGCTAAACAGACTATGGATAACGCAAGAATGGTAAAAACAGTTGATGAAATAGAAATTATAAAAATTGCGGCAGCCAACACGGAAAAAGCCTTTGCGGCCATAGCGGAGGCAATCCGGCCCGGGATACGGGAATGTGACCTGGTCGGTATCGGGTTAAAAGCATTATATGAAGAAGGCGTAGACCACACCGAGGATTTTGTCTGCATGTCCGGTTATAATACCAACCCCTATAACTGGTCCTTTACAGACAAGCCCATCCGGCCCGGGGATTTGATTTATGTCGACGTTGACGGTGCTGCCTACCAGGGATACAAAACGTGCGTATACCGTACTTTCTGTTGCGGAAAAGCGACACAAAAGCAAAAAGACCTGTACGCGGAATGCCTGGCGCTTTTGCAGGCGGGAATTGATGTCTTGAAGCCGGGTAAAACCAATTACGATATCGTGGCGGCCTTCCCCAAAACACCTGAGATATGGGGATGGGGCCCGGAAGATTGGGGCCAGGTCGATCCTTATTGCGTGGCTCACGGCATCGGCCTGGGACTTCACGACAAGCCGCTGGCTACATATAGCTACGTGCGGTCGAAACAGCCCGAGATAGAGCTTAGGCCCGGGATGGTCCTGGCCATAGAAGCGTACGCGGGGAAACGCGGGGAAAAAGACGGCGTCCGGTTGGAAGAAATGGTTTTGATAACGGAAAAAGGAAATGAAATACTGTCCCGTTTCCCCATCAGTGAGCTTATCGAATGCTGGCTTCCATATTGAAGTTTTAGGGGTTATTTAAAAGGGGGCTTGGAAATGAAAAAAGCCGTCGTCGCTATTGCCAAAGACGCCGATATAAACAAGATGGTCGAAGAGGTTTTTTCTCTATTAGGCGGGTTGGAGTCATTGATCCGGCCCAATTCTACAGTTGTTATTAAACCCAACGCCGGTCATCTTGGGGGGCCGGAAACCAGCGTAAATACAAACCCTGAGTTGGTTGCCGCCATAATTAAAACAGTGCGGGCAGCGAAACCAAAAAAGATTATCCTGGCCGAGGCCTCGTCGATAGGATGCGATACGATGGAATGTTTTAAAAGCAGCGGGATTCTGGACGCTGCAGAGAAAGCCGGAATAGATGAGGTTATTGATATAAAAAAAGAAAAGGACCTGCTGGATATACCTATCAGGGACGCCAAATCGGACCTGAAAAAAGTAAAGCTGCCCAGGTTTTTAATTGAGGCGGAGCATATTATAAATGTCCCTATATTCAAATCGCACGCCAGCATGGTATTTACAAACGCCTTAAAGAATATAAAAGGCGTAGTGCAAGATAAAGTCCACTACCAGATGCACCAGACAAGCCTCGCCATGGCGATGATGGATCTTTGGTCGGTGGTAAAGGCGGATTTAACAATAGCTGATCTGGTTCGCCCGGCGGAAGGTTTTGGCCCGCATACAACCGTACCCCTCGATTTCGGCTGTATAGTAGCCGGCAGGGATCCTGTAGCCGTAGATGCCACCGCCTGCCGGATGGTAGGTTTGGATATAAACAGGGTTCCTTATTTCGAGGCCGCTGCGGAACGAAGATTGGGGGTATTTGAAGAAGATCAAATAGAAGTGCGCGGCAGGTCTATAAAAGAAGTCTATAAAAAAATGTGGCTGCCGTATCTGGAGGGGTTCGAGACATGGCCTGAGTACAGATTTTATCCAGAAAACTCTTGCAGTAGCTGTCAGTCCCTGGTGGCCCTGACCATGGAAAAGCTAAAAAGCCTGGGAGAGTACGAGAAAAACAGGGATGCCGTTATCGTTTTGGGGCGAAAGAAACAATTGCCGGAAGGAGTTGACCCAAAGAGCCTCATTTTAGTTGGAAACTGCCTTAAGAATCACCGGAAAAAGGGAATATGGGTGGAGGGGTGTCCCCCGGGGGAGCCCACTCCTCTCTGGGCGATCGTTGATCGTCAGGAACAGGCGGAGATTATTGAAGGTGCAAGGGAAAGAATGGCTGCTGAGGAAGAGTTGTGGAGAGAATACGTCGACAGACTGGTTAAAGAAAAAAGGTCCCGTAACAATCTTTAAATGAATAACGGACTAATTTTTGAGGAGGGATTCGTATGGCGCTTCGGACACCGCAACAATACATCGAAAGCTTAAAGGACGGACGCGTGGTCTATTTTATGGGAAAGCGTGTTGAAGACGTGACCGCCCACCCCATCCTGCAGATTTGCATCAACTGGATGGCGATGGATTACGTGATGCAGCAGGATCCGAAGTACAGGGATCTGGTGACTGAAAGAAACGAAGACGGCGACCTGGTAAGCTTTGTGTTTATGCCGCAGAAAACACGGGAAGACCTGTTGCGTCTTCGGGAGATCGTCAAGCTCTGGGCACGGGTTTGCTACGGGAAACCTTCCGGAGCGAAATTCGTAGGCAAGGACGGGTTAAATGCGTTAACGGTCGTTGCGCCGCGTGTGGATAAGGCGTGCGGCACTCGCTACGCCCAAAATGTAGAAGCCTACCGCAAATACCTCCAGGACACCGATGCGAGCCTGGCGCTGGCGATGACGGACGTAAAGGGTGACCGCAGCCTCCGTCCCTCCCAGCAAAAGCCCCACCAGGACTACTACGTGCGCATCGTTGAAGAGCGCAAAGACGGTATCGTCGTCCGGGGAGCAAAGGCCCACATCAGCGAAGCACCCCTCTCCAACGAGCTCGTGGTCTTGCCCTGCCGGGCCATGAAAGAAGACGACAGGGCTTACGCCGTTTCCTTCGGGGTGCCGGCAAACGCCAAAGGGATCACCTTTATTTCCGCCGAACCGGAGATCAAGGAACCGGGCAACTTCTTCGACTACCCCTTAAGCGCCAGCATCTATATCAACGATGCTATGGTCATCTTCGACGACGTCTTCATTCCCAACGAACGGATCTTTCTTAAGGGGGAGTGGCGGTTTGCCGGCGACATCGCCTACATGTTCGGCAATTTCCACCGCCTGAGCGCCGAGACTTACAAGGCGGCGGAACTGGAGCTGGTCACCGGGGCGGCCGCGCTGATGGCGGAGTACAACAACGTCGCCGACGCCAGCCATATCCGGGACAAGCTTACGTGGCTGGCGTACTACACAGAGGCCACCGAGATTATCGGGAGGGCGGCCTGCGAGCACTGCGTGTCTGACCCTGAGACAGCTTTGGTGTATCCCAACCCGATGTACGCCAACATAGCCAAGTACTTCTTTGCGGATAACTGGCACCAGGCCATCAAGTACGTTCAGGATATCGCCGGCGGGATAGTGGCGACCGCACCATCTTTCCATGACTACGAAAATCCGGAGCTTCGCCCGCTCATCGACAAATACCTCGGAGCCAGGCTGGGCGTTCCGGCAGAGCATCGGCTCAAGCTGATCAAGCTGATCCGGGATCTGGGCTCTTCGTATGAAGACGTGATCACCCTCCATGCGGAAGGTTCCCTGGCGGCTCAAAAGCTTTCGATTTATGCCCTGGCGGAGTTCGATCGTTACAAGGCGGCGGCAAAGCGCGCGGCGCGCATCGACGACGGGACCCGGGACCCCATCTACAGCGAGCTGCCCGTGTTCCCGCCGAAACTTTGAGGTTGGGTTAAGATTTATCGGAACCAGGGAATTGTGGGGTTGTTTTGGGATTTAGAGACTTTTTGTCGGGGGAGGTCAGAAGATGACATATTCGGGCATCCAGAACATCTGCGTCGTAGGGGCCGGCAACATGGGCCACCAGATCGCCCTGTGCGCGGCTCTGGCCGGCTACAGGGTGAAGTGCACCGACATCGACCCCGGTATTCTTCAAAAGGCAGAGCAGTTCGCCGATAAATACCTGCCCGAGCGGGTGGCGAAGGGCAAGCTCAGCGAAGAGGCCGCCCGGCAGGCGCGCGCCAATCTTTCGTTTCCGACGAGTTTGGAAGAGGCGGCCGCCGACGCCGACTTCGTCATTGAGGCCATCCTGGAAAAACTCGACCTCAAACGCCGGCTGTTCGCCCGGCTGGATAAAATCGCCCCGCCGCACGCCATCCTGGTGACGAACAGCTCCTTTATCGTCAGCTCCAAAATTGCCGACGCGACCGGCCGCCCCGAGAAAGTCTGCAACATGCACTTTTTCAACCCGGTTCTGGTCGTGAAGCTGGTTGAAGTGGTGAAGGGGCCCCATGTTTCGGACGAGACGGCCCAAACAGTGATGGAAGTAGCCAGAAGTATGGACAAGGTCCCCGTTCTGCTTCAAAAAGAAATTTACGGCTTTTTAGTCAACCGGATTATAACTGCGATCATGCACGAAGCCCTTTACCTTTACGACATGGGCATCGCTTCCTACGAAGACATCGACACCGCCGTGGTCCTTGCCCTGGGGCACCCGCTGGGTCCTTTCCGGCTGATGGATCTAACCGGCATCGACCTGTCTTATTATATTGACATGGAGCGCTACCGGGAAACGGGAGATCCCGCCCACAAACCATCCCCGATTATTGTGGAAAAGTTCATCAAAAAGGAATGGGGCCGGAAGACCGGCAAGGGGTTTTACGACTACGGAGGAAATAAATGAAATCGGTAAGGCACGAACCAGATCCAGCGCCTGGTCATTGCCAGGGAGCTGCTGTTCAGGTAATTTCTTTATGCTCAAATAAAGAAAGGAGAAGACCATGCCGCAGCCGGTAATCCTAAGCGCAGTAAGAACACCGATCGCAAAAGAAAACGGAGCGTTAAAAGACGTTCCCCCCGAAGACTACGCCGCCCTGGTCATCAAAGAAGCCGTCCAAAGAAGCGGCATAAATAACCCCGGCATAATCGACGAAGTCATCTTCGGCCACTGCCTCGGGGCGGCGGGCTGCCTGGCCCGGGTGGCCCTTTTGAAGGCCGGCCTGCCGCTGGAGATCCCGGGCCTGACCGTGGACAGGCAGTGCGGCTCGGGATCGACGGCCGTCAACGTAGCCGCCGCCTTCATTCAGGCCGGCGCCGGCGAGGTTTACGTCGCCGGCGGCGTGGAAAGCATGACCCGCCAGCCCTACCTTTTGGAAAAACCCGTAACCGCCTACCAGCGCAACGCCCCCAGGTGGATCCAGCCGCGCCCCCTCGCCCCCGCCGAAATCGGCGACCCGCCCATGGGCATAACCGCCGAAAACGTCGCCGAAAGGTGGGGGATCAGCCGCGAAGAGCAGGACGAGTTCGCCTGCTTAAGCCAGCTCAAGGCGGCCAGAGCCCTAAAAGAAGGGCGCTTTCAAGAACAAATCGTTCCCGTCGTCATCCCCCAAAAAAAGGGGGACCCCGTAATCTTCGATACGGACGAACACCCGCGCCCCAACACCACAAAAGAAGTCCTGGCCAAACTCCCCCCCGTCTTCAAGCCCGGGGGCACCGTCACCGCGGGGAACTCCTCGGGAATTAACGACGGGGCGGGAGCCCTGGTCCTGGCGAGCCTGGACAAAGCAAAACAAATGGGCCGAAAACCCCTGGCCGGGATCGTCTCCTTTGCCGCCGCCGGCGTGGACCCCAACATCATGGGCATCGGCCCCGTGCCGGCCACCCGCAAGGCCCTGGCCAGAGCCGGCCTCGCCTTAAACGACCTGGACGTAATCGAACTGAACGAAGCCTTTGCCGCCCAGTCCATCGCCTGCTGCCGGGAACTGGGCATCGACTGGCGCGACCAGGAAAAGTTCAACCCCAACGGAGGAGCCATCGCCCTCGGGCACCCCATCGCCGGCAGCCTGGCCATTCTGATGGTCAAGGCCGTCTACGAGCTGCACCGCCGGGGGGGCCGGTACGCCCTGGTGACCGCCTGCTGCGGCGGCGGGCAGGGAGTGGCGACGGTGATCGAGCGGTATTAATTCCGGTGGGGGGAAATCCTTATCTGGCGGTGAACGAAAAAGAAGCAACTGGAGTGGCGAGACCCAAAAGGAGTAGATTGAAGTGAATGAAAGTATTTTTACAATGTTTTCACTGAAGGGTAAAGTAGCCTTAATTACCGGGGCAAGCAGAGGAATTGGTGAGGAAATTGCGACGGTATACGCAAAGGCGGGTGCGCGCGTTATAATTTGCAGCCGCAAGGAAAAGGAGATAAAAGAATCGGCGGAAAGAATACGGAGTAGCGGTGGAGAAGTTTTGGAATTGGCGGCAAACGTTTCCGTAGACGAGGAACGAACAAGACTGGTAAAAACAGCCATGGATTGGGCAGGTAAAATAGATATACTGGTAAATAACGCCGGCACAAACCCCGGCTATGGTCCTTTGGCTGACATATCGGAGTCGGCATGGGACAAGGTGTTCGAGGTTAATTTGAAGGCTCCTTTGTTCCTTTCTCAACTTGTTTACCATGCGTGGATGAAGGATAATGGGGGCGTCATTTTAAATGTTGCATCAATAGGTGGGTTTAAGACCGAAAAAGGCATCAATGTTTACAATATAAGCAAGGCTGCATTAATACATCTAACCCGGTGTCTTGCTGGCGAGTGGGGGCGCAATGGAATCAGGGTAAACGCTCTGGCCCCCGGGTTAATTAAGACGCAATTCAGTTATGCTTTATGGGAAAGGCTTGACGAAACAAAGGTTAAAAGTTATCCGATACCAAGGATTGGAACGACGGACGATATTGCAGGCGCGGCATTGCTGCTGGCATCTGACGCTTCTTCTTTTATTACGGGCCACATCCTGATTATAGATGGGGGGCAGTTGCTGACGACAGGGTAATGCTTTTTCGATTTATCATCGTAGACGAACCTCAGGAAAGGTAGAGAACTGAAAGATAAACCGCCGGAACAAAAAGGCGGCTTATCTTTCTGCAAAGCAAAGACCCCGTCTCACGAAGCGAAAATACTATTGAAAGAAAATAAAGACGTCACCTGGGACCACCACCGCGCTTGTAGAGATCTTTGCACATAAAAACGCTTAGATGTCGTTAATTGCAATGTTATCTTGGAATCAATCTACTAGTTTACTGAAAAGTGGTCGGAATAGATTCGAATGGGTAGTCGTTTTGGGTTGGAATATGTTCATTTACCAGAGTGCCCAGCAGGCGGGCGGCGTTGCCGCCCAGGATTTTTTCCTTGGTTTTTTCCTTAACGGGTAGGGCCCTGATGATGTCGATGTTTGCCTTGATGCTGACCACCCCCGGCCAGTCGGAGCCGAAGATGATTTTGTCTGCGTTGCGCTCCAGTTCCGGAAAATAATCCAAAAGCTTTTGAGGCGGCAGCCCGGCTATTTCCATGTAGACGTTTTCGTGCAGGCGGGCCAGGAAGAAGGCGTTGTTGTACCATAAACCGCGCCCGCTGTGGACCATCACCAGTTTCAGCGAGGGAAAGTCCACCGCCACGTCGTCCAGAAAAAGCGGGTCGCCGTATTTTAACCGGGCTCCTTTAAATACGGAGGAGCCGGTGTGTACCATGACCGGGGCGCCCAGTTCCTCGGCAACGGCGTAAATGGGGTAAATCAGCCGGTCGTTGGGGTAGAAATAATGATAGGTGGGGTATAACTTGACTCCCCGAAAACCGGCTTCGGTAAGCAGGCGCCGGCATTCGGCCGCCGTGCTGCCTCTTTCCGTCATGTAAGGATTGATGCTGGCGAAAGGAATAAATTTTTCCTGGCCGCGGCAGAATTCCAAAACGTATTCGTTAGGGCATATACCGGTGGTAACCGGACTGAGTTCGGCCAGAATTACCCCGTAGTCCACGGAGTTTTCGGTTAAAAAGCGGGCGAATTCCGCCGGGTCGGAATATTTATCGATGAAGGCCTGTATGTCCGGTACGGACTGGCGCATTTGAATCCATTCCACTGCGCTGGTGCAGTATTTATCGTAGTAAATAGGGTGAATGTGAAAGTCAATTACTGGTGCCGCCACTCGCCTGCCTCCTTTGTTTTTTTGGTCTACGTTATCATTATGCCTGGTTCTTGCCCTGTTGGCAAGTTCTTAACTTGAAACAATTTCTTTTTCGGGGCAGGATATTTCAATATTGATTCCCTGTAAAATTTTTTGGGGATTGAGCAAACCTATCTTGCAGGCTGCTTTTTCGCCCGCCAGGGCAGCAATTTTTGTCAGCGCTGCGTTTAGGAGCGGCCGGGAAAGTGGTGCGGGGTAAGGACCAGGCTGCGCGTGCCGTCGGCGTATGCCAGTCTGGCCATAGCCAGGGCTTCCGCCATGGATTCGGCGCCGTCGTCGAGGCCGGGGAGGAGGTGTGTGTAAAAATCGATCATTTCTGTTATCCGCCACCCAGTACTCCAAAAATAACCAGCTCGTCGCCGTCCTTTACAGGCGTATCTAAAACTTGTTCCCACTCTATTTTATCACCATTTAAGATTACCTGGTAGAAGTAATCAGGTTTTCCGTCTTCATCAAACAACTCTTGTTTCAAAACCGGGTAGAGGCGCGTTAATTCGCTTAAAACCTCGCCTACGGTCCGGCACCCCGCTTCTAAAAATACCTTGCTGGCGCCGCCCGTATAGTCGCTAAGTAAAGACATAAGGTTCACCTGAATCATTTTTCATCCCTCTTTTGAATCCTGGTTTCAGTTATTCTAATTTAAATCATTTAGTCATTTGAATGCAATCGCACAAAAGTCTTTTTTCTTTTTCAAAAAGGGTTAAAAAAAGAGTTAACCTCATGGTGTTAAAAATTAATCCTTAGGATGAATTCGCAAGGATCTATTGACTAAAGAACTCCTTTTCCAGCTTCTCTATGTTGGGCAAAACCGGGATGATATTTCTTTCCTTTTTGCCGGGACTTTCATTGCCAGGTTTCGGCTTGCCGGGCTGCTTGTCCGCCTGGTCAGGGGGGCCCGGCGCCGGGCCTGTCCCCGGTTTTGTTTGTTCAGCGGACCCGTCGCCCTTTTCAGGCCCGCCCGGGACGAGTTGATTCTCTTTGGTATGGAGTGGACATATTTCGGTAGGCACGCGGGTTTTGTAGTCTTCTACATATTCCGGCACTGTGTAGGGAAGCTTGATCAATACTTTCGTAACCCGTTCCGGGCAATACTCGCTGGCCAACAGACCGGTAGTGGCGCACACTTCCACCAGCACATGGGTATTATCAATTTCCGCAGGCACGGTGCCCGCGGCAAACAGGTCCGTAACCATATCTTCCGGCGGTGTATTTGGTCCAGGCAGGAGGCCCGATTTGCTGTCCACGGTGGCTGTAACGATGTTGGGTGGTTGGTGAAAATCACGGGCGGGCACGTTTTGTAAAGCCTCGCTCATGATCTGCCGCCAGATGAGCGCCGGGTACGTCCCCCCGAATTGACGCGGCATTGGTTTTGGTTGATCGTAGCCGATCCAGACCACGCCCACCAAGTCGGGCGTGTAACCGGCAAACCAGATATCCTTGCTTTCGTCAGTCGTTCCCGTTTTCCCGGCGGCCGGCCGGTTTAAACGGGCGTTTGTTCCGGTGCCCATCTGGATGACATCTTTCAGCATGCTGGTAATTAAAAAGGCGGTCGTCGGTTTCATAGCCTGAACGGGTCTTGGTTTATGTTCTTCCAGAACTTTGCCGTCGATACTTTCTACCTTCAGAATGGCCGTCGGCGGCTGGTAAATGCCGCCGTTGGCAAAGGCTGCGTAAGCCGCGGCCATTTGGAGCGTCGTCACGCCCCTGTGCAGGCCGCCTAAAGCCATGCTGGGGCCGTGATTTGCCGGATCGAGGGAAAAGCCCAGGCGGCTGGCGAAATCAATGGCGTTGGCGATCCCGACGTGGTCCATTAGGGTTCTCACGGCAACCACGTTGATCGAGTTGATCAAAGCCCGACGCATGGTAACCAGCCCGCGGTATTTGCCGTCGTAGTTGGGGGGGGAGTAAGAGCCGTACTTAACCGGAATATCGTCAATCACCGATGCCGGTGCCATTCCTTTTAATTCAATGGCCGGACCGTAGGCGATGATGGGCTTGAAAGCCGAGCCCGGCTGGCGGGGGCTGTCCGTCGCCCGGTTTAACTGAAGCTGGTGGGTGTGTTCACGACCTCCGACGATCGCCTTTACGTAGCCCGTTTGGGGATCGAGAAACACCGCCGCGCCTTCGGGCTGCAGAACCCCCTTCGCGTCCCGGACGGAAGCAGGGAAGTTTTTGGGATTCGCAAAGGCTTTTTCCGCCGCCTCTTGAATTTTTTTGTCGATTGTGGTGTAAACCCGCAGACCGCCTTTGTAGACTATATCTTCGCCGTAGCGGCTGATCAATTGTTCCGTTACGTAATCAACAAAATAAGGGTAGCGGTAATGGGAACCGGGGTTCCCCTTATGGAAATTTAAAGGCTCTTTTTTGGCGGCGGCAGCCTGGTCGGCGGTAATAAAGCCATATTTGGCCATGGTGTCCAGAACCAGGTTGCGCCGGGCAACGGCCTGATCCTCCCGGGAATAGATATTCGGGGCGCGCGGTATCCCGGCGAGAAAGGCGGCTTCCGAAAGAGTCAGGTCTTTTACATTTTTTCCGAAATAGATTTGCGCTGCCGACTGAATTCCGTAAGCGCCGTTGCCAAAATAGATTTTGTTCAGGTACATCTGCAAAATTTCTTGTTTTCCGTAGCGGCGTTCGACCATCAGGGCCAGAATTACTTCCTGGATTTTTCTTTTGAGCGTTCTTTCGGGGGTCAAGAAAGACAGTTTCACCAGCTGTTGCGTAATGGTGCTGGCGCCTTGTTCAATGCCGCCCCCGCGTAAGTTATACCAGGCCGCGCGGAGGATGCCGCGGAAGTCCACGCCGTGGTGCTGGTAGAAACGCACATCTTCAATGGCAATAAAGGCCTGTTGAACGTAAAGCGGGATATCCTTGATCGGAACGGGTACCCGGTTTTCTTCCCCTACTCTGGCGATTATTTCTCCTTTTTGATCGTAGTACAGGCTTGTTGCGCTGGCGTATAACTTATCTTCATCCCAGGCGGGCAGATCCTTGATGCTGATGGCGACCAGCCCCAAAGCGGTAAAACTGCCGGCAAAAAACAGCAGCAGCAGGACGAAGATTAAAAAGCGCCAGGGATTAAGTTTTCTTTTTCGTTTGGTCGGCAAACGAAAACCCTCCTTAAAGCGTTAATTGCATTATATCACATTTTTAGAGAAAGTTTGAGGGTTTATTTTTGAAAATAAAGGGACGGAGGCACAGAGGCACAAAGGCACAGGAGGCACAGAGGGACAGAGGCGCAAGGAGATAATTATAAAGGAGAAGGTTATTCTGCATCGGATAGTGTCTTTAGAAACGATAGTAAGTATTTTTCCTTTGTGCCTTTGTGCCTGTGTACTTTGTGCCTTTGTGCCTGTGTACTTTGTGCCTTTATTCCTGTTTTCCTTTGTGCCCTATTTTTTAATCTCTTGTCAATAAAAGAAATTGTTTGGTATAATCTTAGTCGTTATAAAGTAGGAAAGGAGAACGGCTATGCTCAAGGATGTTGAAAGGCAAATGGAAATAATTAAAAGAGGTACGGTGGAAATTATTCCTGAAGATGAAATGGTGCAGAAAATAAAAAGGGCGCTTGCCGCCGGCAGGCCTTTACGGATAAAACTGGGCTTAGATCCCACTGCTCCGGACATTCACCTGGGGCACACGGTGGTTTTGCAGAAGATGCGCCAGTTTCAGGAACTGGGTCACGAAGTGATTATTATTTTAGGAGACTTCACGGCGCGAATTGGCGACCCTACTGGAAGAACCGAAACCCGCCCGCAGTTGAGCGAGGAGGAGATCCGGGCCAACGCCCGCACGTACGAGCGCCAGATCTATAAAATACTCGATCCCGCCAGAACAAAGCTGGTTTTTAACAGCCAATGGCTGGCGCCTCTGACTTTCGCCGACGTAATTACGCTGGCGGCAAAATATACGGTGGCCCGGATGCTGGAGAGGGAGGACTTTTCCAGGCGGTTTCACGAGGGCCTGCCGATCAGTATTCACGAGTTCTTTTACCCCCTGATGCAGGGTTACGATTCGGTGGCGCTGGAGGCGGACGTGGAACTCGGGGGGACGGACCAGAAGTTCAACCTCCTGGTAGGCCGGGTTCTGCAGAAGGAGTACGGCCAGGAGCCCCAGGTCGCAATCACTATGCCCATTCTGGAAGGGCTCGACGGGGTTCAGAAGATGAGCAAGAGCCTCGGCAACTATATCGGCATCGACGAGCCCCCCGGCGAAATGTACGGAAAAACCATGTCCATCCCGGACGAATTGATGTTGCGCTACTTCGAACTGGTTACCCCCGTTTCCTTAGCGGAACTGAGGGAAATATCCGCCGGGTTGAGCGAAGGCAGGCTCCACCCGCGGGACGTTAAAATGCGCCTGGCCCGTGAGATTGTGGGCTTTTACCACGGAACGGAGGCGGCCGAGAAGGCCCAGAAGGAATTCGTCCGGATTTTTCAGCAGAAAGAACTGCCCGGCGAAATGGAGGAATTTGCCTTGGGGGAAGAAGATCTCGAAAATGGGTCCATCTGGCTGCCCAGGTTGATGCTGCTCGCCGGCCTGGCGGGCAGCACCAGTGAAGGGCGCCGCCTCATCCAGCAGGGGGCCGTGAAGGTAGACGGAGTGAGAATCAGCGATCCGGGGTATAATCTGGTTCCCGTCGACGGGATGGTGATCAGATCGGGCAAGCGCCGTTTTGTGCGTTTAAAGGTGGTTTGAAGGCGGCTTAGAAACGTCGGAAGTAGGTCGTTGGAGGTCGGAAGTCGGACAAGGGGAAAACCCGGGCGGTTCTTTGGAAAACCTGTTCGACACCGGTTTTCAGCGGTTGCCTTCCCATATAGAACGGCACCGCACGAAGGGAAACGTTTTCACCGCACCCGGATAACCATTTATTGCTATTTATGTTACTAAATACTTTTTCTTTTTTTCTGCCCGTTTAATAGAATGGTTATAAAAGGGTATCTGGTTCAGTGAAGCCGCCCGGCCCGGGCCGGGGTACGGCGCCGCCCTTAAAAAGTTACGGAACCGGTCGCTGCTGCAGTCCGCAGTCCTGGATACCCCGGCAAAGCGAGGTGGAGGTGTTGTACCGCAGGCGGCGGCCTTTTGCTTTCTTTTCTTTCTCTTTCCTCTTGTTGCTTCTTTTTTTCCTGGGGGTAGGATTGATCTGGATCGACCGCGTCTTCGGGGCAACCCTGCTGAAGATCGCCGAGGTGAAAGTGGTTCAACTCGCCACGGAAATAATCTACCGGTCCGTCCAGGACCAGGTGTTGAACAGGAACTTCCAGTACCAGGATTTTGTTCAGGTGCATAAGGACGACCGGGGGCGGGTGGTTTTCCTGCAGGCCAATACGGCAAAAGTAACCAGGATGGCGGCGGAGATTGCCCTCTCTGCCCAGCAGAACCTGCGGCAGCTGGAAAGCCACAACGTTTCCCTCCCCCTGGGGGTTCTCACCAGAACGCAGCTGCTGGCCAGCCGGGGCCCGCGGATAAAGGTCGCCGTTCTGCCTGTAGGCACGGTGCGGGTTTACGTAAGGGACAATTTTGAGCCTGCCGGCATTAACCAGACGCGCCACCGCATCTGGCTGGACTTTGATACGGAAGTAAAGATTGTGATCCCCACCATGAGCGCTGTTGCGGCGGTAGCCACGCAGGTTCCGCTGGCCGAAAGCATAATCGTGGGGGAAGTGCCGGCAACTTTCGTCAGCATCCCCGGGGGTCTTTTTCCGGGTGATGCACAAAAGTGAAGTCCAGACGTGAATGTTCAGTCCAGAACGGTAGGGATGGCCCTGCCCCGGCTCACTTTACGGCTTCCGCACCGACGGCACCGCGCCCGGCACTCACCAGGTCTGGATCACTATTGGTGCTGCCTTTATTCGAACGGGCAAAGGCGTTGGTCAGGTACGGTGAGTGCCGGGCGGCAGCGGTGGCCTGGAGGATAAGCGGGACTGGGCGACAGATCATCTCAGCCTCAGCCTGTGGTTTTATCGAATATTTATAATTTATTTCCCTTACATCCGGATTTCTTTATGGTGCCGGATTTTTCCCCGGGGCACGGCCCTTTCTCTCCTGCCATCTTTTTTTCAGCCAGCCTTTGAGGTCGTCTAAAAGAGTGTAGGCCACCGGGATTAAAACCGGGGTAAGCAGCGTGGTTGTGACCAGGCCGCCGATGATCGCTATGGCCATGGTTTTCCGGATTTCGCTTCCTTCCGCCAGGGCGAGCGCGGTGGGGAGCATGCCGCCGACCATGGTGGAGGCCGTCATCACGATCGGCCGCAGGCGGGTGGTCCCCGCTTCCACCAGCGCCTTCCGCAGGGGAAGCCCCCTTTTCAGCAGGGTGTTGGTGTAGTCGATGAGCAGGGTCCCGTTTTTGGCGGCCAGCCCGTCGAGCATGACCAAGCCGATCAGGGAGATCATGTTGAAGGTGCTCCCCGTCAAATACAGCGCCCAAAGGGCGCCGATGGCCCCGCAGGGCAGGGACAGCATCCTGACGAAAGGCGTCAGGAAGGACTCGTACAGGATCACCAGGACCATGTAAACCAGAACTGCCGCCAGAACGAGCGCTTTGATCAGATCGGTGAAAGATTCCCGCATGTCTTTCTGCGCGCCGTAAAACTGCACCCGGTAACCCTCGGGAAGGTCAATCCGCGCAAGGGCTTTCTGGATCTCCCCGGTAACGTCGCCGAGCGGCCGGTCCTT
This sequence comes from Bacillota bacterium, assembly GCA_040755975.1. GTDB lineage: Bacteria > Bacillota > Desulfotomaculia > Desulfotomaculales > Nap2-2B > JAIMBK01. The sequence goes on along the minus strand of JBFLZY010000053.1, from coordinate 4,340 downwards.
CACGTTTGCGTAAACGACGATCAGTTTTTGGCGGTTTAAGTGGCTGATGGTGGTCGGGCCGTCGCCGGTGGAGATCAAAGACACTTCCCGCAAAGGCACCAGGATGCCGGCTGCATTTGCGATTTTGATTTCCCCCACGTCGGCCGTGCTGGCGAGGTTGACCCGGTCCAGGCGCACCCTGATGTCGTACTCCTTTCCCTCTTCGCGGTAGCGGGCGGCCACGATGCCCGCCACGCCGGCCCGCATGGCCTGGGCTATTTCCGCCGCCGAAAGGCCGTAGGAAGAGGCGCGCAGCCTGTCCACGGCCACCTGGACTTCCGGCTGGCCGGCTGCCTTCCAGGAAGACTTGACGTCCACGGTCCCGGGGGTGCTTTCCACGATCTTCTGGACCTTTGCCGCCAGCCCGGCCAGCCTGGTTTCGTCGGGGCCGACGATTTCGAGCTGGACGGGGGGACCCTCCTCCTGCGTGCCCACAATTCCGGCCACAAAAACAGTCATTTTCAGGCCGGGAAAGTCCCCCTGCCACCCCCTGACCTCGTCGGCCACCTGCCAGACTGTCCTTTTCCGCTCGTTTTTGGGGCTGAGCAGAACTTCAATCTGGGCGTGGTTGGCTCCCCTCGTGAAAAGGTCGCTGCTCCTGCCGGGCATGGCGAGGCAGTGCCTGACCTCGGGGACGTTTTTAATCCTCTTTTCGAATTGTTTAACCAGCTCGTCGGTTTTCTGAAGAGGCGTTCCCGGAGGAAGCTCGAGGTTGACGGTGAACCTTGCCTGGTCGGGGTTGGGGATGAATTCCGACCCTATCGCCCCAAGAGGAATCAGGGCGACGGAAACGGCAACCGCCGCTCCGACGAGAGAGACGACCTTGAACCGGTTGTCCAGGGACCAGAGGAGGAGGCTTTTGTATCCTTCCCCGGTACGCTCCGTGATCCGTGACCAGCGTTTGAAAATTTTGTTCAATACTCCGGCAGCGCCGCGGCATTCGTCCCCCGCACCGGCGGCGGGGCCGCCGTTTCCTTTGTGGAGGAGGGCGGAAAGCATCGGCGTCAAGGTGAAAGATACGAAAAGCGAAAAAAGGGTGGCGAAGACCACGGTCAGGCCGAACTCGCGGAAAAACTGGCCCACCATGCCGGTCATGAAGGCGATGGGCACGAACACCACAACGTCCTGCATCGTTATGGCCACCGCGGCCATGCCGATTTCGAGGCGGCCGTCGATGGCCGCTTTTTCGGAATCTTTTCCCATCCGGCGGTGTCTGTGGATGTTCTCCAGGATTACGATTGAGTCGTCCACCAGGATTCCCACGCAGAGGGTGAGCGCCATCAGGGAAAGCAGGTTGAAACTGAAGCCGGCGAAATGCATCATCATGAAAGTGGAGATAATGGAAGTGGGGATGGCCAGCATGACGATAAAGACGGAGCGCCATTCCCGCAGGAAGAACATCAGCACCAGGCCGGTCATGAGAACTCCTTCGAGGAGGCTGAGTCTGGTGCCGGCCAGGGCGTTTTGGATGAATTCGGCGTTGTTCTGGAAGACGACCAGGTCAACGTCCCGGGGAAGCTGCCTTTTTATCTGCCCGACCTGGTTCAATACCCCTTCGGACGTTTTGATGATACTCGCCTCGTTTTGTTTCTGGATGATTATCCCCACGGCCTGGCGGCCGTCGAGCCGGGCGTACTGCTCCGCTTCGGCGAAAGTGTCTTTGATCCTGGCAATATCCTTTAGGGCCACGGACCCTCCGGGGAAAGGGATGAGCGTTTCCGCCAGGTCCTGCAGGTTTTTAAACTCCCCCAGGAGGCGCACCGTAAATTCGGTGGCGGGCTGCTTCAAGCTTCCTGCCGGCATGTTGATATTTTCGAGCTGCAGGCGGTTGATCACCTGGTTAATGGAAAGGCCGTACCCTTCCAGTTTGGCGCGGTCCACCTGGACATCGATCTCGCGGTCCTGTCCGCCCACGAGGGTCACCTTGCCCACGCCGGGGACGGCCTCCAGCTGCTGCTTTATCTTGTCTTTGGCTATCCTGTAGAGGGCTGAAGGGGATCTGTTTCCCGTAAGGACCAGGATCATCACCGGCTGGGCGTTGATGTTGTACTTCTGGATGACGGGCCTGTCGGCGTCTTTGGGCAGCCTGTACATGATCGCGTCGACGGCCTTCTGGACGTCTATGGCGGCAATGTCGGAATCGACGTCCATGGCGAACTCCAGGATGCTGACGGCCCTTCCCTCGTAAGCTATGGAGGTCGTGCGCTTTAAGCCGGCCACGGAAGAAACCGCTTCTTCGATCGGCTCCACCACCTGGCTCTCGATTTCCTTCGCGCCCGCGCCCTGGTAGGTGGTGACGATTGTTACGAAGGGAATGTTTGTTTTTGGAAAGAGGTCGGCCGTCAGGCGCTGGTAGCCCTGCAGGCCCAAAACGATGAAGAACATGATTACCATGGTCATGGCGGCGGGCCTTTTAATAGCCAGCTCCGTGATTTTCAAAACTCGCACCCCCGCTTGTTTTTTTGGCCAGGTTTGCCCTTGACGGGCTGCTCTGCCCTCTCCAGGCCGGCAGCCTAACTGACTGTTCAGTATGGAAAAAGCAACAAAATTGCACGTAAATTAAGCAAAGCCTTTTTCAACCATCCTGCGGATTACCGGCAGGGCGTCGCTTAAGGAAAAGGCTGCGGGGTCCACCAGCCACTGGAAGCTCAGGCCGTCAAAGGCCGCAATCAGCACCGCGCCGGCCATCGCCGGGTCGATGCCGGGGGCGAAGGATCCGTCGGCCATCCCCTGCCTGATTACTGCCGCGAGCATTTCGCGGTACCGGGCGTAGATGTTGCGGAGCCAGGTTTCGAACTCTTTATCGATGAGAACGATTCCTTCCGAGTGGAAAACCTTTATTAAAGCGCAAAAATCCCTGTTTTTTTCGTAATAGTCCAGGCAGACACAGAATACGTTTTGAATTTTCGAGGGCGGGGGAGCCTTTACGGAAAGGGCGGTAGAAATCAGTTCATCCAGTTCTTTGAACCGGCTTTCGATCAGGAACTTGAAAAGCTCCCGCTTGTTCTTGAAGTGCCAGTAAATGGCCCCCTTCGTCAGGCCCGCTTCGGCGGCGATATCGTCCATGGTGGTTTTATGGTACCCTTTGTTGCTGAAGATCCTTACGGCCGACTGGCAGATCCGGTCGAAAGTGTTTTCTTTTGGTTGGGATTCCGTACATCCCCACCTCCCATACTGAACGGTTATTTAAGAGGTTACCAGATTTCCATGGAATGTCAAGCGGGAAATCAAGCGGGAAAAAGCTGCAGAAGAAAAACTTTAGAAGGAATTTTCTGTTTTGGGTCATATTAATTTACATATGGTAAAGCTCACTTTAACTTGGTGAGGGGATCTGAGGTCCGCCGGCTGGCCGAAGGTTCCGCAAGGGCCGCGAGAGAGATAATGGAAGTAAATCAGGTCGGTCGAGGAGGAAGCAGCCAGAGTGGTCGGCTCTACGGAAAAGAGCGCACGCGAAATCGGCGAAAGTTCCGGGAGGCGAACAGGGCTTTGGAAGAGGTTATTGATCTGTTCGCCGGTTTGAGTGAAAAAGTGCAGAGCTCCATAGAGCAGATAAACGGGGTCATCCGGCAAGTCGCGGCCACGATTGAACAGCAGAGCGCGACAAGCGAGGAAGTATCGTCTTCGGCGGTTACCTTGAACGAAATGTCGAAAGAATTAAGCAGGGCGGTGGCGACTTTCACCCTGTGAAGGTTATATGGCTAATATAATTGAGCAGGAAGAAGCTTCGTCAATAGGGGTAAAAAAGTTTTTTTTAAGAATAACTGTTTTTTGGTGAAGAAAAAATAAAATTAGTGTTGACAGCATTTTTGGCCTGTGCTATATTAACAATTGCCTTCACTTGGAGGCAGAAGAAAATGCCAGGAATTACATCTTGATCGGCGCATAAAAATATTATAAAATAACTTTCTGCCTGCAAGTTTAAGGCGAGGTTCCTTGAAAACTAAACAGAGTGCAAGACAAACGCCAAACTCGTCAAGTACCTTTGTAATTCCAAAGATCAAACTTTTCATTTTTCTTACGGAGGGTTTGATCCTGGCTCAGGACGAACGCTGGCGGCGTGCCTAACACATGCAAGTCGAGCGGTCCGGCACTCAACTCAGTGTTCACCGGGTGCTTTTCCGAAAAACTTCTCCCCAGAAGGAGAAGGAGCAGAAAAGCCCCCGGTGGGTAGCGAGTTGAGTGCCGGATAGCGGCGGACGGGTGCGTAACGCGTGGATAACCTGCCCAAAAGACCGGGACAACGCCGGGAAACTGGCGCTAATACCGGATACGCTCCTTCCGGGGCATCCCGAAAGGAGGAA
>JBFLZY010000052.1:0-19813 GCA_040755975.1 Bacillota bacterium | reverse complement strand
TTCCTTAACCATTTCTTCTACGCGATTGTCCACCATCTCCTTCGGGATCTCTACCTGGGCGTTTTCTACCGCCTTCTCCACTACGGAGTTGCGCACTTCGGCCTGGGCTTTTTCTTCGGCGACTTTTCTTAATTTATTCGCCAGGTCGGCTTTTAATTCCTCGAGCGTATCGAATTCACTGATGTCCTTGGCAAACTCATCATCCAGCGGGGAAAGCTCTTTGCGCTGAATCCCCTTGACCGTGACGGTAAAGGTCGCCTCTTTCCCGGCCAGATCTTCCCGGGGATAATCCGCGGGAAATTTCGTGACTACCTCCTTTGTTTCTCCCAGGGAGGTGCCGATCAGTTCATCCTCGACGCCCGGGAAAAATACCCTGCTGCCGACCTCAAAAGTGCAGTCGGTATCCTGCCCGCCTTCAAAGGGCTCGCCATCCACCCGGCCCTGGTAAGCGATCGTCACCAGGTCGCCCCTGGCGACTTCTCCTTCCTCCAGGGTAACCAGCTTCGCGTGGCGGTTCTGCAGGCGCTCCAGTTCCTTTATAACATCTTCCTCGGTAATCTTTACCACCGGCCTGGCGACTGCCAGTTCCGTATATTGCCCTAACTCCACTTCGGGTTTAACCACCACTTTGGCCTTGAAGACCACCGGCTTGCCTTCTTCCACCTGGACAAGCTCCAGCTCCGGCTGGGTAACCGGCTCGATGCCGGTATCGTCTACGGCTTTAAAATAGGCCTCCGGGATAATCAACTCGACGGCTTCGTCCACCAGCACCTGCTTGCCAATGTGTCTTTCTAAAATAAAACGGGGGGCTTTGCCTCGCCGGAAACCGGGTACGTTGACTTTTTTCACCAGCTTCCGGTAGGCCTGGTCGAGGGCCCTGGAAAAGCGTTCGGCATCCACTTCCACTTCCAGTAAAACGGTATTTTTTTCTATCCTTTCCGCGTTAGCTTTCATTTATGCTCCCCCTTGTTTTAAAATGACACTTGCCTTATTTTACAGCGCATTTATCCTCCCGGCAAGACAAATTTTTATTTAAACCAAGATTTTAAACCAAGATTATATTTTACCCCAACCCGAAGATTTGGGCAACATCAAATCTCCAGGCCCCGCCTTTTTAAAGGTGATTTGTTTTAATCCTCCTGACTTTTCTAACCAGGGTAGATTGATCGATATTTAACGCCTTCGCCGCTTTATAGGTGCTGCCGTATTCCCGCAAGGCATTTTGAATCAACTGCTCTTCCAGCTCCAGAACAGCCTGGCGCAAAGGCAGCACGCCGCGCACCCGGACGCTCGGCGAATGATCAAGATGCGCAAACAGGTGGCGGGGGAGATCGGCCAAGGTAATGCGTTCGCCGGGCGAAGTAACGATCAGCCTTTCCACCAGGTTTTCCAACTCCCGGACGTTGCCCGGCCAGTTATATTCCAGGAAGACCCCCAGGACCTCCGGGGCGAAGTCCTTTTTCAAGCCGTAGGCCTGGCAAAATTTATCCCGAAAATTGTAAACCAGGGGGATGATGTCCTGCCGGCGCTCCCGCAAAGGCCAGATATACAGGGGCACCACGTTCAACCGGAAGTACAGGTCCTCCCGGAATTTGCCCTCCCTGACCAGGGCCTCCAGGTCCCGGTTGGTCGCGGCCAGAATGCGGATGTTGACCGGGCGGGGCTTGCTTCCGCCCACCGGCATAATTTCTTTTTCCTGGATCGCCCTTAATAATTTCGCCTGGAAAGGCAGGGGCAATTCGCTGACTTCGTCTAAAAACAGGGTGCCGTTGTCGGCCAGTTCAAACAGCCCGATTTTGCCCTCCCGGTTGGCCCCGGTAAAGGCACCCCGTTCGTAGCCGAACAACTCCGACTCCAGGAGGTTTTCCGGAATCGCGCTGCAGTTTACGGTGATGAACGGCCCCTTTTTGCGTTTGCTGTGCCGGTGCATGAGTTTGGCAATGACCTCCTTGCCCGACCCGGACTCCCCCAAAATGAGGACGGTGGAGTCCACCTGGGCCAGGCGCAGGGCCAGGGCCAAAAGCTCCTGCATTTTCGGCGAGCCGAAAATAATCCCTTCCTGCTTCAGCGAGCCCGCCCGCAGCTGGGTTAATTCGTCGTAGTAGCGCTCGGAGAGCCGGCGGGCCTGCTCCAGCTGGTAGACCAGCTTATTCATTTCGGTGAGATCCCGGACGTTAATCACGATCCGGGTAATTTCCCCGTTCTGGTTAAAGACAGGGTTCCCCGTCACCAGCAGCTGGTGCTGGTCGGATTTGCTTTCCACAACGGTGACGGAGCTGCCGGTCTTAAGAACCGCGTCGACCACCTGGGTGCTGTAAACCCCCGCCTTCACCAGTTCGTGAATATTCTTTCCTTCGATCTTCTGGGTGGCCAGGCCGGTAATCCGCTCGTGGGCCTGGTTGGCCTTGATGATGTTCCCGGCCGGGTCAGTAATCAGGATGCCGTCGGAAGAAGATTCAATAATACATTCCAGCTCTTTATTGATTTGCTTGACCAGATCCAGCTCCCGGGAGGTCGACTCGACTTCGGTGATGTCCTGAAAAACGCCCACGGCCCCCACAATCTGGTTATTTTCCACCACCGGGCTCTGGTTGGCCAGGTAAACCCGTTTCCCCGTGGCATACTCCACCGACAGCCTTTGCACGTCTTTCGGCCGGCCGTCTTTCAACACCTGCAGGAGTTCCGGAGCGCTGATGACCTGCGGCAGGTACTTGCCGATGGCGGCGCTTTTCGACCGCCCGGTTATTTTCTCGGCCGCCTTGTTAAAAAGCGTAATGATTCCTTCCGTGTTGATCGCAATAATGCCGTTATGCACGGAATCCAAAAGGGCGATCAACTGCTCCACCATCAAAATGGCCGAATCCAGCAAAACATGCCAGGCCGCCTCCTTGGATAAAATACCACTAACCCGTCCCTGCCCGTCAACAACCAGAAATATATCCTGAGGGAGCGAACAAACGTCGATCAGGGGGGCATCCTCTTTTAAGCAAGGGAAGTCTTCGTCGATAATTTCACGAACACGCAGCGACGTCTTTAGTGCCTCCGGGCCCAGGTTGAAGAGGGTGTCTTTGTAAACCAGGCCGGCCAGTTGCCCGTCCTCTTTGCGTACCGGGAGGGCGGGCACCTTTGCCTGTTTAAATAATTGCCAGGCTTCAAAAACCGTCTGGTCAAGGGTCAGGTTGTTTTCGGCCGGAATCAGAATCAAGGCGTCTTTAATCTGCATAAAATTCTCCCGCTTTCCTAAAGGGAACTGACTATTTTTTTAAATCTTACTATAGTTTATTGTTCATGGCAAGCATCTTAATATTTAAATGAAGGCAAGATTGCAGTCATTCCAGCAATATTGCAGTTATTTCTTGTGAAAAAAGTAGCTCTTTTCGCCCTCCTGGCACTGGCACGTTTTTTGCAGGAAAATATTTTAGCAAGGAATGAAAGCTCTTACAAACTGCCCGGCAAGTAATTCTTAAAGAGGCATATTTTTTCTTTACTGTATGCTGCATACAGAATACTTAAGGGGGAGTTGCCTGGAAGAATGTTCGTTCTCATTCAGGTAAGGATGAAAATAGTCATCTAGAGCAAAGGTATCTACCCCTAACTCCCAATTCCTAATTCCTATCCTGAAAAGGGAGAGTGATTTCCAATGACAGACATAACGTTATTTTCCGCGGGGGCTTACGTAGGAACTGCAGTTGTAGGCATGCTGGTGGCCTGCATGGTCAAGTTCATCTACATGGCCATTCATAACAACGGAAGGAGGGCATAACCCTGGCCCAAACCTTTTGGTTGGTCTAAGCTTGCGCCAGGTTTGCAAATGGAATTCAGTATATGGAATTTCTTCCCAGGCATTGCTACCCTTTTTCAACAGGACCTGACCGTGGCCATCGGCCGCATCGTGCTGATTTGTTTTGGTTTTTTGCTGGCCTATCTCGGGTTTAAAAGAATTTTAGAACCTTTAATTATGATTCCCATGGGCCTTGGCATGCTGGCCGTAAATGCCGGCGTCCTTTTCCTTTCCGGCTCAACAACCGGCACCCTTTTCCTGAACCCCCTGGTGAGCGACGCCACTGAACTCATCAACATTATGCAGATCAATTTTCTGCAGCCAATCTATAACTTTACTTTCAGCAACGGGTTAATCGCCTGCCTGGTATTTATGGGCATCGGGGCAATCAGCGACGTAGGCTTCCTGCTGGCCAGGCCCTTTGCCAGCATGTTTATCGCCATTTGCGCCGAATTAGGAACCATTGCCACCCTCCCCATCGGGGTGGCCATGGGGCTTGACGTCAAGGAAGCCGCGGCCATCGCGGTCGTGGGCGGCGCGGACGCTCCCATGGTCGTTTACAGTTCCGTGATTCTGGCCAAAGATCTGTTTGTCCCCATTACCGTCGTTGCCTATCTTTACTTAAGCCTGACCTACGGAGGATACCCATACCTGGTAAAAGCGCTGATCCCCAAAAAACTCCGGGGGATTGAAATGGATATCCAATCTATGCCGGACGTTTCCCCACGGGAAAAATTCATTTTTGCGATTGTCACCTGCCTGGTTTTATGTTTACTTTTTCCGGTCGCCGCCCCTTTGTTTTTATCCTTTTTTGCCGGGGTAGCCATCAGAGAAGCAGGCGTGGAGAGATTCATCGAATTTCTGGAAGGCCCGCTCCTTTACGGCTCAACCTTCTTTTTGGGCTTATTGTTGGGAACGCTTTGCGAAGCGCAAACTATTTTAAACCCCAAGGTATTCGTCCTGCTCATTTTGGGAATGCTGGCCTTACTTTTATCGGGGATCGGGGGGATTATCGGCGGCCTCATCATGTACCTGTTGACCAGGAAAAAATTCAATCCGGTAATCGGCATTGCCGGGGTTTCCTGCGTTCCGACCACGGCCAAGGTGGCCCAACACGAAGTTACCGAGGCAAACCCCTATGCGCTTATTCTCCCCTACGCCATGGGGGCCAGCGTCAGCGGCGTCATCACCTCGGCAATCATTACCGGCATTTATATAACCATTTTACCGGTGATACAATTATGAGCACGAAAATTAAACTCTGGACAACCGGCTTATTATTGATCATAGTTGGGATAATTTTGGTTAGAATAGTCTCACCAATGCTGGCTCAACCAGTAACTATTTTAACTACGTACTCCGGGGGCTTCATTCTGGCAACCATCGGCCTGCTGGTAGTATCTTTAGCCATCAGAAATAAACCGTGACGCCGGCTTAAAAATACCGCTCCGCGAAAAGCTCCGGAGGCTTGCTTTTGTCTGCAGCCTTAACAAAAGCAAGCCTTTTTCTTTTTTGCTCCCCGGCATCCCGGTCATGTATACAGCGAAGTATATTGACTGAACCGGAAATTGTGCTACAATGAAAAGCATTAAATTGTTCTTCATCGAAAACCCTGATTTGGAATATTTATTTAAATACACTCAAGAAAAGAGGGAGGTGAGAAAAATTGATCGACTGGGAGACAACCGTCCAGGTAACTTTTACCGGAATCATTTCTGTTTTCCTGGCGCTGGGAATTTTAAACCTGACGGTTTACTTTACCGGTTTATATTTTCACAACCGGTCCCAAACAGAAAAATAAAAAGCGGTAAGGGAGAAAGGGAGACCCGCCATGCTCGACCAGCTGATTGAAATTTTTCAGGGAATTGGTCTTTGGAATCTTACGTTTGGTAATGTGATCATGTGGTGCATAGCATTTACCCTGCTTTACCTGGCCACCAAAAAGGGTATCGAACCTCTTTTACTGGTCCCGATCAGTTTCGGCATTTTTATCGGGAACTTCCCCTTAACGGGCCTGATGGAAGAAGGGGGCCTCCTCTACATCTTCTTTCATTACGGGATTCAAAACGAATTGATCCCTCCCCTTATTTTCCTGGGCTTAGGCGCCATGACCGATTTTGGGCCGGTAATCGCCAACCCCAAAACTTTGCTCCTGGGCGCGGCCGCCCAGTTAGGGGTTTACGCCGCTTTTCTGGCCGCCCTGTTATTAGGCTTCAGCATCCCGGAGGCGGCAACGATCGGCATCATCGGCGGAGCAGACGGCCCCACGACCATTTACCTGGCCGCCAACCTGGCGCCGCACCTGCTGGGAGCGGTTGCGGTGGCCGCTTATTCCTACATGGCCCTGGTGCCCCTGATTATTCCGCCCGTGGCCAAAATCTTAACCACTAAAAAAGAGCGGGCCATCGTCATGAAGCAAATGCGGGATGTCAGTAAAGCCGAAAAGATCATTTTCCCTATCCTGACCAGCATAGTGACGATCATCCTGGTGCCGAAAGCGGCCCCCCTGGTGGCAATGTTCATGCTGGGCAATTTGTTTATGGAATGCGGCGTGGTTGAACGCCTCGCGCACGTATCGCGCGAGGCTTTGCTGAACGTCGCCACGATCGTCCTGGGCGTCGGCATTGGCGCGACCATGTCCGCGGAAAATTTCCTCCGGCTTCAAACCATCTATATTTTCATCCTGGGAGTAGTGGCCTTCGCCTGCGCCGCCGCCGGCGGGGTGCTCATCGCGAAGGTGATGAACATTTTCTTGAAAGAAAAAATCAACCCTCTGATCGGCGCCGCCGGGGTATCCGCCGTCCCCATGGCCGCCCGCGTGGTGCATTTGCTGGGAGCCGAGGAAAACCCCCAGAACTACCTGCTCATGCATGCCATGGGACCAAATGTGGCGGGGGTAATCGGCACCGCGGTGGCTGCCGGCGCTTTTTTGGCGGCAATCCAGTAAGCCTTTGGATTTTTACCGCCTATCCCGCAAAAAGGTTTGACGGAAGGCCAAAAACCGGCTATAATATTTGTTAATGAAAAGACATGTGTGCTTTTGATTAGCGGGTGTAGCTCAATGGTAGAGCACCGGCCTTCCAAGCCGGGTACGTGGGTTCGATTCCCATCACCCGCTCCAACTGAAAAAACAAGGGTTTTTGCCCTTACCCAGGTTTTCGCCTTTGGACAATCCATAGACAGCCACTTAACCGATTTGCAAGCCGGTAAAGCTGAAGAGGAAAAACAGCTTTACCGGTTTATTTTTTTCCCATAAAACTTTATTCCGGGGGATGGGGAAAGATCCGCTCAAGCAAACGGTTCAGCACCAACCCGGTGAGGCCCAGCAGCGCGGCCGCGGCCGTGAGCAGGTAAAGGCCGGCGCCGATGCCCATCCCCAGGCCGGCGGTCAGCCAGATGCTGGCCGCGGTAGTGATCCCCCGGATGTGATCCTGGTCTTTAAAAATGATTCCCCCGCCGATGAAGCCCACGCCGCTGACAATTTGCGCAGCGACGCGCGCCGGGTCCGTGCCGCCGGACGGCGTACCGGGGCCCGCGCCGGGAAATCCGTACAGGCCGGCGATGGTAAAAAGGGCCGCGCCCAGGCAAACCAGAGTATGCGTCCGCAAACCGGCCGGTTTATGCCGCTTTTCCCTTTCCAACCCAAAGAGGCCGCCCAGGACGAAAGCCGCGATCAGCCTGAGGATTAATTCTCCCTCCTGGTTCACGCCAACCCCCACCCCCGCAGTTTTAAATATTATTGCCGTTAAGCCGGAAATTTAATAGAGCTCACCAGGGATGCCGGAGAACGAATGAAATTGAACAAGAAAAACTAAAAACCTGTCGTTCACCCGGCAACCATTGTCCGGAGTCTACCTCCCGTTCCGGCGGCAACCCTGACCAGAGAAGTTTTCGAAGCCACCACGGGTTCGCTTGCGCTACGGCCCGCATCCTGTCTCGACCAAAACTGGCCTTTTCGGGTAGCCTGTCGCTTGGGGTCACCCCTTAAAAGCGCCTCCCCGACGACTTCACGGCGAACGAGAAATTTCCGTGGCAGGCACTTTGCAACCTGCCGGCTGAACAAAAGCTTCACGGCGCTCCCTGACTTTTTCAAACAATGGGGAGCCCGCCGCCCGGAATTCTAAATAGCGGCAAATTATCTTTGGAAAGACCGATAGACCTGATTCCGCTAAAAATTTAATCTTGTGTTAACGATCCAATAACATTCTGGAAACCACTTTTTAACATTGTCAAATTAAAACTAATGAGGCGGGATCAAGGCTGTTCGGTAAAGACAAAAACGTTCAAGGATAGCGAGAGAGGAGGGAATGGGAAGGAGAAAAAAAGTTGACTACATCACGGTATAAAACTATTTTTAAAAAGAAGGGGTGACTTGCTAATGAACGAACGGAGCAGAAAAATGCTTGGGGTAATTCTGGCGTTGGCCCTGATCTTTACGATTTCGGCCGGGACGACGGCTGTTTCTTCGGAAAGCCCGGTCAAGAACGTAATTATCATGGTTCCCGATGGGACAGGCGTTACCCACACCACTCTGGCCCGGTGGTATCAGGGCGGGGTTCCGCTGGCGTTAGACGAAATGGCCGCCGGCCTCGTGCGGTGCTACTCTGCGGAATCGGCCGTTACCGATTCCGCGCCTGCGGCTACGGCCATGGCCACCGGTTATAAAAGCAATTCCAAGTACCTCGGTGTTTTGCCCAGCAAAGTAACCATGCCGGGAGTGCCTCCGCTTGTGGAAGGTGATCAGTTGAAGCCGGTAGCTACTGTTCTGGAAGGAGCCAAATTGATGGGCAAGGCAACCGGTCTGGTGGCTACCTCCAATATTCAGCACGCCACGCCGGCTGCGTTCAGCGCCCATACCCCCAACCGCAACAACTACGAAGCCATTGGTGAACAGCAAGTTTACCAGGGTATCGACGTTGTCTTGAGTGCCGGAAGCAAATATCTTGTGCCCCCCTCGATGGGCGGAACGCGTAAAGACGGTGAGAATCTCCTGGCCGTTCTACAGAAGATGGGTTACCAGATCGTGAAAACAAAAGATGAGATGATCGACTCAAAAGCGGACAAGCTTTGGGGAATGTTTGCTCATGATGCCATGGCTTACGATTTCGATCGCGATCCCGCCAAAGAGCCCAGTCTGGCCGAAATGACCCAAAAGGCCATCGAAATTTTGTCCCGGAACCCGAACGGCTTCTTTCTGCACGTGGAGGGAAGCAAAATTGACTGGGCCTCTCACGCCAACGATCCCATAGGCGTAATCAGTGATATCCTGTCCTTTGATCGAGCAGTGCGCGTAGCTTTGGATTTTGCCAAGAAAGATAGCCGTACCCTGATTCTGGTTGCTTCCGACCACGGCAACGGCGGAATGAGCATCGGCGACCGGAGTACGGATAAGATCTACGATAAAACCGACATCTCTGCCTCCCTTGACCCGCTAAAAAAAGCCAGGTTAACCGGCGAAGGAATTGAAGCCATGCTTAATCAAGAAAGAAGCAACGTGGTGGAAGTAATGGCGCAATATTACGGCATTACGGATTTAACCCCGGAGGAAATTGCCGCCATTAAGGGCGCCATGCCCGGTCGAGTACAATCCGTGGCCGGACCCATAATCAGCAAGCGGGCCCACATTGGCTGGACCACCGGCGGCCACACCGGCGAAGATATAGTTCTTTATTCCTACGGCCCGAACAGGCCGGTGGGCGTAATCGAGAACACCGAGTTTGCTAAACTTACCGCCCGTTCTTTTGGTTTTGATCTGGAGGAATTGAGCAGCAGGCTTTTCGTTCCGGTCAGGCCTGCTTTCCAATCCCTGGGGGCGGAAGTGAAGTATAACAATGCCGATCCGTTCAACCCGATCATAGAAGTAAGTAAGGGCAACGTTAAAATGGAGCTTCCCATCGACACCAGCATTGCCAAAATTAACGGTCAGATCAGGCACCTGAAGGGTCTGGCGGTAAAACCGGAAAATGTAACCTACGTTCCTCAGGAAGCTATTGATCTCTTTAAAGAGGCCGCCCGGTAACCTTAAAATTAAAGAAGGAACGGCTACGTCCGAATCATCCCAACACCGGGAAGGGCAGGTTTTAGCCTGCCCTTCCTTTTTTTATTACGTATGCGTCGGTTTTAAAAATATCCCGGATAAAGTTTTTTACGAAATCAAAGGAAAAACCGTTAACGTAATTGCAATCCGTCACGCGCGGCAATACCCTATCGAACAAGAGAATTTGGTCAAGGTCAGGTCACCAAACGCCCCCACTTCCGGCGCTATTGCATTACCGGCCAACATGTATTATACTATATTTGCACCATTATAATATAACAGTCGCCTCACTTGAGCGGCCAGCCTTCTTTACGTCCCGGTAGCTCAGCAGGACAGAGCAACGGACTTCTAATCCGTCGGTCGGGGGTTCGAATCCCTCCCGGGACGCCAGCTAAAAAGCAAGCCCCGCAAGGAATTGCGGGGTTGTTCTTTTTGGTGCAAAGTAAGCCAAAAAATCAATTTGGGGATAGTTTGGGGATACCCCCCGCCAAACATTCCCCAACAATCCAGAAAAAACACCAACAAAGAGAAACGGCCTTTTTCGGCCGTCTAATTTGCTTTTGCTTTCCCGTTGAACAGGCCCTCCAGCTTGTCCGCCGCCTCCCTGTCGGCGCTCTTCAAAAGGTGGCCGTAAATGTCCATCGTGGTGGATATATTGGCATGCCCCGCCCTGCCGCTGATTACCTTCGGGTGGACCCCCTCCAGGATGAGCAGGCTTATCGAGGTATGGCGCAGGGCGTGGAAATTGATATGTGGAAGGTTACTCTTCGCCAGGAACTTCGGGAACCATTTGGTAATTGTGTCCGGGTGCATCGGCCGGCCGTCCCAGGTGGTGAAAAGCCGGTCTGTCCCCTGCCACAAGTCCCCCACCTTCAGCCTGTTCTCAAGCCAAACCTTCCGGTACTCCTTCAACAGGGTCATGACCGAACCGGGAACGGCAATTGTCCTTTTGGATGTCTCGTTTTTCGGGTCCTTCTCGAAGACCCCCTTCCCCGGCAGGTACTGGGCCGCCTGGCGCACGGTGATGGTCCCCTTCTCAAAGTCCACGTCCTTCCACTCCAAACCCATCAATTCCCCCCGCCGGACGCCGGTGGCAAGGTCCAGGGCAATCATCGCCCGGTACTTCAGCGGAGCTTTCTCCAGCGCCTCCAACAGGGCCGCCGTCTGCTTTTCGTCATAACAAGGAGGCTGCTTCTTTTTCACCTTCGGCGGCTTCACCCTACCGGCCGGGTTAGACGGGATGACCTGCCATTCAACGGCGTCATTGAAGATAGCCGAAAGCAGCCGGTGATGGTGGTGAATGGTGCTGTCGGACAGCTTTCCCGGCTTGCCGTCCAAACGAATCCCATCTTCCCGTAAATTCTTGTAGAACTCCAACAAATGCGTGGGCGTGATCTGCTGGATTTTCAAATGCCCCATCGCCGGCAGAATTCTTGTTTTCAGTAATTCCTTATATCGGTGAATAGTTTTTGGTTCCAGTTCCAGTTCCGCATAATCCCGCAGCCAACGTTCCGCAAACTCTTGAAAAGTGAGCTTTGACGGCTCGACGAACGTCCCCTTTTCAATCTCCAGAACGAATTCCGCCAGAGCCTGCTCCGCTTCCTTCCTGGCCCGGCAGCGTGTTATTTTGGCGCACCCCTTGCACGACTTTTCCGGGCAGTCAGTTTTTACGGTGACGCTCTTGGTTTTCTTGATTTGGTTCCCCTCGCTGTCCAGGCCGCAGCTGACCACCAGACGAAAGCTGTTCTCCCCGCGCTTCTCAATGTAACCGCGTCCGGCCATTGGCTTGAGCCTCCTTTAACCATCTTTCGTATTCTTCAAGCGACAAAGCGCCGCTTCTTACCTCTTCCAGCTTTTTTTCCGCTTCCAGTTTCCAGTTAAAAAACTGTTCTTTTGTGAGCCTGCGTTTCCGTATCCTGGCGTGAAGTTTTTTGTAAGCCTTCTTGTAAGCCTCCAGCGCCGGTTCTCCCTTAACCCTTTCCATATACTTGCTTATCGGCCCCACGTCCTTGCAGGTCTTCGGCCCGCCGTTTACCGGCCTGTCGCAGTACCTCTCATCACTCCTTTTTAAAGGGATAAAATATTTTCCGCAGTGAAGACATCTCTTCATTGTCGTGTTGCTTTTTACCAACTCCCCAAACTCGATCCAGCACAGAGCAACCACGTCATGGCTGACGTATGTTTCCGTAAAGCGGAACCTCCTTTCTTTTGCCCATTTCGAAAGCTCGCGGGGAGAGGTAATCTCCGCCTCTTGTAAAAATTCCTCGTAGGACCGCTCGGGGTAAACGTCATACTCCAGCATTGCTTCGCCTTTTAAAACCTCTACTTCTTGTGGAAAAGCGTTTTTGTAAACGTAAAACCTCTCTACAGTTGACAGCCTGGTTAACCATTCCATCCCATCGGCGTCCAGGCAATAATAAACAGCCTTCTTCAAGAGTTTTTGCTTATCGCTTAACCCCGCCTTAACCTCTCTCCATACTGCACAAGAATCTTCGGTTTCCTTTACCGCCGGGGAGTATTCTACCAACCCAGCCAGGCCGTACTTTCCGATAAAAACGGAGAAACTGTTCAGGTTCTCAAAGTCGGTCTCCAAAAAGTCCAATATCAATCTGCCGATGGGTACGTACACACAGGTCAATCCTTCTCCCGTCCTGCATGACCCTGCTCCTTCTTTGATTCCCTCCTCGCCCCGGTGAAGGGAAAGCAGCATTATCATTTTTACCACCCCTTTGGATAATGGCTAAATACATTTATAAGGATAATAGGTAGTCTGTAATCAGATTATCATTTTTCATTGACACTGTCAACAACTTTTTATAGAATCGTAAATAGATAATCACAAAAATATTTACTCATAATCTCCGGGGGGTGAACGTGATGCTAACAAAACTTCGGGCGCTCCGCCTGGCCGCCGGCCTCAGCCAGAAGGAGGTTGCGAGGAGGCTCAACGTCTCCCGCCAGTGGTACTCCTTGATTGATTCCGGCCGGTTACGACCGACAGAAGAAATGGCAGAAAAGATTGCCAGCATTTTTGGGATTTCGCCGGACGAAATTTTACAGCCGGTGAGGATCAGAAAAGTTGGGGGGTAAAAACGATGCAGAAAGCTACAATGCGGGCAAAAGCCGCTGCGGAATACATCGACGTTAGTTATTGGAAACTTCTGGAATTGGCGAAAGCTGGGAGGATTCCGCACATACGGATTGACGGTCGATTGCTCTTCCGCCGGGAAGCGCTGGACAAGTGGCTTGAGCAGCAAGAGCAAGCGAGCTTGAAGCGGGAACCGGAGCAGGCAATTAGGGGAATCCGACGGTTGAAATAAGATAAAAACCTGGCGGACAGCGGGAAAAGGTGATTTTTCATGAGACTTTCTGTTTTCGAGCAAGCCCGGACCATTTCCACCCCGGAAATTGCTATCCGGTACGGTTTGGAGCTGCGGAAACGCGGCAAGAATTATTTCGCCCTTTGCCCATTCCATCCCGACCGGCAGCCTTCGCTGGTCATTTACCCAAACGGTTTTAAATGCTTCGGCTGCCAGGCCTGCGGCGACGGCATAGAACTGGCGGCCAGGCTATTGAGCCTACGCCCTTATGAAGCGGCTCGGCAAGTCTGCATGGACTTCGGGCTTCCCATTGATCAGCCCCTTGCTCCCGAGGCCCGGCAAAAGGCGGCGGAAGCGGCCAGAGAACGAGCGCAGGAAAAGGAAGCAAGAGAGTTTTTTAACTGGCTTGTTGACGAGGTTCACAGCTGGTTCGTTGCTTATTATCGGGCGATAGATAAAATTCTCGCCTGTTGCGGTCCTTTTGCCTGGCCAGAACTAATTCATTCGCAGGTTTGGCTTGAACACCTGCTCGACATCCTGGAAGCCGGCGACGTGGACACGAAATTGAAGGCGGTGGAAAGCTTTGTTGAAGGAACATCAAGTTAAGAAGGTAATTGAACTAAGGCAAAAAATCGAAGGAAGTCAAGAAAGAAACAAGCCGGCCTGGTTGAAGGCGACGAAGGGAGGGGCGAAGTTTCTTCCTGGCGTCCTGGCCCGGCATTTGGCGAATAACGAGCGGGTGTTCTACGCCGGGGAAGCCTTCTTCGCTTATTGGAATGGTGCTTACCGGGAGATCAGTGATAACGAGGCGGCGGCCGTAGTCAAAAAATACCTGCCGGACAACTGCTGTAAAAGTTCCTGGATCAGCGATGCGTTAAACCTCTGGAAACTTGAAATTCTGAAAAACACGGAAGACCTAAACCGGGAACCGCTTATTATCAACTTAAAGAACGGCCTTTTGGATATAAAAAGTGGTGCTCTTAAACCGCACGACCCGGAGTTTTTGGCGACCATTCAATTAAACTGCAATTATGACGAAGGCGCGGGATGCCCGTTGTTCTTGAAGTTTTTAAGTGAGGTCCTGCCGCCGGAAAATATCCTTCTTATTCAGGAGTTTTATGGATACTGTCTCGTACCTCTAACCTCAGCACAGAAAGCTTTCGTTCTGCACGGCCCCGGCCAAAGTGGAAAGTCTACGGTCCTATCTGTCCTGGAATATATGCTTGGTAAACAAAATGTTTCAAGTGTTGAATGGCAAAACCTCGGTGACCGGTTCAAAACGGCGCAGCTCTTTGGGAAGTTGGCAAATATCGCGGCGGATTTGCCAGCACAGGCGATTGAGGACGCAGCAGCTTTTAAAGCAATCGTCGGCGGGGACACGATCACAGCCGAGAGAAAATTCAAAAACCCCTTCTCGTTTAAACCTTTTGCGCGGCTGCTTTTTTCCTGCAACCGGCTGCCGTACTCGAAGGACCAAACGGGCGCGTTTTACCGCCGGCTGATTATTATCCCGTTTGAGAATGTAATCCCTGATGATAAGGTCGATAAACGCCTGAAGGAAAAGCTCTTTCGGGAGGTTGACGGGATATTTTCCTGGGCACTGGAAGGGCTGCGGCGGCTAATGGCAAACAATTTTACTTTCAGCGAAAATGACACGACCCGGGCGCAGATTGAGCGGTACAGGTTGGAGAACTCTAACGTTCTGGCGTTTATCGCGGAAAACTGCGTAGTTAAGCCGCAATGTGTTGTCAAGCGTGAGAAACTTTACAGTGAGTACAGGAGATGGTGCGAGGACAACGGTTATTACTTTGTATCCAGGCGAAGTTTTAACCAGGAGATCGAGGCGAATTTTCCCAATGTTCAGCGTAGTATCCACGGCCCAGAGTATGCCCGCGAAAAGGTTTGGCGGGGGATTGGATTGCTTGATGAGCAAAGCCTTGATAATACTGAAACAGATGACTTTTGGGAAAAATTGTAGCTGTACCAGCTGAACCGAAACTGTACCGAACTGTACCGAATCACCTTTCTAAGGGAAGGGGGCTCAGGCCGCATGACGACTGGAGGCTGTACCGAATGTACCGAATGAACCGTTTCTCCTTTTTTTAAGGAAATTTTTCAATGTAAAAAAGTTAGCTTTAAATAGGAAAAACCGGTTCAGCCGGTTCAGACAGCCTATTTAACCTGATGGCTAAATACCCTGCAAGCCTTGATAATACTGAAACAGATGACTTTTGGGAAAAATTGTAGCTGTACCGGATCACCTCGTTTTAAGTGTAAAAAAACCCGTTAGTGACAAAAATAACGAACCCCGCAAGTCTTGATATTACTGGCTTGTGCAAATCATAACAAGACGACCGTTCGGATCTGGTATACACCTTGACACACACTTGTTTGGGGGTAGCAAAGTTGGAATTCACCGGTTTTGAATGTCCCTGCGGGTGGGGAGGATACGGCCAGCAGAAACATATTCAGCAGCATTTCCTTTGGTCCCGTGGCGTGCCATTTCCGGGAACGCTGTATATCGAACCCGCGCCGAGGCATTGCAATCAGGACTGGCGATTATGGAGAGTGCGTCCCCAGGACCCGAACCCCGGACATAAATTTGCCTACAAAATGGCGCGTCTTATGCAGAGAGAAAACGGCTACGATTTTCCAGGTTGGCACGATGATAAAAAATATTTCGGCGATTGGGTAAAAAAAGAACCGGCCTTTTTCGCCCTGGTGGAGGGCGGTTATGCAATTAGTTTTGTCGTCGTCGAAAAGACGACAAAGTATGCAACCTGGGACGGCAAGACCATAGGGGAAATACCCTTTTGCGAGGGGGAGCCAAAATTAAAAATCTGCCTGGTCTGGACCGCACATTTATTGCGGCGCTTAGGTGTAGCCAAAACCTTAATCGAGGAAGTTGCGGCGGAATACAAAACGACCATTAATGAAGTGGTCTGGGGGGTGCCCTTTTCGGAATCGGGAAAGGTCCTGGCTTTCTCCTTAACTGAAAGGCCATGGATATATGTGGGGTAAAGGTACACCTTCGGATCGGCAATCCGCAGGCGTACCCGGAGGCCGCACCACACAAGGCACGAATAACCCCTGGGGATAGTTTGGGGATAGTTTTTAGGTAAAGGGGGGCCTCCCGTGGAGGAACAAACACCTTATCTGGCCGGCCCAAAACGGAAAAAGTTGATCGCGATCAAGATGACCAAAACAACCCTTTTTCTCACCGAATCAGAACTGTCCCGCCTGCTGGCGAAAGACCCGGCCTTATGGCGGGAGGCCATCCGGCGGGGGAAGCACATCCGGCGGGAAGCAAAGGCCAGACCGCCAAAAACTGGCGGCACAATATAAAAGGCTATATATTACGCAAAGGAGGAAAAAAAACTCATGGGAACTAACTTGGTGCGCTATTACAGGGAAAAAGCGGGTATGACGGTTAAAGAGTTATCGTCAAAGATGAACCTTCACGTCAATTCAATCTTGCAGGTAGAGAGGGCGGAAAGCTCATGGGGGCGCACACCCTGGGGATACGACGCCGACCGGCGGTTTGCGGATGCCTTGGGCGTCAAGCTGACGGACCTGTTCAGCGACTACCGGCCCCCGGAGAAACCCAAAGAGGAACCCCCCAGGGATACCCGGACGGAAGAGGAAATTGACGAGACCATAAAGGTTTTGAACGAACGGCGGCAGGCAAAGATTGTTGGCGAACGTGAAATTTACGACAGCATGGACTACACCGAAGAATGGTGCCCCGGCGTGGTGTGCGGCCCGGGTGCCCGGAGACATGACTTCTCAAAAGCGAAGGGGGGACAATAAATGACCTTAAAGGAACTTTTCGACTATCCCTATTTTGTACTGCTTCCCATGCGGCAAAAACTTCTGGCCGTCGGCCTTTTGGCCCTAGCCAAAAAGGGAGTAGGCATTGCCCATCCTGTTTACCTCAAAAACAAAATTCTTTCGGTAGAAGCCGATGAACTGAGCACCGCGGAAATTGAAGCAGACCTGGAGGCCATTCAGGAGGCTTTGCCGGTTAAGGTGTTTACCAGGGAAGACGGGGAACGTTTTTACAGGTGGTTGGCCTGATGCCGTACAAGAGCAAGGAAAGGCAGAACGAATACCTGCGCCGGTGGCGGGAGAGAAGGCAAAACATCAGGATAAAGCAGGGGCGCAAAGTTGCCAGAATTATCTTCTTCTTGCTATCTTGCGAAAACCCGCGTGACCATAAAGGCAAAATACTTCAAATCCTGCCGTTAGTTTTTGGAAGACTTCTCAGCCCGGACGAAGAAGAGCTTTTGTTTAGCCTCTTTGTTTCCCTTCCGAGAAGGTTCCTGGAAAGCCTTCTTATCGCCTGGCGCGAAAGCTATCGGCGGGACCTGACCATTCAGGATTTTCAGGATATCTTTTTTGCCCGGGAAGAAGAAACCTGCCCGGAATGCGACAGACCCTTTCCCGGCAGCAAAACCTGCTATTTAAATAACACCACGGGATGATAAAATTAACTTTAAGAAGAAAGCGAGGTAATGCCCATGCCGCTGAAACCCTTTGAAATCGATCTGGAAGCGTACAGAAAAATAGGGCGTGAAGGCGTAGAAAAGTACAGGCAGCAGGCCGAAGAAGAAGAGGCGCTGGCGAGGGCTTTGGAAGAAAAGGCACGGCTTCAGGCGCGTCCCCTGTGGCAGCAAGCTATTGATGTTTTTATTCCCGGAGAACAGTTCAGAACGCCGCCGGAAAAAACTGAAGTTCCAGCAGCGCCTTCTGCGACTAGACTAACACCAGGGGGGATTTTCAATCTTGCTTCCGAGGGCCTCGTCAAAGGCATGACCTTCGGCTTAGGCGGTCCGGGCGGACTGATCGAAAAAGGTATAAGCAGGCTTTTCGGCGTGGAACCGCCCCCTCCCCCTGCTCCGGAAACCACCGGCGAAAAAATTGCCGCCGGCGTCGGGGAGCTGGCCGGTTCTCTCGTTCCCATATCCGGCCTGTACGGCACGGTGGGCAGGGCGGCGACCAGACTGATCCCCAAAGCGGCAAGCCTGCCGGCAAAGATAGCGAAGGCCGCCGCCCCGGGCGCTGCCTCCGGCGCGGTTTACGAGGGCATCAAGGCCGCCGCCGAAGGCGAACCCCTCCCGGAAATCGGCAAGGAAGCGGCCGTCGGTGCGGCCCTTTTCGGCGGCGGGGACGTGGCCGCCCGCGCCATCGGAAAGGCTGCCGGAAAACTGCTTAAAACCAGAACCGAACTGCCCAGGTCGGAACTGCCCGAAGCGGCGGGAGCCCCCGGGGGCGCGGAAACCATGGCAACCCGCCCCCCGAGCATGGAAATCATGGGCGAAGGCGAGGCCCCTGCCCGGCGGATGATCATCGACCGCCTGGAAAAAATCCTGGACGTTCCCCTGCGGGTGGGCCGCTACCAGCAGAAAGCCGTCGGCATCTACAAGAACCGGGAAGAAGTGATCCGCACGAAGCTGGCCGAGGACCTGCCGGTGATCGCCCACGAGGCGGGCCACCACCTGGACAGGATGTTCGGCCTGGCCGACCCCGCCTTTGATGCCGAACTGCTCAAACTGGGCCGGGCCACCGGGAAGAACTATCCCCCCGCCCAGGAGCGTAAAGAAGGCGTGGCCGAATTCACCCGCCTTTACCTGGGCGATAAAGAAGCGGCCCAAAGGGAGGCCCCCAACTTCTATGCCTTCTTTGAATCTAAACTCTCCGGGAGCCCCCGCCTGGAAAGCGCCCTAAAGCAGGCCCAGGAGCAGATCCACGCCTACCTGCGGGCCGACCCGGTGAGCAGGGTAAAGGCCGCCGTATCCTTCAGCTTCGATAAACCGGAGCGGGAGCCGCTGAGCGTTAAGGAGAAGATCAAATCCCTCTGGCAGGTTTTTTACACGAGGGTCTTTGACGAGCTAAAGCCCCTCCATGATACCGTCCAGGCGATCACCGGTGGGAAAGGGATTCCCGCCCCCGAGGACCCCTACAAGCAGGCCGTCTTGCTCCGGGACAACGGGCGCCTGGCGCACACCTTCATCTGGAAGGGCCAGATCGACGAAAACTACAATGTGATCGGACCCTCCCTCAAAGAGATCATCACCCCGCTGAGCACCAGGGATAAATACCGGGACTTCGGCGCCTACGTCACCGCCAAACGGGTGAAGGAACTTTACCGGCAGAAGGCCGCCGGAAAGGACATCAAAGCCTTCCCCTTCAGCGAAGCGGACGCGGACGCGACCATTCAACGCTTAAAGAACCCCGAATTCGACCAGATCCACGAGCAACTGAAAGGCTGGTTCAAAAGCCTGGTGGACATGCTGGAGAGAAGCGGGCTGGTCAGCCCCGAGGCGAAGGCGAAGATCCTTGCCTCCAGCGAGGAATACGTCCCCCTTTACCGGGTTTTTGAAGAGGAAGGGCGCTTCGGCAAGCGCCGGCTGGCGGACCTCCCGCAGCCGGTAAAGGGGCTCAAGGGCTCCGGCCGGACCGTCATTGATCCCATCGAAAGCGCCGTCAGGCAGGCTTACGTTTTCACCAACCTGGCCATGCGGAACAATGTTGGCCGCCTACTGGTGGAGCTGGCCGAAAAGTTCCCCGGGGCCGGCAAGTTCATCGAAGAGATCCCCGGCGACGTGCGGGCGACCAGCTTCAAGCTGAGCGAGATCAAAAACGTCCTCGAACAGGCGGGCGTGAACACCGCCG
>JBFLZY010000051.1:0-20410 GCA_040755975.1 Bacillota bacterium | reverse complement strand
TATGCAACTCCAAATTTTTCTAACGTGGCAGTACAAATTTTCAATTTCTCCAAACCCGACCCAGTGTTTTCAAGGGTTCTCGGGTTTGGAGGGGGTCAAAATTGGGGGTTGGCTGTCAAACGCGAGCCGGTGTCTTTTGGCAAGTGTTGTTCAAATCGGGCGCCAGTTGGATTGCCTGAGTGCCGGGCTTTAGACCCGTGGCTTTGCGTCCCGCTCTTTCGAGAGGTTTGCCTTTATCGGTTGATTTAGGTAGGGAAAATTGTAGACGTGACGATTTGAAAAGTGTTGGTCGGGCGGAAATTGCCTGCTCTGCATTTAACAAGGGATGTAAATCCGCAGTTTCGCTCCTTCTCCTTCCTTGCTGTCCACCTCAACCCGAATGTCCCGGTGATGGTTGGTTGATTTGTTTACCCCGGAAAAAGGTACCTTCAGCTCATCCACTATCTTTTCCATTTTTTCAATTTCTTTGATGATTAATATGTTATAGTTCTTCTCCGGTTTTTCAATTGTCAATTGAATATAGCCGCGGATCACCGAAATCGAGTCCTGCAGATCGAGCAAAGCCTGCTCAACTTTGTTTTTGTCCACTAAATTTTGAGACCCCCCTTTGAGCGAGATTAAATGGTGAGTATTTTTGCGAACGGCGGGCGGGATAGCACCAGGGAATCACCATCCTTAATGTCTAATTTTTAATAATTTTAGCACCTTTTGACGAAAGCGTCCAGGGCGGACAATCACGATCTTTGGTTAAACTTTTTCGTCGTGAATAAAAGGGGATATTTTTGCAAAATACTAATGGCGATATATTCTCAAGGGGGTGATCGGATGCAGCATTGGCGGATGACGGAAATGGAAAAGCTCCACATCGGGGAGCAGTTGCGGGCGGAGGATCTCTGCATGAAAAAAGCCCGCTTTTACCTCAATCAGAGCCGCGATCCCGCCGTCCAAAACATCTTGCGGCAGTGCGTGGATAAAGGCCAAAGGCACGTCAGCGCGTTAAACGGGTTGCTTTCCGAAGCAGGTCTTGCCCATTTGACCCGGCACTAGGCGAAAAATTTAAAGGGAGGTGTTGAAGGTATGGAATTCAGTGACAAAGATATCCTGACCGATTTGTTGATCGGCACCAAAATGCTTTCCACCGGATATCATACTGCTGTTTTAGAAGCGGCCAACGACCGGGTGCGTAATACCCTGATCCAGATCAATAACGAGGAAATGAACACCCAGAAGCAGATTTTCGACTTGATGCATTCCCGCGGCTGGTATCCGCTGGACCCCGTTTATACGGGTACCCCTATGGGGGCTGAAGCCACCGGGATTCGTCCGGAGGCCGCCGCCATGGGCCGGACCACCCCGCCGCCGCCGGGCGCGATGGGGCCGGCCCCGGAAAGACCGGGTTTTTAGCGCCGATTGAGGTAAATAAGGCGCTAAGCGCTCGCAAACGAAAGCTTTCGCTTTGCTCAAAGAGCATGGCGAGGGCTTTATTTTTTTGGTATAATAAGTTGTTGGATGGACGGGTGTTTACGGAGGATGAAACATGCCGGAGAAGATTATCGTCCAGGGCGCCCGCGCCCACAATTTGAAAAACATCAGCGTGGAAATTCCCCGGGGCAAGCTGGTGGTCTTCACCGGCCTCTCCGGCTCGGGAAAATCTTCGCTGGCCTTTGACACCATTTACGCGGAAGGGCAGCGGCGCTACGTGGAATCGCTTTCGGCTTACGCCCGCCAGTTTTTAGGGCAAATGGACAAACCCGACGTGGATTACATCGAAGGACTTTCGCCGGCGATTTCGATTGACCAGAAAACGACCAGCCACAATCCCCGTTCCACCGTCGGTACGGTAACGGAAATATACGACTACCTGCGTTTGCTTTTTGCCCGCGTCGGGCGCCCCCATTGCCCGTTTTGCGGGCTGGCCATCACCCGGCAGACCGTGGAGCAAATGGTCGATCAGTTGCTGGCCTTGCCGGAAGGAACACGCCTGATGATCCTGGCTCCGGTGGTCAGAGGCAAAAAAGGAGAGCACCAAAAGCTGCTCGCCGATGTAGAGAAAAGTGGTTTTTCCCGGGTGCGGGTGGACGGCGAGCTTTTTGAGGCGGGCCGGCCCATCCCGCTGGACAAAAATAAGAAACACACCATTGAAATTGTGGTGGACCGGGTGATCGTCAGGCCGGGGATCGCCCAGCGTTTGAGCGATTCCCTGGAAACGGCCCTGCGCAATGCGGGGGGCGTCGCCATCGCCTCCGTTAGCGAAGGACAGGAGATCCTCTTTAACGAAAATTTTGCCTGTGCAGAGTGCGGGGTAAGCCTGCCGGAGATCGAACCGCGGCTGTTTTCCTTTAACAGCCCCTTTGGCGCCTGTCCCGCCTGTACGGGACTGGGCATGAAGAAGGAAATCGATCCCGATCTGCTGATTCCAGACAAACGGAAATCGCTGGCCGAAGGCGCGATCGAGGGCTGGTACCGGGGTTCGACGGCATACGCTTATCTGGAAGGACTGGCGGAAAAATACGGCTTCCGGCTGGATACACCGGTATCTAAACTCGGCAGGGAACACCTGGAGAAAATCTTTTACGGCACGGGAACCGAGACAATCAGGGTGGCCTACCGGGATGTTTACGGCCGCCGGAAAACTTACGAGGCGGTTTTCGAGGGCGTTGTGCGCAATCTCATGCGCCGGTACAACGAGACCAGTTCAGAGTACATGCGGGAAGAATTTGAACAGTACATGAGCGAGCGGCCCTGCCCGGAATGCGGCGGCACCCGCCTGCGCAAGGAAGCCCTGGCGGTGAAAGTGGGGGGGCTGTCCATTGCCCAGGTAACCCGTTTCGCGATTACCGAGGCGCTCGCCTTTTTCCGCGCTCTGGATTTGACGGAAAAGGAAAGCTTGATCGCCCGGCAGATTCTCAAGGAGATTAACGAGCGGCTGGGCTTTTTGGCCAATGTCGGTCTGGACTACCTCACCCTGGACCGGGCGGCGGGAACCCTTTCCGGCGGGGAAGCGCAGCGCATCCGGCTGGCCACGCAGATCGGGAGCGGTTTGACGGGCGTGCTTTACATCCTGGATGAGCCGAGTATCGGCCTGCACCAGCGGGACAACCGGCGGCTTCTGGAGACCCTTCTGCGCTTAAGGGACCTGGGCAACACGGTGATCGTGGTCGAACATGACGAAGAGACGATCCGGACGGCGGACCATATTATTGATATCGGCCCGGGAGCAGGGGTTAACGGCGGGGAGATCGTGGCCCAGGGCACGGTCTGGGACGTTATGAATACCCCGGCTTCCCTTACCGGCCAGTACTTAAGCGGCAAAAAATTTATTCCCGTTCCGGCCTTCCGCCGCCAGTCCAACGGGAAGGCGTTGGAAGTATTAGGCGCCCGCGAGCACAACCTGAAAAATATTAACGTAACCTTTCCGCTGGGAATGTTTATTTGCGTTACCGGCGTATCGGGATCGGGGAAGAGCACCCTGGTGAACGAGATCCTTTATAAATACCTGGCCAGGGAATTGAACGGGGCCCGCGCGCAGCCGGGAAGCTGCCTGGGCGTTAAAGGCCTGGAGCATCTGGACAAAGTAATTAACGTCGATCAGTCCCCCATCGGCCGCACCCCCCGTTCCAATCCGGCCACTTATACAGGCGTTTTTACCGACATTCGGGACTTGTTCTCCCAGTTGCCCGATGCGCGGGTGCGCGGGTACAAGCCGGGCCGCTTTAGTTTCAACGTAAAGGGCGGGCGCTGCGAAGCCTGCTTTGGCGACGGGATCATTAAGATCGAGATGCATTTTTTGCCGGACGTTTACGTACCCTGCGAGGTGTGTAAAGGAAAGCGCTATAACCGGGAGACGTTGGAGATCAGGTACAAGGGGAAGAACATTGCCGAAGTGCTGGAAATGACGGTGGACCAGGCAGTGGAATTCTTCCGCCACATCCCGAAGATCCACCGCCGGTTGAAAACTTTGCAGGACGTTGGTTTAGGCTACATCCGCCTGGGCCAGCCCGCCCCGGAACTTTCCGGCGGCGAAGCCCAGCGGGTCAAGCTGGCGACGGAACTTTCCCGCCGCTCCAACGGCCGCACCTGTTATATTCTGGACGAGCCGACCACCGGGCTGCACATGGACGACGTAAACCGCCTCCTGCAGGTTTTGCACCGGCTGGTGGAAGCAGGGGACACGGTGGTTGTCATCGAACATAACCTGGACGTTATTAAAACGGCGGATTACATCATTGACCTGGGCCCCGAAGGAGGTGACCGGGGCGGCCGGATCGTGGCTGCGGGAACTCCGGAAGAAATTGCCCGGGTGCCCGCATCCTATACCGGTCAGTTTCTAAGCAAAGTGTTGTTCTCTGCGCAGAAAGTGACCAAGTATCCTGGTGAACCTGAAGGGGTTGGAATGACGTTGACCGGCTGGCACTAAGGCACAAAGGCACTGAGGCACAAAGAGAAATGTATCGGGAATATTAACTTTGTGCCTTTGTGCCTGGGAAGCTTTGTGCCTGATCTTTAGTTTAAGAAGGTGACGCAGCCGTGACACCTGAGGAAAAATTAAGTTGCCTGCCGGCCAGGCCGGGTGTTTACTACTTTAAAGACGGCGCCGGGAAAGTCATCTACGTGGGCAAGGCCGTTTCCTTAAAGAACCGGGTTCGTTCTTACTACCAGGAAGGAGCGCAGCAAACCCCGAAGGTTCGCTCGCTGATGGCCCGCGCCGCAGATTTTGAGTACATTGTCACGGACAACGAGGTGGAGGCGCTCATTTTAGAAGCCAATCTGATTAAAGAGCACCACCCGCGCTACAACGTCTTTCTGAAAGACGACAAGAGTTATCCGTATTTAAAAGTTACGCTGGCGGAGGAGTTTCCGCGGGTATGCATAACCCGGCGCCTGGTTCAGGACGGCTCCCGTTATTTCGGCCCGTACACCCAGGTGGGGGCGGTGCACGAAGCCCTCAACCTGATCCGCCGGCTTTTCCCTTTTCGGACCTGCAAGCAAAAGATCGAGGCGACGGCTAAAGAAAAGCAGGACAGACAGCGTTTTAAAAGGGGCACCGGCCGAGACAGAAAAGCGCTTGCGTCTGCGCCGGCGCCCGCCGGTGCCCGCCCCTGCCTTAACTACCACATTCGCCGCTGCCTGGCGCCCTGCTGCGGTTTTGTGGATCGGGAGACCTACCAGGCGATGATCCAGGAAGTATGCCTGTTTTTAGAAGGCCGCCAGGAAGACTTGCTGAAACAGCTGAACTCCCGGATGCGCTCGGCGGCCGAGGCGCTGCAATTTGAAAAAGCTGCCGAACTGCGGGATCAGATTACCGCAATCAAGAAAGTGATTGCCGAGCAAAAAATAATTTCCGTTGAGCGCGGGGATCAGGACGTGATTGCGGCGGCGCGGGGAAGAGAAATGGCCTGCGCGGCTGTCTTTTATGTGCGGGGAGGGAAAGTGATCGGCCGGGAGACCTTTTATCTTCCCCATCCGGAAGGAATGGATGCTGCCGAGATAGTTACGGCCTTTCTCAAGCAGTATTATCACCAGGCCGATTTCATCCCCGGAGAAATCCTTGTCTCCGGCCTGCTTAACGCGGAAAAAGAGGTGCTTACCAGCTGGCTCACGCAGAAAAGAGGCGGCCCGGTAAAATTGCACGTGCCGGTCCGGGGAGAAAAAAAGAAAATGGTGGCAATGGTTTTGGAAAACGCCCGGTTGTCTTTAGAGGAAGCCGAACTGGCGCGGGCGGGCAAGCAAGAAATGGAAAGAGTCCTGGCCCGCCTTGCCGGAATTTTGGGTTTGGGGAAAATGCCCGAGCGCCTGGAATGTTTTGATGTTTCCAACCTCCAGGGAGCGGAGAACGTTGCCGCGCTGGTGGTTTTTGAAAAGGGCCGCCTTTGTCCGGAACAGTACCGGCGCTTTAAAATCCGCACGGTGGAAGGTCCCGACGACTACGCCTGCCTGCGGGAGGCGGTCAGGAGAAGGTTTCTGCGGGCGCGGGAGGAACAAAAATTAATTAATCTGGGCCAGCTCAGTACCAGGGAGGGCAGGTTTTTCCGTTTGCCCGAGCTGGTCGTGGTCGACGGCGGAAAGGGCCAGCTTTCGGCCGCCCGGGAAGTACTGGATGAACTCGGCTACGCCCACATCCCTGTCTGCGGCCTGGCCAAAAAAGAGGAAAGCATTTTTCAGGAGGGGAAAGAGGAGCCCTTGCACCTGCCGGGCAATTCACCTGTTCTCCACCTGCTGCAAAACTTGAGGGATGAAGCCCACCGCTTTGCCGTAACTTATCACCGGAAACTGCGGAATAAGCGCAACCTGAGCTCACTATTGGATGAAATTGAGGGTATCGGCCCCGCCCGCCGGCGCGCGCTGATGAAAGCTTTTCCTTCGCTGGCGGCGCTCCGGCAGGCCTCCGTGGAGGAACTGGCCAGGGTCGAAGGGATGAATCGCCCTGCGGCGGAAGCGGTGTACAGGTACTTTCGGAAAATGGAGGGGTTCAGTTCACCTATTTTGAGATAAGGCAAAAATTCTGGACTAGACTCCCATGCCACTTTTGTGGCACCAACAGAAAACGAAAGTCACCGGCCCGCCGTTCGATTTGCCACGAGCGACATATGCGGAGGGCCGGCAACGAGACACGGCGCAGGTGAGGCAAGCGAACCGGCAGCGCGAAACGCGTAAATAACAAAATGATAGAAAACTGACAGCAATCGCCGGAAAACCGATTAAGAAAAGAAAACTAATCTACCACGCGCATTTTGCAGCGCTGCCTGGTTCGCTCCGAACCAAGCCGCTGTCTCGTCGGCCCGATACATCGGAGCGACGGCAAACGAACGGCGGGCAAAGGAGATTTTTGGGGTAGAGCATTGGTGACCCTTCAACGGGCGGAGCGGGAATACCAGGAACTAAGAGAGGGTGGGACCAGGTGCCGGATAGTTTTGTAATCGGGGTCGACCTGGGCGGCACAAAAATTTACACCGCGCTTGCAAATGACCGCGGGGAGGTCCTGGCGGAAATCAAAATACCTACGGAAGCAGGCGGCGGCGTGGAACACGTCATCCGTCGGATTATGCGTACAGTCGAGCAAGTTGAGAAACAATCCGGCGTTAATATGCGCCCGGTCTGTTTAGGAATAGGCGCCCCGGGCCCTGCCGATTCCGAAAGAGGCGTTGTTTTGCAGGCGCCCAACCTCGGCTGGCGCGATGTGCCTTTGAAACAGATTTTAGAAAAAAGTCTGCAGATGCCGGTGGCCGTTGGCAACGATGCCAACTTGGCCGCCCTGGGTGAGCACGTTTTCGGGGCCGGGAAAGACTATGCCGACCTCGTTTACGTTACGGTAAGTACGGGTATTGGCGCGGGTCTTCTTTTGGGAGGGAAATTATATTCCGGCATCACTTTTAGCGCCGGGGAAATTGGCCATATGACCGTCGACCCGGAGGGGCCCATGTGTAATTGCGGTAATAGGGGGTGCCTGGAGGCGCTTGCCTCGGGAACGGCAATGGCCCGCCTGGCCGGTGAACTTGTGGAAAAGGGCCGGGGACGGGGAATATTACAGGTGGCCGGAGGGAAAGATCAAATTACCGCCCGAAGCGTGTCCCTGGCCGCGCTAGAAGGGGATGGGGATGCCCTGGCGATCCTCGCCGAAGCAGGCAGGTGGCTGGGAATCGGGCTGGCCAATATCATTAACCTGTTAAACCCCCCACTAATCTTGCTGGGCGGAGGGGCAATGCAGGCGGGAAAACCTTTGTGGGAAGCCATGGAAAAGGAAATAGAGAAAAGAGCGCTCCGCGCTGCCCGCCGGGGAGCGCAAATCATCCCGGCCGGCCTCGGCCAGCGCTCCGCCTTGATGGGGGCGGTCTCCCTGGCCATACAGTCGCCGGCCGGCAGTCGGCAGCGCACTTGAGCAGTCCCTCAATAACATCGTTATCTGCACGCGTGGAAAGGGAGCGGCGGTCTTTTGCGTTTCGGGAAGGGTGAATGGCCAAATTTTGCGCGGGGAATTGAAAATGAGTGGCTGGTAACCAATGGTTTAGGCGGGTATGCTTCCTCAACCATTATCGGCGCCAACACGCGTAAATACCACGGATTGCTGGTAGCGGCCCTGAATCCCCCCGTCCAGAGGGTTTTAATGCTGGCCAAGCTGGATGAACGGGTAGAAGTTGACGGACGGGTCTATAACCTGGCTACCAACCAGACGGTTGGGGGAGTAACCGAGTACGGTTTTATTCATCTCCAGCAGGTTCACTTAAGCCTGTTTCCCGTGTTTACTTATTCGTTTGCCGATATTTTTCTCCACAAGCAGGTATTTATGATTCACGGGGAGAATACTACCGTTGTCCTTTACCGGATCCACAACGGCGGGCAACCGGCCGTCCTGCGGCTGGTTCCCCTCGTCAATTGCCGCGATTTTCACGGGACGACGAAGAAAGATCAGGTAAAATTCAGCCAGCGGGAGACCCCGTACGGAGTAACTATTTTTAGCGCCGTCGGCATGCCTGCCTTAAATCTGGGCTGCAGCGCCGGAACGTACACGCCAAAAGACGACTGGTTCTACAGGATGTTTTATTTGCGCGAGCAGGAAAGGGGGCTGGCGGCGGAAGAGGATCATTATCTGCCCGGCGATTTTCTCATTTCGCTGGCGCCCGAAGAAAATAAAACGGTTACTTTTGTCGCTACTTTGGAAGATATGTACACACTTGATGGTCAGGTGCTGGTGGAGCTGGAAACAAAAAGAATTCAGGAGATGATCGACAAGGCCGGGTTTAAAGATGAGTTCGCCCGGCGGCTTATCCAGGCTGCCGACACCTTTATCGTGAAAAGACAATCTACCGGGGCGAAGAGCATAATTGCCGGGTACCACTGGTTTAACGATTGGGGCCGGGATGCGATGATCGCTCTCCCGGGGCTTACTTTGGTCACCGGGCGGTTCGAGGACGCCAGAGAAATCCTTTCTACATTTGCCGCGTACTGCAAGGACGGCTTGCTTCCCAATATGTTTCCCGACCCCGGCCAGGAACCTCTTTACAATACGGCAGATGCTTCGCTCTGGTTTTTTCAAGCTGTTTATAAATATTTGCAGTACACCAACGATTTTCGCTTGATCCAACACCTTTACCCGGTTTTAAAGGAGATTGTGGACGCGTATATCCGGGGCACCCACTTTAACATCAAGATGGATAGCGATGGCTTGATCCGGGCGGGGTGGCCGCAGACGCAATTGACCTGGATGGACGCTAAAGTGGGGGATCTTGTCGTTACCCCCCGCCACGGTAAGCCGGTTGAAATAAACGCTTTGTGGTACAACGCCCTGTGTATTTTAAGACAGCTTGCCTTCCGTTTCAACGACCCTTTTCCTTACGGGAATTTGCCGGCCAAAGTGAAGGCCAGCTTTTTAAAAGAATTCTGGTACGCGGAAGGCGGTTATTTATATGATGTGGTCGGAGAAGAAGGAAAAGATCCAGCCCTCAGACCCAACCAGGTGCTTGCCGTGAGCCTTCCCTACACCATGCTGAATGCCGGGCAGGGGAAAAAAATAATTCGCCGGTTGTGGCGGGAGCTGTACGCCACTTATGGTTTGCGCAGCCTCGCCCCCGATCATCCAGAATATCGCGGGGTGTACGCGGGGGATCGCCTGGAGCGGGATAAAGCCTACCACCAGGGGACCGTCTGGAGCTGGCTGATCGGCCCCTTTATCACCGCTTTCCGGAGGGTGGAAAACTATTCTCAGCCGAGCAGAATCCAGGCCGCCAGGTTCATTGCGCCCTTCCGGACCCACCTGGCCAATCACGGCGTAGGGTTTGTTTCAGAAATTTTCGACGGCAATGAACCGGTTATTCCCCGCGGGTGTATCGCGCAGGCCTGGGGAGTGGCCGAGGTGCTCCGGGCGTACGCGGAGGATGTGCTGGAAATAGCGCCGCCGCATGAAAACGGGGGGCAGGGAGGGGAGGCGATTTCCGCTTTAATTCCGGACGTTTAAAGTCGTCAAGAACTAAAGTTCGCCGGTAGCCGTTCGTTTTGCCGGAAACGAAACACAGCGCAGCACCGGGAGCGGCAGCAAACGAACGGCAGCCAAAACCTATTTAGCGCAGGGGGTGTTTTATATGGCGTCACCCAGGCTGGTTATAGTTACCGGTCTTTCCGGGGCGGGAAGGACGCAGGCGCTCAGGCACTTGGAAGATCTAGGCTTTTTTTGCATCGACAATTTACCTCCAACGTTGATTCCCAAATTCACCGAACTGTGCGCTCATTCAACGCGGCCCATCGATCGGGTGGCGCTGGTAGTGGACATTCGCGGTGGGGAATTTTTTGATGCTTTATTTGAAGTGTTAAACGACCTGGATAAAAGCAATACTCATTACGAGATTCTTTTTTTAGAGGCTTCGGACGAAACCCTGGTGCGCCGTTTCAAGGAATCCCGGCGCAGTCATCCCTTAAGCGTACACGGGGAAATTTTAAACAGCATTCAAGAAGAACGGTCCCGGATGCAGGAATTGCGCGGCAGGGCCGATAAAATTATCGACACCTCCCATTTAACTACCCACCAACTGAAGGAACAGTTGAAAAATTTGTTTGCTTTGAATACTTCGTTAGCCAGTTTACGAATTACGATTGTTACTTTTGGTTATAAATATGGAATTCCCCTGGACAGCGATATAGTTTTGGATGTGCGCTTTCTGCCGAATCCCCATTACGATCCTTCTTTAAGGTGTCTCACCGGAAATGATGCGCAGGTAGAAGAGTTCGTTCTCGGTTCTCCGGTAACTAACGACTTCCTGAAGAAGTGTTTTAATTTCCTTGAATTTCTCCTTCCCGAATATTTTAAGGAAGGAAAGTCTACGTTGACAATTGCAATTGGTTGCACCGGCGGACAACACCGTTCCATCGTCATTGCCAACCAGCTGGAAAAATACCTGGCGACCAGAAATTATATGGTAACCGTTCGCCACCGGGACATCGGACGGCTTACCGGTGAATAGGTTTTCAGCGGGAT
Organism: Bacillota bacterium; assembly: GCA_040755975.1. Classification (GTDB taxonomy): domain Bacteria; phylum Bacillota; class Desulfotomaculia; order Desulfotomaculales; family Nap2-2B; genus JAIMBK01. Next base: position 9,447 of record JBFLZY010000051.1, on the reverse strand, counting down.
CAAGAGCTTTCGGGGGCGCTGGCTTAAAAAAGTTTATTTATGAATTAACCAGGCTTAATTAAAGGAGAATTATGCTTAATGCAAGAATATTAATATAAATAAAATTATATTATTCTGGGCTAAATTGTCTTCGCGTGGTATAATATTTGCAAGTGGTGAAGAAAATGTCGTTTTCGCTTATTACGAAAAGCGAACTGGCCCGGGTAGTGGAAAATAAAAGGTGCTGCCGCCTGGCCGAGTTGGCCGCCTTAATTAAGGTCAACGGCGTTTTGAAAATCAGCGAAAACCGGCAAGTGGCTTTAAATATAATAACTGAAAACGCGGCCGTGGCGCGGAAAATTTTTTTACTCTGTAAAGAGCTTTTTCAGGTGGCTGCTGATGTGATCGCCCGGCGGAAACTACAGCTAAAGAAAAATAATATTTATCTGATCAGTATATCCGGACAGACTCTGGATATTTTACGGGAAACGGGGCTGCTGGGTGAAAAGGGGGAATTGCTGGCCGGAATTAATAAAAAAATGGTGCGGCGGGATTGTTGCCGCCGGGCTTACCTGCGGGGGATCTTTTTGGGGAGCGGCTCGGTAAGTAATCCGGGCAACAGTTATCATCTGGAATTGATTACCAACACAAAAAGTTACGCCAGGGATATTTACCGCTTATTGCAAAAGCTCTCTCTCAACCCGGGCTTAAGCGTCCGCAAAAACGGTTATGCCCTTTATCTTAAAGAGGCAGAACAAATTGCCAGTTGCCTGAGCATAATGGGCGCCCATACTGCCGTGCTTAATTTTGAGAATATCCGCGTTTATAAAGAAATGCGCAACCAGGTAAACAGGCTGGTTAACTGCGAAACGGCAAACCTGGGGAAAACCATCAACGCTTCTTTGCAGCAGCAGAAAACGATTCATTTTCTGGCTTCCACCATCGGGCTGGAAAAGCTGCCCCCCCTCCTCAGGCAGTTGGCGGAAGTCCGCCTGGCTCACCCGGACGCCAGCTTGCGGGAACTGGGCGAACTGGTGGAGCCCAAAATAAGCAAGTCGGGAGTTAAGCACCGCCTGCGCAAGCTGGCGGAAATAGCGCAAAATTATCAGGACAAAAGGGCTGGTTCATCATAACAGATCTCCGGGAAGGGAACAGAAGGCTGCACTGCCGGCCGGTTAATCCGAACCGTAATTCGATGCAGACCTGGTACCGGGAGGTGCACCCTGTCAGAGTTGCTTTCAACTTTTTAGTTATTTATTTCTGTCGTTATTTGCCCTGCCTGCCGGTGAAAAATTTTCTTTACCGGCGCCTGGGGATGCGCCTGGGGAAAAATGTATCCGTAGGTCTGATGGCGATGATGGATATATTTTACCCGCAGCTGATTTCGATCGGCGACAATACGATCGTTGGTTACAACGCTACCATCCTGTGTCACGAGTTCCGAATTAAGGAATTCTGCACCGGCAAAGTAGAAATTGGTGCGAACGTTCTCATTGGTGCGAACAGTACCATCTTGCCCGGCGTTCGAATCGGGGAAGGCGCGCAGGTAGGCGCGGGTTCCCTGGTCAACCGGGATGTCCCGCCAGGCGCTTTGGCGGCTGGTGTTCCCGCTCGGGTAGTTAGAAGGGTTGACGGCTGATGCTGTTCAATCTGTGGCGGGACTTCTGGCGGAACCCCTGGCAAGCCAGGTTTGTGCTGCCCCTGATCGTGATTAATCTGGCCGGTTCTGTTTACGGCTATTATTGGTACGCTCAACAACTGGCCAGTACGCCTTTTTATTACTGGCTGTTCGTTTCCGACAGCCCCTTTTCCACCACGCTGTTTACCCTTGCGCTCATTGCCCGGCTGCGGGGCTGGCGGAACGACTGGTTGTCGGTTGTGGCTTTCGTGTGCTGCCTGAAATACGGGTTTTGGGCGGTAGTTTTAATCAGTCACTACTGGTTTGCAAAAGGAACGGTCACTCCCGTCGAAACAGCGCTTTGGTTGTCGCACTGGGGAATGGTTTTGGAGGGCTGGGCTTATTTACGTACTTTGGAACTTAAAAGGACAGCAGTGGCCGGGTCTGTTTTCTGGCTGGCGGCGAACGATTTTTTGGATTATGCCGGGGGGCTGCACCCTTACCTGTTTACCGGCGGGCAGTTGCCGGTGGCCCTGGTTACGGCAATTGGTTTAACCCTGGTTATTACGTTAATTTTATTGTTCAAAAAGAAAAACATCCAACAAGAATTGGGAATAAGAAACCCGGGAAGGGAATAAGCTGATTCAGTTCTTTGGCTAACCTTTGGATCGCGGCGGCAGTCCGTTCTTTCTTGACCGGTCAGCTAACGAGCCTGCAAGGAGTGACGTAAATGCGCGTAAGTTACGGTCTTAATGTCGAGCAAGTCCAAAAATTAGTGATGACTCCCGAGTTGCGGCAGGCCATTACGGTATTGCAACTACCTGCGCTGGAGCTGGGTCTGTATATAGAGCAGCAGTTACAGGAGAACCCCTTTCTGGAATTGCGCGACGATGAGATGGAACATTCTTTCGGAGAGGAACTGCCCGCCACCGGGGTTGCGGAGGGCAAGAGAGAATATGACATAGACTGGGAGGAATATTTCCAGGACAGCAGCGATTTAGGTTTCGTAAAATTGGCGGGAGAAAAAAATCAACAGACCTATACTTACGAAAACATCGCCAGTCATTCCCCGACGCTGGCAGAACACCTGATTTTTCAGTTGCACCTGGTGACCAGTGCCGAGCGGATCAGGTCGATCGGGGAATATTTAATCGGGAACATTGACGAACAGGGGTATCTCCGGATTTCCCTGGAAGAAGCCGCCGCCCGCCTGGGGGTAGACCTGGCGGAGGTGGAAAAAACGCTGAAATTAATCCATACCTTTGATCCTGCCGGCGTGGGCGCCAGGTCTCTGCAGGAATGTTTATTGATCCAGGTTGAACAGTCAGGTATAAAGGATGACCTGCACCTGCTTGTAAAGATAATTCAGGACCACCTGGAAGATCTGGCAAAAGGCAAGCTGGGGCGAATGTCCCAGCAGTTGGGCGTGAGCCCCCAGGAAATCCAGAGGATTGCCGATATCATTAAAACTTTAGAGCCAAAACCCGGCCGGAGATTTAGCGCCAGTGATGAGGTTCGCCACGTGGTGCCGGATGTAGTTTTAGAAAAAGTAGGCAATGATTATATAATTATCATCAATGATGCGACTTTACCCCGGATTACGATTAATTCAACGTACCGGATGGTTTTGAATCAGGAGAGCGACCTGGAAACCAAAGCTTTTGTAGAAAACAAGTTGAATGCCGCCGCCTGGTTAATCCGGAGTATCGAGCAGCGCCGCCTCACCCTTTACAAAGTCGCCAGTTGCCTGGTGGAATTGCAGCGCGATTTCCTCGACCGCGGCATAAAATACTTAAAGCCGCTTAATTTAAAGAAGGTGGCGGAAATGGTGGGCCTCCACGAGTCGACTGTCAGCCGGGCGACGGCAAACAAGTACATTCAGACTCCCCAGGGCGTTTTTGAAATGAAGTACTTTTTTTCGTCCGGCCTGGCCGGCGAGAACGGAAAAGAGACCTCGGCGGAAAGCATTAAAAAGATGCTGGATGAGTTAATTGCCAGCGAAAATCCCAAGGCCCCTTTAAATGACGAGAAGATTGCCGAGTATTTCCGGAAGCAGGGCATAAAAATTTCCCGCCGTACAATCGCCAAGTACCGGAATGAACTGGGCATCCCGCCCATCCGGCAAAGAATCAGGTATTAAGAAAGAAGTCCGCCGGACACAGAGGCACAAAGGAATAAAGTTCGAGAAATTTAAAGGAACAAAAAGGAATAGACCTCCATGCCGCTTTTTTGCGGCACCAACAGAGGATGCCCGGCACTCAGCTTAAACTAGCTTTTGTTGATTCGAGTTCAATCTAAGCCGGCACGGAAAACATTAAAGTAAACTCACGTAAAGGCTGAGTGCCGGGTCGGCCCGCAGCATCGCAGCGACGGCAAACGAACGGCGAGCGAAAGCCTATTTTCGAGTAAGCGGAAGGAAAAAAGGAGGGTGAATTGTTAGGTTCACCCTCTTTTGTTTTGTGTTTTTCTTTTTTAATTTAGAAGGAACTATTTGGTGGACGGCGAATAAAAATAGAGTAACACATTTAAATAAATAAAGGTTAATAAGCCATACTAATGAAAGGAGTGAGTGGGCAAAATGGCGGTTAGAATAGGGATTAATGGTTTCGGTCGCATTGGCAGGTGTGTTTTGCGGGCCGCCTTGGAGGACCCGGAGGTGCGGGTAGTGGCTGTGAACCACAAATCTCGACGACTGCCGGTAAACGAACATTACACCCAGACACTCGCTCATGCACTGAAATTTGATTCCATTCACGGCAGACTTCGCGTGGATGTTCAGGGAAACGGCAACTCCTTGCTTGTGGACGGTCAGGAAATTAAAGTTTTCGCCGCGGGCGAACCGGAAAGTCTACCCTGGGGTGAATTGGGGGTTGATATTGTCATCGAATCTACCGGCAAGCTGAACAACCCTGCGGAAGCGGCCCGGCACCTGAAAACCGGGGCTAAAAAGGTGGTGCTTACCGCCCCGGCCAAGGGAGAGGCCTTTACCGTGGTGATGGGCGTTAACCACGGGCAGTATGACCCGGCCATGCATCACGTCGTTTCCAACGCGTCCTGCACTACGAACTGCCTGGCTCCCGTAGCCAAGGTATTGCACGATAGGTTCGGGATAATCAAGGGTTTGGTGACTACCGTTCACGCTGTAACCAACGACCAGCAGCTTTTGGATATGCCCCACCGGGATTTGCGCCGGGGAAGGGCGGGAACGATGAACATTATTCCGACCACCACCGGGGCGGCGAAAGCGGTGGCGCTTGTGCTGCCCGAACTGAAGGGCAAACTGAACGGTTTCGCGATGCGGGTGCCTACTCCTAACGTGAGTGTTGTCGATCTCGTGGCGGAGGTTGGCCGGGAAGTAAACAGGGACGATGTCAATTTTGCCCTTCGGGAGGCATCAGAAAACGAATTCAGGGGAATCCTAGCTTATAGCGAGTTACCCCTTGTTTCCTGCGATTATAACGGGGACCCCCATTCGGCCGTCGTTGACGGACCTTCCACCATGGTGATCGAGGGCAACCTGGTGAAGGTCATCGCGTGGTATGATAACGAATGGGGCTACTCCAACCGGGTCGTCGATCTTGTAAAGTATATGGCCCAAAGGGGCTTGTGAAAGGGAATGGTAAAATTTATGGTTGTTGCGCCTGGTAAGTTTCGGTAAAATATATCTGACGGGTACAGGAACGTTTTGCAGTCGGTCAATTTTGTAATGGCGAGGGATCGGGGAATGAAGAAAAAGTCTGTGGCAGATGTTTCCGTAACCGGAAAAAGGGTGCTGGTGAGGGTGGATCTTAACGTGCCGTTGGATCAGGGCGGCAACGTTGCCGACGATACCCGGATAAGAGCCTCTTTACCCACCATTCGTTATTTAATCGAACGCGGGGCAAAAGTTATCCTGGCTTCTCATTTGGGCCGTCCGAAAGGAAAGCGGGACGAACGCTACCGTCTCAACCCGGTGGCGCGCCGCTTGCAGGAGTTGTTGGGTAAAGAAGTAGTGAAAGTAGACGATTGCGTAGGGGAGGAGCCGAAGACGGCCATTGCCGGAATGCAGCCCGGGGATGTGCTCCTGCTGGAAAACGTCCGTTTTTATGCCGGGGAAGAGAAAAACGAGGAAAGGTTTGCCCGGCGCCTGGCGGAACTGGCCGATCTTTACGTCAATGATGCCTTTGGCGCGGCTCACCGCGCCCACGCTTCTACTGAAGGGGTGGCGCATTTTTTACCCGCTGTGGCAGGATTTTTAATGGAAAAGGAAATAAATATGCTAAGTAAGGCTTTGGCTGCACCGGAACGGCCTTTTGTAGCCATTTTAGGCGGGGCCAAAGTGTCGGATAAGATCGGCGTATGCGAAAACCTGATCGCCAGGGCCGATGCGCTGATCATCGGCGGCGGCATGGCGAATACTTTTTTAAAAGCCCAGGGGTGGGCAATGGGTAAATCTCTTTTTGAGGCGGATAAAGTGGAGCTGGCTGGAAAGCTTCTGGAAAAGGCAAAAGCAAAAGGGGTGGATTTCCGGCTGCCCGTTGATCTGGTGGTGGCTTTAGCTCCTGATCCCGACGCCCGGCCGAGGGTTGTTCCGGTGCAAGCCGTCCCCGCCGAATGGATGGCCCTGGACATTGGACCGGAAAGTGTCAAGGTTTTTTGCGAGGTTGTCGGAAAAGCAAAGACCATAGTCTGGAACGGGCCGATGGGCGTTTTTGAAATGGCTCCCTTCGCCGCCGGCACTTTCGAAATTGCGCGCGCCCTGGCGGAAAGCCAGGCGGTGACCATTGTGGGCGGCGGGGATACGGCGGCGGCGGTGGAAAAGGCGGGCGTGGCCGACAAAATGACGCACATTTCCACGGGCGGGGGCGCGTCCTTAGAATTTCTGGAAGGAAAGACACTGCCGGGTGTGGCCGTCCTGCAGGATGCGTAGGAATTAAAAAGGAGAGATGTTTTTTGCGAGTTCCGCTGATTGCCGGCAACTGGAAAATGCATAAGACAGTGGCCGAAGCGAGGGAGTTCGTTGGGCAGTTAAAGACAATGCTCAAGAATATGCCGGAGGTGGAAGTGGCTGTTTGCCCGCCTTTTCCTGCCCTCCACGCCGTGGCTCTTGAGCTGGCGGGAAGCGGGATAGCGCTGGGGGCGCAGAATATGCACTGGGAAGAAGAGGGCGCCTATACCGGGGAAGTTTCCCCGCGCATGTTAAAAGAAGTAGGCTGTCGATACGTGATTCTCGGCCATTCGGAAAGGCGCCAATATTTTCAGGAAACGGATCGAATGGTGAACAAAAAGCTCAAAGCCGCCCTCAGGTGGGGACTGGTCCCGATTGTTTGCGTGGGCGAAAAACTGGCGGAGCGGGAGGAAGGAAGTACGCTCGCGGTAGTGGGCGGGCAAGTCGAAAACTCCCTGGCCGGCATGAGCAGTGAAGAGTTGGCCGGAGTAGTGATCGCCTACGAACCGGTTTGGGCGATCGGTACCGGCCGGACGGCCAGCCCGGAAGATGCCCAGGAAGTGAATGGCTTTATCCGGAGTTTGCTGGCGGCCAGGGGCGGCGTGCAGGCGGCCGGCGCGGTCCGGATCCTCTACGGCGGCAGTGTCAAACCCGACAATATTGCTTCTCTGCTGGCACAACCCGACGTCGACGGGGCGCTGGTGGGTGGGGCCAGCCTGCGTCCCGACGTCTTCGCCGCCATCGTGGAAGGAAGTTGCTTTCAGAGAGGGCGGGATGATGAACGTTAAGCACATTCCCCTGGTGCTGGTGATCCTGGACGGCTGGGGGCTGAGCCCGAAAATAGAAGGAAATGCCATTGCCCAGGCCAGAAAACCGAATATGGATTACTTCGTAAAAAGCTACCCCCATACCGTGTTAAGCACGTCCGGGGAAGACGTCGGTTTGCCCGCTGGCCAGATGGGCAACTCCGAGGTTGGCCACCTCAATATTGGCGCGGGCCGGATTGTTTACCAGGAGTTTACCCGCATTACCAAAGCAATCCGGGACGGAACTTTTTTTGTCAACGAACAGCTGCTGGCGGCGGTCAGGTACGTTCAAGAGCATGGTTCCGCCCTCCACCTGATGGGTCTGCTCTCCGACGGCGGGGTGCACAGCCATATCTCCCATCTTTTCGCCCTGCTGGAACTGGCCAGCCGCCACGGATTAAGAAAGGTATTTGTGCATTGTTTTCTGGACGGAAGGGACGTTCCTCCGGCCAACGCCCTGGAGTACATCAGGGTTCTGGAGGATAAGCTGACGGGTTTGGGTACCGGTAAAATAGCGACGGTCATGGGCCGCTATTACGCCATGGACCGCGACCGCCGCTGGAGGCGGACTAAAAAGGCCTACGACGCGCTGACGCTGGGGGAGGGTTTACGGGCCGCCGGTGCCGAAGAGGCAGTCGCCAGGAGTTACGAGCGCCACGAAACAGACGAATTTGTCCAGCCCACGGTCATTGTCGATAAAAACGGCGCGCCGGTGGGACGGGTGAAAGACAACGACGCCATTATTTTTTATAATTTTCGCCCGGACCGGGCCAGGCAGCTTACCCGGGCCTTTGTGGACGAAGAATTTACGGGGTTTGCGCGTCCCGTAAACCGCCCCCGGGTGCATTTCACCTGCATGACTCTTTACGACAAAACAATCCAGGCCCCGGTTGCTTTTGCACCCCACGATTTAAAGAACACCCTCGGCGAAGTGCTGAGCGCGCACGGGATAAGTCAACTGCGGCTGGCGGAAACGGAAAAGTACGCGCACGTGACCTTCTTTTTTAACGGGGGGGTGGAAACGCCGTTTCCCGGCGAAGACAGGCTGCTGATTCCTTCCCCGAAGGTAGCCACCTACGATCAAAAACCGGAAATGAGCGCGCCGGAAGTAACGGAAGCCTTTCTGGACAGGCTGGCTTCCGGCAAGTACCAGGTGATCATTATGAATTACGCCAATGCCGACATGGTTGGGCACACCGGCGACCTGGCGGCGGCGACGAAAGCAATCGAAACCGTCGACCAGTGCCTGGGCAAATTGGTTAAGGCGGTGCTGGCTAAAAACGGCGTGGTGTTAATTACCGCCGACCACGGCAACGCCGACGAAATGCTGGACGAGCACAGCGGTTCCCACACCGCCCACACCAATAATCCGGCGCCGTTTGTTTTAATCAACCAGGATTTAAACAATGTCTGCCTGCGCCCCGGCCGGCTGGAGGACATTGCCCCCACAATATTGAGCATTCTGGACCTTCCCCAGCCCCCGGAGATGACCGGCAGGCCACTGTTTGCTAAAGTCAAACGCCGGACATAAATATTCAGTGAAACAGCTTGCTTTGGCAGGGGATTGCGTTGTCCTTCAACGAACGACTTGCGTAGCGCCGGTAACAGCGCCCGGCGACGCGAGGAGAACCGGACTTGCGGCGCGAAACCAGCGGCACCCAAAAGATGCGCAAGATAGTGAAAATGTCCTCCGTTAACAAAGGTAACGATAAAAAGAAAACATTGCCATGCCGCCTTTGCAGCGCCGCCAGTCCGGTCCGAAGCGAACCGTGGTGCTGTCGGCGCGAAGCATCGGAGTGAGCTCAGGACAACGCAATCCCCGGCGGGTAAACTGAATACTTACGCCGGACATACCCGCGTCTGGGCGGGTTAGCGCTTATTAAAAAATTTAAGGAGGCGAAAAGGTACCGTTAAAAGGTAACTTAGCGGTACAAAAAAGATGACAACGATCGTGGAAGTAATTGCGCGCGAGATTCTGGACTCGCGTGGAAATCCCACCGTAGAAGTAGACGTGATTCTTGAAGACGGCTCTTTGGGCCGGGCGGCCGTTCCTTCCGGAGCATCTACCGGCGCTAACGAGGCGCTCGAGTTGCGCGACAACGACCCCGGGCGGTATC